>JAPPHR010000094.1 GCA_028820995.1 Rhodospirillales bacterium
TCCGTAACTAATGGGAATTCCTAACGATTCTCTCAATGACGGATATGCTCTAGGGGGCGCTGCGGCGCTCGGGGAGGGGCAAGGATGGACCAGGTCCTCCGCGGCGCGGTCGTCGCCGGCGGCGACGGCACCAAGCTCGACATCGGCATCGCAGACGGGCGCATCGCCGAGATCGCGCCGCAGATCGAGGCGGATGCGCCCGTGGTCGATCTGGGCGGCCTCCTGGTGGCGCCCGGCTTCATCGAGACTCACATCCATCTCGACAAGGCCTGCATCCTCGACCGCTGCCAGGCGGAACGCGGCGATCTCGCCGAGGCCATCGACGAGGTGGCGCGGGTCAAGCGGGAGTTCACCGCCGAGGATGTGAACGCCCGCGCCCGCCGCGTGCTCGACGCCTGCATCGTCCAGGGCACGACCCACATGCGCACCCACCTGGAGGTCGATCCCGGCATCGGCATGCGCGGCTTCGACGGCGTGCTGCCGCTGATCGAGGCCTATCGCTGGGCCATCGACCTTGAGATCTGCGTCTTCCCGCAGGAGGGGCTGCTCAACAATCCGGGCACCGACGAGCTCATGGTGGAGGCGCTGGAACGCGGCGCTCGCGTGGTCGGCGCCGCGCCCTATACCGACAGCGACCCCGCCGGCCAGATCGACCGCGTGTTCGAACTCGCCCGCCGGTTCGACGTCGATATCGACATGCACCTCGACTTCGGCGAGAGCGCGGACGAGCTCGACCTCGATCAGGTCTGCGGGCTGACAGAGCGCTTCGGCTACGGCGGGCGTGTGACGGTCGGCCACGTCACCAAGCTCTCGGCTGCGACGCCTGAGCACCTGGCACGGGTCGCGGACCGCATGGCCGAGGCCGGTGTCGCCTGCACCGTGCTGCCGGCGACCGATCTCTTCCTCATGGGCCGGGGCGATGCGGCCAACGTGCGCCGCGGGGTCACGGCCGCGCACCGGCTGCTCGGCCGCGGCGTCAACTGCTCGCTCTCGTCCAACAACGTGCTCAACCCGTTCACGCCCTTCGGCGACTGCTCGCTGGTCCGCATGGCGAACCTCTATGCCAACGTCTGCCACGTCGGTGCGCGGTCGGAGATGCTCGACTGCTTCGACATGATCACGCGGCGCTCGGCCCGCATTCTCGGCCTCGACGACTACGGCATCGCTCCGGGCAAGGCGGCCGATCTCGTGGTGCTCGACGCGGACGATGCAGCCCACGCGGTGGCGGCGGTGGCGCCGCCGCTCTACGGCTTCAAGCGCGGGCGCATGACCTTCCGCCGCCCGCCGGCGGTGCTCCTCGGCCCGTCGTATCCATAACGCGAGCCCGACAGAGCCAGCGCAAGAATCGGGGTGTCGAGAGCGTTCCCATCATTGAGCGGGTCGATTCGCCTGCCCGCCGGTATAATGGAGCGCCCCCCGGCTCCGCCGGGGGTCTCTCGCGCTCGTGATGGCAAAAGGAATCGCCGGTGAAGCGCTGGGGCTACATCGGACTCATCGTCGGCATCGCGCTGGTCATCGGGCTCGTATGCTACCAGGGCGCGGGCGACGTGGCGGCTGCCGTCGCCGCGGTGAGCTGGGGCATCGTGGTGGTCGTCCTGGTGCGCCTCGTGCCGATCATGCTGGACGGCTACGTCTGGCGGCTGCTCTTCCTCAAGGAACACCGCCCACCGGTGCTGACGGCGCTCTGGGCGCGCTGGATCGGGGAATCGGTCAACACTCTGGTGCCGGCGTTCCAGGTGGGGGGCGCGGTGGTGCGCTCCAGGCTCCTGGTCATGCGCGGCGTGCCGGGACGGATCGCGGGCGCAAGCGTGGTCGTCGACCTCACCCTCAGCACGATTACGCTGCTGTTCTTCACCCTGGTCGGCATCGGCCTGCTGATGGCCCACCACGGCGAGAGCGACATCGCGCGCGCCATCGGCTACTGCGTCGCGGGCGGGTTTGTGGTCGTCGTTCTGCTCTGCGTCGTCCAGCAGCGCGGCCTGTTCGGCTGGATCATCGGCCTTGCTGCACGCTTCGCCAGGGGCCGGGCGTGGGACAACGCCATCGGCGGCGCCCAGGCCCTCGACGATGCGATCCTCGATCTCTACCGGCATCCCTGGCTGCTGACGGGGAACGCGGCCGGCCAGCTCGCCGCCTGGACGCTCGGCGCAGCCGAGATCTATGTCGCGCTCCACTTCATGGGCTACGAGGTCAGCATCGCCGACGCGCTGCTGCTCGAGAGCCTCATCCTGGCGACGCGGACCGCCGCCTTCTTCGTGCCGGGCGCGCTCGGCGTGCAGGAGGGCGTGCTGGTGCTGCTCGGCGGGATGATCGGCCTTGGGCCTGAAGTGGCGCTCGCGCTATCGCTCATCAAGCGGGTGCGCGAGCTGGTGATCGGCGTTCCCGGACTGATCGCCTGGCAAGTCGCCGAGGGCAAGAACCTGTTCTCCCGCGTGCGGACCAGAAGAGGCGCACCGCCGCCCTCGCCGCAGCCGCCGGCTCCAGCTTCTACCGCCGCCAGCCGTTCGCGCGAGGCTCTCTGAGCCCGCAACACACCGCAATTGGAGAGTACACGATGGGCAGCATGATCGACGGCGTGTGGCACAAGGACGACGCAGACCGAAACGCGGCAGACGGCCGCTTCGTCCGGGCCGCGACCTCCTTCCGCGACACCGTCACCGCCGACGGCTCCTCCGGCTTCAAGGCCGAGCCGGGGCGCTACCACCTCTACGTCTCGCATGCCTGCCCGTGGGCGCACCGCACGATGATCCTTCGCGCGCTGCGCAAGCTGGAGGACGTGATCTCGGTCTCGGTGGTGGACCCCTTCATGAGCGACGAGGGCTGGCATTTCAGCGATGGCCCGGGCTGCATCCCGGACACTGTCAACGGCACCCAATACCTGCGCGAGATCTACAGGCTGGCGAAGGCCGACTTTACCGGGCGCGTCACGGTGCCGGCGCTCTGGGACAAGCGGGAGAAGACCGTCGTCAACAACGAGTCTGCCGAGATCGTCCGCATGCTCAACACGGCGTTCAACGCCTGGGGCGACGGCGAGCCCGACTTCTGCCCCGCGCCGCTCAGGGACGAGATCGATGCGATCAACCAGCCGATCTACGAGCACGTGAACAACGGCGTCTACAAGACCGGTTTCGCACAATCGCAGGAGGCCTACGAAGAGGCCTTCGACGCGCTGTTCGCGACCCTGGACGAGCTGGAGGCGAGGCTGGACGCGCAACCCTATCTGGCGGGCGAACGCATCACCGAGGCGGACTGGCGGCTCTTCCCCACGCTGGTGCGGTTCGATGCCGTCTATGTCGGGCACTTCAAGTGCAACCGGAACCGGATCGAGGACTATCCCAACCTGAGCAACTACCTGCGGGACCTCTATCAGCAGCCGGGCGTCGCCGGTACCGTGAACATGACGCATATCAAGCGGCACTACTACGAAAGCCAGGAGAGCGTGAATCCCTCCCGCATCGTGGCGAAGGGGCCAAAGCTCGACTTCACCCGCCCGCACGATCGCGCCCGCTTCGCCGCTGCGGAGGCGCGGGCGGCGGCGGAGTAGGCGCCGCGCGGGGTCGAGTGGCCGCGCGCGCCGGCGCGCACTATAGTGACGCCCGGCGTTGTCCCGCAGGCGGGCAATGCGGGCGGGGAGACCAGCGATGACGGTCAGCGCCGCGACGTTCGAGGTCGGACAGGTCGTCCATCACCTGAAATTCGGCTATCGCGGCGTGGTGTTCGACGTGGATCCGAACTTCCAGGGCACCGAAGAATGGTACGAGCAGGTGGCACGCTCTCGTCCGCCCAGGGACCGGCCCTGGTATCACGTGCTGGTCCACGATGCGGGGCACACGACCTATGTCGCCGAGCGCCATCTGGAGCCCGACCCGCAAGGCGGCCCCATTCGCCACCGTCTGCTGGATCACCTCTTCGGCGGATTCGAGAACTGCCGCTACCGCAGCGTTCGCAGCGTCAACTGAGAGCGCGGCAGCGCCATGCTGCAATGCAACAAAATGTTCACAAGAATGTTGAGTTTGTTAGAATGAGTTCTTGTTGCGGCGCAGCATGACGCGCCGGGGCGGCTGCGAGCCGCCCGCAGGGCCTCGCCAAGGAGGCGACGACATGGCCAACGACAGCCCGGTCCGCCGGCTCACAGTCCGCGATATTGCCCGCGCCAAGGGGGGCGAGCCGATCGTGAGCCTCACCGCTTACACGGCGCCCGTCGCCCGCATCGTCGACGAAGCCTGCGACTTCATCCTGGTTGGCGATTCGCTCGGCATGGTGCTCTACGGCATGGAGTCCACGGTCGGCGTCACGGTCGACATGATGATCGCCCATGGCCGTGCGGTGGTCCGCGCCACCCGGCGGGCCTGCATCGTCGTGGACCTCCCCTTCGGCTCCTACGAGCAATCGCCCGCCCAGGCCTTCGGCACCGCGGCCCGCATCGTGGCCGAGACCGGCTGCGCGGCGGTCAAGCTCGAGGGCGGGCAGGAGATGGCGGAGACGATCGACTTCCTCACGGCGCGGGGCGTGCCGGTGCTCGGCCACGTCGGGCTGATGCCGCAATCGGTGAACGCCGCCGGCTTCCAGGTTCAGGGCAAGACCGAAGAGAGCGCGCGCCGCATCCGCGCCGACGCGCGGGCGGTGGAGGCTGCAGGCGCCTTCGGCATCGTGATCGAGAACACGGTCGAACTGCTCTCGCGCACGCTGACGCAGGAGCTCACGGTGCCTACCATCGGCATCGGCGCGTCGCCGGCTTGCGACGGACAGATCCTCGTCACCGAGGACATCGTGGGCCTCGCCGGCGCCTTCACGCCCCGCTTCGTCAAGCGCTACGCCGAGCTTGGCGACGGACTCGCGGGCGCCGTCAGGGACTACGCTGCCGACGTGCGCGCCCGGCGCTTTCCCGGGCCCGAGCATACGGCCAATCCGGCGATGCCGCGGGCAAAGTCCAAGGCGTGAGAGACGCGTGCTGGCGCTCTCCTCCGGGGAGACGAAGGGCCGTTCAACACCCGGACGCCGGCAAAGGGCTCGATACGAATGGCCGTCCGCCACATTGCGAACACAAAGATTTGACAACACCAGCGCTCGCGTAAAGATCATGCTGCGTGGGCTGGAACATTCGGTCGGAGTCGGCGCTCCGGCTCTCGCACACCGAGTTCTTGGGGGATAGGGACGTGAGGAGGCGACCCATGCACAAGTTCAAGTTAGCGATGCTCGGCGTTGCTGCGCTGGCGCTTGCAGGCTGCAGCGAGACCATGGGCCAGAAAGAGGGGCTCGGCACGCTTCTCGGCGCCGTGGCCGGCGGTGTCGTGGGCTCGCAGGTCGGCGATGGCCGCGGCCAGCTGATCGCCACCGGCGTCGGCACGCTCATCGGCGCGGCCATTGGCGGCGGGATCGGCAGGTCGCTCGACCGTGCCGATGAGTTGGCAATGCAGCATGCGACGCAGGACTCGTTGGAGACGGCGCCCGTCGGCACAACGAACACGTGGCATAACCCGGACAGCGGCAACAGCGGCACGGTGACGCCGACCAACACGTACCAGCAGAACGACGGGACCTATTGCCGCGAGTTCCAGCAGACCGTGACGGTCGGCGGCGAGACTCAGGACGCCTACGGCACTGCCTGCCGCCAGCCCGACGGCAGCTGGCAAATCGTCTCGTAGCGACGCGCGCGTCTCGGGAGACGCCTTCCCGGGGCGCAGGCCGGACGATGGCGCCTGCGGTCCTCGACAGCGTCGCCGGCCTGCGCGGAGCTGTCGCTGCCTGGCGCGCAGACGGTCTGACGGTCGCCCTGGTCCCCACCATGGGGGCGCTGCACGATGGCCACATGGCGCTGGTGCGGGCCGCCCGCGCCCACGGCGGGCGCACGGTGGTGAGCCTCTTCGTCAACCCGGCCCAGTTCGCGCCCAACGAGGATTTCGCCCTCTATCCCCGCAACCCGGCCGAGGACCTCGCGAAGCTCGCCGGGGCGGGTGTCGAGGCGGCGTTCATGCCGCCGGTGGACGCGATCTATCCGCCGGGCTTCGCGACCACGGTCCACGTCGACGGCGTCACCGCCGGGCTGGAAAGCGTGGCCCGGCCCCATTTCTTCGACGGCGTCGCCACCGTCGTCACCAAGCTCCTGCTCCAGTGCCTGCCCGACGTCGCGCTCTTCGGCGAGAAGGACTATCAGCAGCTCGCCACGGTGCGCCGCCTGGCCGCAGACCTCGACATTCCCTGCCGGATCGAGGCAGTGCCCACCGCGCGCGAAGCCGACGGCCTCGCGCTCTCCTCACGCAACGTCTATCTCTCTGCCGAAGAGCGCCGGGTCGCGCCTCGGCTCTTCGAGGTGCTGGGTTGGACGGCAGCGGCGCTCGCTCAGGGCGCCAAGTCGTCCTACGCGGTCGCCAACGGCACCGCCGCGCTCAGGGCCGCGGGCTTCACCCGCATCGACTATCTCGCGGTCTGCGATGCAGAGACGCTTGCGCCGGTGGAGCGTGTTGCGGTACCGGCGCGCGTTCTCGCCGCCGCATGGCTCGGTAAGACGCGGCTTATCGACAATGTGCCGGTGAGCCCTGCCGATTGACGGCAGGCATCAGGGAAGAGACGGAAGCGACGAAGCCGGGTGCTGCGCGGTCGGCAGGCCCGCGGACTCAGTGTGAGTCTCTCGCTCCTCCGTCGACCTCGCCGGGGCCCGCATCGGTGCCCTCGCGCTGGCGCGCATCGAAGAGCAGCGTCTTCGCCGACCAGAAGATCCCGACCGAGAGGATAAGGGTGGCGAGCGCGACCAGCAGCGGCAGTCCAAGGTCCCAGGGCATGGGTTGCGAAGTCCCCGTATGGCGATCCTGCAGCGCTGAATAGCCAAGCGCCCCCGCCGCGTCAAGGCGGGGGATGTCCCTACTCCGGCACGATCATGGTGCCGGTGCCGTGCTCGGTGAAGAGCTCCAGCAGGATCACGTGCGGCACGCGGCCATCCAGGATGTGGGCGGCCCCGGTCGAGTGCTCGATCGCTTTGAGGCAGGTCTCGAGCTTGGGGATCATGCCGCCGCTGACCGCGCCGCTGGTGAGCATCCGCCTCGCCTCGCCGGTGGTCATCTGGCTGACGAGCTTGCCGTCCTCGTCGAGCACGCCGGGGACGTCGGTGAGCAGCAGCAGCTTGATGGCCGAGAGCGCGGACGCAACGGCGCCGGCCGCCGTGTCGGCGTTGATGTTGTAGGTCTCGCCGCCGGCGCCCACGCCGATCGGCGCGATCACCGGGATGATGTCGGACTCGCCCAGATGATCGAGCAACTCGACATTGACTTGGCCCGGCTCGCCGACGAAGCCGAGGTCGGCGATGCGCTCGGCGCCGGTCTCGGCATCGCGCGTGCGCCGTTGCAGGGGCGCCGCCTCGATGAGCCGGCCGTCCTTGCCGCTCAAGCCCACTGCGGTGCCGCCTTCCGCGTTGATCGTGGTTACGATCTGCTTGTTGATGGTGCCCGCCAGCACCATCTCGACGACCTCGATGGCCGCTTCATCGGTGACGCGCAGGCCGTCGACGAACTCGCTCTCGATGCCGAGCCGGCCGAGCATGCGAGCGATCTGCGGCCCGCCGCCATGCACCACCACCGGGTTGATGCCCACCTGCTTCAGCAGCACCACGTCGCGTGCGAAGCTCTGGGCGAGTCCGGCATCGCCCATGGCGTGGCCGCCGTATTTGATCACCAGGCTCCGGCCCGCGAAGCGCCGCATGTAGGGCAGCGCCTCGGAGATCGTGGCCGCGGTGCGCAGCCAGTGCTTGGTGTCGCTGATGCGCTGCATGGGGTGTCCGGTCGGTCGCAGGCGCCAGCGTACCTGAGGGCGTCGGCTGGCCGCGGATCACTAGCCTATTCTCTCCGCCGTGGCCAGCGCCGCGAGGTGGCTCCTGAGCGCCGCGATGCCGTCCCCGGTGCGCGCGCTGGTGGCGATCAGCGAGGGATAGGCGGCGACGTGGGCGGCAAGCGCCGCCTCGATGGCGGCAACCTGCGCCGTCAGCGCCTCCGGCGCGAGCTTGTCGCACTTGGTCAGCACCGCGAGGAAGGACACCGCGCTCTGGTCGAAGGCGGCCATGACGGGGTCATCGGCAGCCGTGATGCCGCGCCTCGCGTCAAGCAGCAGGCAGACCCGGTGCAGTGTCGGCCGGCCGCGCAGGTAGGCCTCCGCCAGGCGCGTCCAGGCCTTGATCTTCTGTCTGGAGGCGGCGGCGTAGCCGTAGCCGGGCAGATCGACCAGCGTGAGCCGGCCGTCCAGGTCGAAGAAGTTGAGCTCCCGCGTCCGCCCCGGCGTGTTGGAAGTGCGGGCCAGCGCGCGCCGGCCTGTGAGCGCATTTACGAGGCTCGACTTGCCGACGTTGGAACGGCCGGCGAAGGCAATCTCCGGCAATGTGGGCGGGGGCAGGCCGTCGGGCGCGGCGACGCCTGCGACGAAGCGGCAGGGCCGCGCGAACAGAACGCGCCCTGCTTCTAGCGCCGCCTGGCGCGCCTGCGCGTTCTCTGCCGCCGGGGCCTCGGCCGGTCCTGGCTCGTCCATTCGCCGCCGTCGGCGGATGCGTCCGTGGATGTTTCCGGCGCCACCGCGTCGTCTTCCTCTGTGGCAGCGTCGCGGGCCGTCCCGGAGGGTGACGGTGCCGGGTCCGCCGGCGCATCATCGACCGTCGCATCGGCCGGTGCGTCGCCCTCGGCGCTGCCGCGTGCGGCGGCGCGTTCCGCCTTGCGCTGCCGGCGCGACTTCTTGGGCTTTTCCTTCGCTGGAGGCGCGGGCGCACGCTGAGGTTCGTCGTCGGCCGGGGGAATCCCGAGCCCTGCCTTCAGGCGCTCCATGAAGCCCGTGGGCTGGGCGGCGGTGGGCGCCTGCTTGCGCCGGCTCGCGGACTTCTTCCGTTGCTTGCGGGCCTCGGCCTTCCGCCGGGCGACGCGCGCGCGCTGGGCGGCGGCGCGCTTGGCCGCCGACATGCCGCCGCCGGCCTCGTCCTTCGCTTCGTCCTTGCGATCGGTGCGAGAGCGGGCGGCGTTCTTTGCGCGAGTCTTCTGGCCGCCGCTGCCGCTGCCTGCTGCGGTGCCGGTCTTGCGGCGAGGCTTGTCATTGCGGCGCGCGGCTCCATCGCGGCGTGTCTCGCCATCGCGGCGCGCTTCGCCGGCCTGGCGCGCGGCCCCCTCTCGCCGCGTTCCGCCGGTGCGGGGCTGCGACTTGCGGGCACGCGCGGCGCTGTCCCGCTGTGTCGTGCCGTCCTGCTGTGTCGCGTCCTCGCTGCGCGCCGCGCTCTCGGCGCCGGCACGCGCCTTTTCCTTGGCCGGGTCCGGGCGCTTGGTCTTCTTCCGGGACGAGCGGCTCGGCTTCAGGAGATCGCCCTTCTCCGCCGCCTCCTTGATCTTTCTGATCTTCTCCGCGTCCTCGGCGAGGCTCTGACGGGTAATCCCCATGCGGCGCATGATCAGCCATTGCTGGCCGATGGAGAGCACGTTGTTCCAGGTCCAGTAGACCACCAGCCCCGCCGGGAAGCGCGCGAACAGGAAGAGGAAGATGATGGGCAGCGCCATCATGATCTTCTGCTGGATCGGCTCCATCGGCTGCGGGTTGAGCTTCATCTGCAGCCACATGGTCACGCCGAAGATGAGCGGCCAGATGCCGACCAGCAGGAACTCCGGCACCGGCCATTCGAGGAGGCCGAAGCCGGTGATGAAGGTCATCGGGTCCGGCGCGGAGAGGTCGTGGATCCAGCCGAAGAAGGGCGCGTGCCGCATCTCGATGGTGACGAACAGCATGTAGTAGAGGGCGAAGAACACCGGAATCTGCGCCAGCAGCGGCAGGCAGCCGGCCACCGGGTTGGCCTTCTGCTCGCGGTAGAGCTTCATCAGCTCGGTGTTCATCCGCTGCTTGTCGTCCTTGAAGCGCTCGCGCAGGCGGATCATCTCCGGCTGCAGCTTGCGCATCCGGCTCATGGACGCGTAGGCCTTGTTGGCCAGCGGGAACAGCAGCACCCGCACGCAGATGGTCAGCAGCAGAATGGCGACGCCGAAGTTGCCGGTCACCCGGTTGAAGAAGTCGATGACGTAGAACATCGGCTTCGACAGGAACCAGGCCGGCCCGAAATCGACCGAGAGATCCAGGCGTTCCGCACCGAGCATCTCCTCGTAGCGGTCGAGGAGGCTGATTTCCTTGGCCCCGGTAAAGAGATGCGAGGTGAGCGAGATCGACTGCCCCGGATACACCGTGAGCGCCTCGGCCTCGTAGATGGTCTGGAAGGAATCCTCCTGTCCGTCCTCCACCGGCACGTACTCGAAGCTGCCGCGGAAGGGCGTCGCCTGGTCGGGGATGAGGGCGACGAGCCAGTACTTGTCGGTCAGTCCCATCCAGCCGCCGGTGGCCTCGTAACTGTAGTCGGCGCCGGCGCGGGGGTTGTCCACGCGCGCGTCGTATGCGTCGCGCATGTCCTCGTAGTCGGCGTCGCGATAGTCCTCGCCGAACACGCCGAGCGCGCCGTCCTGGAAGATGAAGAGCGGCTTGAACGGCAGGATGGACTCGGTGGCGTCGCTGAACCGTGCGATGCGGGAATAGGGTGTGAGCGCGAGCGGCCCGCCGGTGGTGTTGCGCACCGATTGGGTCACGGTGAAGACGAAGTTCTCGTCGATGTCGATCTTGCGCGTGAACGAGAGCCCCGCGCCGTTGTCCCAGCGGAGCGTGACCGGCCGACCTGGCGCGAGGGTGGACTTGTCGGCGTCCCAGAGTGTGTCGGGCTGGGGAAGCGCAATGCCCTCCTGCGCGGTGATCCAGCCGAAATCGGCGAAATAGGGCCGCACCGCGTCGCGGGGCTGGAGCAGCACGATGTTCGGGCTGTCCTCGTCCGCTTCCTCGCGATAGTCGAGCAGCGTAATGGAATCGATGCGCCCGCCGAGCCGCGCGATGGAGCCGCTGAGCCGGGGTGAGTCGATGGTGATGCGCGGGCTGTCGATGCCCGCCTGCCGCATCCCGTCGGCCTCCGCCGCGTCTGCGCCGGGCATTGCCTCCAGCACCGCCCGGTCGCCCGGCGCAATGCCGTCGACAGGCTGCTGTGCGACCCGCCGGGGCCGCTCGTCGGTCGGGAAGAGCGCCGGCATGAGGAATTGCCAACCGAACAGGATCACGAAGATCACGCCGATCGCGATGAGAAGATTGCGCTTGTCTTCGCCGCCGCCGAACATGTGACTCTTACCCGCCCCGATCAGCGCGGGGCACGCCTCCAGGAGGCAGAGAGGGCGCGGAGCGGGTCCTCAGGCACCTCGTCGACCCCGCCGGGGACGAACGGGTTGCAGCGCAGGACACGCCACAGCGCGAGCGCAACGCCGACCACCGCCCCGTGGCGCCTGAGCGCGGTCATCGCGTAGTGCGAGCAGGTCGGCTCGAACCGGCAGCTCGGCGGCACGAGGGGCGAGATGAAATACTGGTATCCGCGGATCAGGCCCACGATCAGTAACGTGATCGGTCTCATGCGTCTCCCGCTTTCGGGCCCTCTGCGCGCTGCCGGCCGGCGACGACTTGCCGGCCGCCCTCAGGCAGCCGTTCGCGCATCCGCGCGCTGACGCGCACGAGCGCTGCGGTCAGATCGCCAATCAGCGCGTCGAACGGGCGGGTCAGCGTGGCGGCGCGCGCGATGACGACGTAGTCGCAGCCGCATTGCGCCGAAGTCGGCATAACATGGGCCACCGCCGCGCGCAATCGGCGCTTTGCGCGGTTGCGGGCGACCGCGTTGCCGATCCGCCGGCTGGCGGTGTAGCCCACGCGCACCAGCCCGCCGCCGGTATCGTCCGCCGCCGCTGCCGGCGCCGCCTGCAGCACCAGCCCGGGTGCCGCCCAGCGGTATCCCGCCGCCCGCACGCGCAGGAAGTCGCTCCGCTTCTTGAGTGTGGCGATACGCATCGGCATCACCCTCCGGCACGGGCTCGTGCGGGCGCGGATGTTCGTCTGGCGCGCCGAGGCGCACCGCTATGAATTGTGGTCGCCGGCGGCCGAATGCAATACGCCTCTCGGCGTGGGCGCTCGATGCGTCCACGCATGCCCGGCACATGAGGAATAACCGCAGGCGAAGCTTAGGCCCGCCGGGATCACACGGCGAGCCGCTTCCGCCCCTTCGCGCGCCTGCGGGACAGTATGCGCCGGCCGCCGACGCTCTTCATGCGCTGCCTGAAGCCGTGGCGCCGCTTGCGCACGATGTTGCTCGGTTGATAGGTCCGCTTCACGCTTCACCTCCGCTCCCGGCGCCATCTCCCGCGGGCGCCAGGGCCGCCGCTGTATAAGCGCGCCCCCGCTTCCTGTCAACGCGTGGCGCGCCGCGACTAAAGGTAGGGCGGGATACGGCCGGCGAGCCAGTCCTCGATCAGCCGGCGGGAGATCGAGTAGCGGCCCGGCAGGCGGAACGCATCGGTGTCGCGGCAGCCGAGCAGGTCGCGCCGCTTGTACCAGTGCGCGTATTCCAGCTCGGTCTCATCCACCGCGATCTCGCGGGAGAGCGCCTGCGCCATGAAGCCCACCATGAGCGTGCCGGGGAAGGGCCAGGGCTGCGAGGAGTGGTAGCGGACATCGCCCACGCGCACGCCGCTCTCCTCCTCGATCTCGCGGGCCACGCACTCCTCCAGGCTCTCTCCCGGCTCCAGGAAGCCGGCAAGAGTCGAGTGCATGCCCGGCGGCCAGCGCGACTGGCGGCAGAGCAGGCATTCGTCGCCGTCATGGACCAAGGTGATCACCGCCGTGTCGGTCCTCGGGAAGTGGACCGCACCGCAGTCCTCGTTAGAGCAGCGCCGCTGGTGCCCTGCCTCGCGCGGCTCCGCAGGCGCGCCGCACGTGCCGCAGAAGCGGTGCCGGCGGTGCCAGTAGGTGAGCCCCCGCGCGTAGGCGACCAGCGCCGCGTCCGTGCCCGGCACGATCTGCACCAGCTCGCGCAAATCCATCATCTCGCCACCGGGCGAGCGGGCGAGCAGGGCCTCGGCCTCCACGTGGGAGAAATCGACGACGAAATGCGCAGCGCCGGGCTCGTCGTCCTCGGCCTCGATACCGAGAAGCGCAGGCTCGGCCCGTTCGTCGAGCAGCCCGTCGAGGGTCTCGCGGTAGTGGATCACGGCGCGGGGCTCGGGCCCCAGGCGGACGACGGCATTCTGCCGCCAGATCGCGAGGAAGCGCGTCGATGGATCGGCGAGGCGGGCCGCGAGCCACGCGGCGTCGGTCCGCAGAAGCGCGGCCCGGTCGAGCGGCATGCCGGAAAGCACGTTGCCCTCGATGCGCGTGAGGCCGGTCATGCCCCAACCTTGCATACCGCCTGAGTGTTTCATACCCCTCCGGCGCCGTCGCTCGTCTCGCGGTGACCGTGCACGAGGTCTATAGTGACCACCCGGCTGCATTGACCGGTAAGAGGCCACGGACCGCCGCAATGAGCGCTGCTCTCCACGTCGTACTCGAAGACCGCGGCGTCGTGTCCGTCGACGGGCCCGAGGCTGGCCCCTTCCTCCAGGGGTTGATCTCCAACGATATCGACCGCGTGACCGACGCGCGCGGCATCTACGCGGCGCTGCTCACGCCTCAAGGCAAGTTCCTGCACGATTTCTTCGTGCTGCGCCGGGGAGGCGGCTACCTGCTCGACTGCGAGGGGCCGCGCACGGGCGATCTCGGGCGCAGGCTCATGGCCTACAGGCTGCGCGCCGATGTCGCGCTTGCCGACGCGACCGAGGATTATCGGGTCGTCGCGCTCTTCGGCGATGAGGGCGGTGAAAGCGCGTTCGGCGTGCCGCCCGGCGAGGGCAGCGCGGCACCGTTGGAGGGCGGTTGGGTCCTGCGCGACCCCAGGGGCGCTGCTCTCGGGTTGCGGGCGGTGGTGCCCGTTGGTGTGGACCTCTCGTTCCTGCAGCAGGCGGGTTTTTCTCCCGGCAGCCTCGCCGACTACGAGCGCCACCGGATCGCCCAGGGCGCGCCCGACGGCAGCCGCGACATGGAGGTGGGCCGGGCGACGCTGATGGAGTGCGGCTTCGAGGCCCTCAACGGCGTCGATTTCGAGAAGGGCTGCTATGTCGGGCAGGAGCTGACGGCGCGGACCAAGCACCGGGGCCTCGTGCGCCGGCGCCTTGCGCGCGTGGCGCTCGACGGTCCGCTGCCGCCGGCCGGCACGCCGATCCTGGCGGGCGAGCGGGAGGTGGGCGAGATCCGCTCCGGCCTGGAGGGCGCCGCGCTCGCGGTGCTGCGCCTGGAGAGGATCGCCGCTGCGACCGAGGCGGGCACCCCGCTCACCGCCGGCGAAACCCGGGTTATTCCTCCCGACTCTCCCTGACCGGCCCTCCGCCTTACGCGTGCGCGATGGCGGCCTGGGCGGCTGCGAGCCGCGCCACCGGCACGCGGTAGGGGGAGCAGGAGACGTAGTCGAGGCCGACCTCTTCGAAGAAGTCGATGGAGGCCGGATCGCCGCCGTGCTCGCCGCAAATGCCGAGCTTGAGGTCGGCGCGGGTGCGCCGCCCGCGCTCTGCGGCGATCTGCACGAGCTCGCCGACGCCCTCGCGGTCGAGGCTCGCGAAGGGATCGCGCGCCAGGATTCCGGCCCGCTCGTAGTCGCCGACGAAGCTCGCCGCATCGTCGCGCGAGATGCCGAGGGCGGTCTGAGTCAGGTCGTTGGTGCCGAAGCTGAAGAAGGACGCGCTCTCGGCGATCTCGCCGGCGGTGAGCGCAGCCCGCGGCAGTTCGATCATGGTGCCGATGGAATGGGCGATGTCCGCTCCGGTTTCCTGCTCCACCGCATCGTGGACGCGCTCGATGGCAGCCTTGAGGATGTCGAGCTCGCGCCGGATCGCCACCAGCGGGATCATGATCTCGAGCTCCACCGGCCGCTCGCCCCCGGCCTCGGCCGCCGCCTCGAAGATGGCGCGCGCCTGCATCTCGTAAATCTCCGGATACGAGATGCCGAGCCGGCAGCCGCGATGCCCCAGCATCGGGTTGATCTCGTGAAGCTGCGCGATGCGCGCGCGCAGCGCCTCGAACGTGACCCCTGCGGCTTCGGCAACGTCCACGATCTCGGCATCCGCGCGCGGCAGGAACTCGTGCAACGGCGGGTCGAGCAGGCGGATCGTCACCGGCAGGCCCGCCATGATGCGGAAGAGCGCGGCGAAGTCGGCGCGCTGCGCCGGCAGCAGCTTGGCGAGCGCGGCGCGTCGGCCGTCCGCGTCCGCCGCCACGATCATCTCGCGCACGGCGACGATGCGCTCGTCGTCGAAGAACATGTGCTCGGTGCGGCAAAGGCCGATCCCCTCGGCGCCGAAGCGGAGCGCCGTCTCGGCATCGCCCGGCGTCTCGGCGTTGGTGCGGACCCTGAGCCGCCGCGCGCGGTCCGCCCATCCCATGAGCGTCGTGAAATCGTCGGAGAGCGCGGGCTGAATGGTCGGCACCGCGCCCTCCAGCAGCTCGCCGCTGGTGCCGTCGATGGTGACGACATCGCCCGCCGCGATCAGCGTGCTCCCGGCCCGGCATTCGCGCGCCGCCTCGTCGATGCGGAGCTCGCCTGCGCCGGTGATGCAGGGGCGCCCCATGCCGCGGGCGACGACGGCGGCGTGGCTGGTCATTCCGCCCCGGCTGGTGACGATCCCGCGCGCGGCATGCATGCCGTGGATGTCCTCGGGGCTCGTCTCCGTGCGCAGCAGGATCACGGCCTCGCCGCGGGCGGCGCGGTCCTCCGCCTCGTCGGGGTCGAAGACGGCCTTGCCGCAGGCGGCCCCCGGCGATGCCGGCAGGCCGCGCGCCAGCACCCGGCGCGGCGCATCGGGGTCCAGGGTGGGGTGCAGCAGCTGTTCGAGCGCGAGCGGGTCCACCCGGGTCAGCGCCTCCGCCTCGCTCACCAGCCCCGCGTCCGCCATGTCGACGGCGATCTTGAGCGCCGCCTTGGCGGTGCGCTTGCCGGCCCGCGTCTGCAGGATCCAGAGCATGCCCCGCTGCACCGTGAACTCGACGTCCTGCATGTCGCGGTAGTGGCGTTCCAGCCGCTCCATGACCGCCTTGAGCGCGGCGAAGGCGTCCGGCATGGCCCGCTCCATGGAGGGCCCCTCGGTGCCGCTCGCGCTTTGCGCGGCCTCGCTCACGGCGCGGGGCGTGCGGATGCCGGCCACCACGTCCTCTCCTTGCGCGTTGACCAGATACTCGCCGTAGAGCGCGGCCTCGCCGGTGGAGGGGTTGCGGGTGAAGGCGACGCCGGTGGCGCAGTCGTCCCCCATGTTGCCGAAGACCATGGCCTGCACCGTGACCGCCGTGCCCCAGTCGGCCGGGATGCCGTGCAGCCTGCGGTAGGTGACGGCCCGCGCATTCATCCATGAATCGAGGACCGCGCCGATCGCGCCCCGCAGTTGCCCCCGCGCATCCTGGGGGAAGTCGCTGCCGGTTTCCTCCCGCACCAGCGCCTTGTAGGCCTCGATCAGGCGGAGCCAGTCGCCCGCCTCCATCTCGGTGTCGAGGCGGTAGCCTCTGGCCTCTTTCTCCCGCTCCAGCAGCTCCTCGAAGGCGCGGTGCTCGACGCCGAGGACGACATCGCCGTACATCTGGATGAGGCGGCGGTAGCTGTCGTAGGCGAAGCGGGCATCGCCGCTCGCCCGCGCGAGGCCTTCGGCCGTCTCGTCGTTGAGGCCGAGGTTGAGGACCGTGTCCATCATGCCCGGCATCGAGGCCCGCGCGCCCGAGCGGACGGAGACGAGCAGCGTGTTGTCCGCATCGCCGAAGCCTGCGCCCGCGATCCCCTCGATGTGGGCGAGGCCAGCCTCGATCTCGGCTTCGAGGCCGCCGGGCACCGTGCGGCCCGCGGCGTAGTAGGCGTTGCAGAGTTCCGTCGTGATGGTGAAGCCGGGCGGGACGGGCAGGCCGATGGCGGCCATCTCGGCGAGGTTCGCCCCCTTGCCGCCGAGCAGCCCGCGCATCCCCGCATCGCCGTCCGCCGCCCCCCCGCCGAAGCGGTAGACCCATGTGGCCACGCTAGCCCTCGATCTTCGAGAAGTCGGCCACGCGATCCAGCGTGGTGCGGATTTGAGAGAGCATCAGCAGGCGGTTGCGGCGCAGCGCGGGGTCGTCGGAGTTGACTGTGACGTGGTCGAAGAAGGCGTCTACGGGCTCGCGCAGCGCTGCCACTATCGACATCGCCTCGTGAAATATCTCGTCACTGAGCGCGGCATCCACTTTCTTGCGTGCCGCCGCGATGCCCTTGTGGAGACGGTGTTCCTCTTGCCGGTCGAAGAGTGATGTGTCGGGCTCGCCTTCGTAGTGCTGTCCGTCCTTCTGCTCCTCAATGCGGAGGATGTTGGCGGCGCGACGGTAGGCGATAAGAAGGTTGGCGCCGTCGTCCCAACGGAGAAATACTGTGAGCGCATCAACACGTTCATGCAGACGCGCCAAGTCATTGTTCCAGTCCGGAGTGAAGACGGCTTCAACGTGATCGTGTGGGTAGCCCCGATCGCGCAGCCACACCCTGAGCCGGTCGGCGAAAAAGGCGAGCAGTGCATCGCTCGTGGCTCCCGGCCCTGGCTCCGGCGGCAGCAAATCACTGTAGCCACTGATCGCTTCCCTGAACGCGTCGCCAAGCGGCAGTCGCAAATCGTTCTCGATGATGATGCGGATCACGCCGAGGGCGGCGCGGCGCAGCGCGAAGGGGTCCTTGGAACCGGTCGGCCGCTTGTCGATGGCGAAGAAGCCAGCCAGCGTATCGAGCTTATCCGCCAGCGCCACGGCGACGCAAACCGGTGCAGTGGGACACGATTCGTCCGGGCCTCGCGGCGAATAGTGCTCGCGGATGGCCGTGTACACAGCCTCTTCCTCGCCATCTTCGCGCGCGTAGTAGCTCCCCATGATCCCCTGCAGGTCGGGGAACTCGCCCACCATGTCGGTCACGAGGTCGGCCTTGCAGAGGGTGCCCGCCAGCGCCGCCTCGTCCGGGTTGGCGCCTGGAATTGCCGGACACAGTGCGCGGGCCAGAGCTTCAATGCGCCGAGACTTGTCGGCCATCGTGCCGAGGCGAGCGTGGAAGATGACACCTCTCAGGCCCGTCAGGTTTTCTTCCAGCAGTCGGCGCCTGTCCTGATCCCAGAAGAAGCGGGCGTCGGCGAGGCGGGCGCGCAGCACTCGCTCGTTGCCGGCTCGGACAGCTTCGGCGCTGTCGTCGGTTTTCGTATTGGCGACCATGACGAAGCTAGGAGCTGGCCGACCACTCCCGTCAAGCAAGCTGAAATATCGTTGGTGGGTGCTCATGGCCGAGCGCAGCACTTCAGACGGCAAGTCCATGAAGCGCTCATCGATTGTACCCATCAGCACCACCGGCCATTCGACGAGACCCGCGTTTTCTCCCAACAGCTGCTCGTCCCGCACGACCGAGAAACCCGCGCCCTTTGCTAGCTCAGCGGCGGCGCTAGCAATCTTGGACATACGTGCGCCTCGGGCCAGCAAGACCTTGGCGTCTTCGAGGGTCGCCGCGTAGCCGCCCACATCGTCAATGGTGAGCGGGCCGGATGAGAGGAAGCGGTGACCTAGAGTGGTTCGTCCGCTCTCCACCGAACCGAAACGGAAGGGCACCACCTCATCGTCCAGTAGGCAGAGGATGGAGCGGATGGGGCGCACCCAGCGCACACCGCTCTCGTCCCAGCGCATGGACTTGGGCCAGGAGACGGCGGCCAGCGTCGACGGCAGTAAGTCGGCGAGCAGGTCGCCGGTGGGCCGTCCCTTCTCTTGCATGACGGCGAACCATGCCGGCCCCTTGGGCGTCTCACGCTGCTCGCAGTCCGCCAACGTGAGGCCGGTGGACTTGAGGAAGCCCTGGATCGCCTCATCGGGCGCATCGACACGCGGCCCCTTGCGCTCGACCGCGATGTCGGCCTGCATCGCCGGCAGCCCGTGCACGAGCAGGGCGAGGCGGCGGGGTGTGGTGAACGACTCCGAGTTCTCGAACTCGAGCCGGGCATCGGTCAGGCGAGAGCGAAAATTGCGCTCGAACTGACGTGTGACGTCCCGCTGCATGAGCGCCGGGATTTCCTCGGAGAGAACCTCCAGCAGCAGGTCAGGCATGGGTCATGCCTCGGAGCCTGCCAGCCAGGCCTCGCAGCAGGCCTTGGCGAGCGCGCGGACGCGGCCGATGTAGGCGGCGCGCTCGACCACGCTGATCGCGCCCCGCGCGTCCAGCAGGTTGAAGAGGTGGCTCGCCTTCATGCACTGGTCGTAGGCCGGCAGCGCCAGCGGCGGGTCCGTCGCGAGCAGGGCGTTGCACTCCGCTTCCGCATCATCGAAGTGGTTACGCAGGCGCTCCACGTCGGCATGCTCAAAGTTGAAGGCCGAGAACTCGCGTTCTGCGCGCAGGAACACGTCGCCGTAGACCGTGCCGTGGCCGTCCCAGTCGAGGTCGT
>JAPPHR010000086.1 GCA_028820995.1 Rhodospirillales bacterium
GCTCCAGCGACATCTCGGAGGCCATCGAGATGGCGCACGACCTGCCGGCGGACGACCCCGACCACGTGCGCGGCATCCGCTTCTACGGCCCCAACAACTGGCCGGCCGAGCCCGCCGATTTCCGCTGGGCGCTGGGGACCTACTTCGACTGCCAGCTTGAGCTCGGCCGCCAGATCTTCCGCGCCTTCGAGTACGCCCTCGACCTGGAGGAGGGGTATTTCACCTCCAGGTACACCAAGCCGCTCGCCCGGCTGCGCGTCTGCTACTACGAGCCCCAGCCCGAGCCACTCGACATCGCCCATATCGGTCTCGGCGCGCACACCGACTACGAGTGCTTCACCACCGTCTGGCAGGACCGGGAGGGGCTGCAGATGCTGAGCGCCGACGGCGAGTGGCTCATCCTGCCGCCGGTCGACGGCAGCTTCGCCGTCAATCTCGGCGATCTCATGCAGCAGTGGACGAACGACATGTTCGTCTCGACCATGCACCGGGTCATCAACACCTCGGGCCACAAGCGCTATTCGCTCGTGCAGTTCTTCGGCGTCGACTACGACGTGGCGGTCGAGGCGATCCCGAGCTGCGTCGGCCCGAGCAACCCCTGGCGCTACGAGCCAATAAAGGCGGGCGACCACTCAGAGCGAATGGTCGCCCGCACCTACCACTACGACGAATAGAGAGCCTGCCGCTCCCTACTCGGCCTCGATCAACGAGACCTCGGCGCGGCGGTTGCGACCGTCGGCCACGTTGTCGCTGGTCTTCGCGATCGGCTCGGCTTCACCCAAGCCTTCCGCGTGGATCACGAAGCGGCCGGCTCCCTGATCGATGAGATAGCTCGCCACCGACAGTGCACGTTGCTCCGAAAGCTTGAGATTGTACGCATCCGGGCCGGCCCGGTCGGTGTGCCCGCGGATGAGGATCTTGTAGGGCTTCATCTCCAAAGCCGTTCCCGCTGCCTCATCCAGCGTCTGCATCGCGGCGTCCGAGAGATCCGACTTGTCGAAATCGAAGAACACCACGTAGTAGGTGACGTAGCTGGGCTCTGGCTCCGGCGGAGGCGGAGGCGGCGCAGGCCGCATCGCCACCTCGGCGGCGACCACCGAGCCGTAGAAGGCATTGCGGCATTCGGAGATGTCGTCCGGCTGATGACCCTCCTCCTGTTCCTGCATCCAGCAGTCGAAGCTCAGCTGGGCGTGGGCGGCGGAGATGGGCGCCTTGCCCTTGCCGCTCGCGAACAGCATCGCCATGAGCCTGTTTCTCGCTTTCGCAAGCTCCTCGATCTTGTCGGCCGGAATCAGGCGCTCCTCGAGCGCTGTCGGCCTCACGTCATCTCCCCTGGCCGCAATGGCCGCCTTCGACGCGAAGTAGTCGGAATCCCGATAGTCGTGCTCCCCGAGCTCATTCGCGGAGAGCTCGATATAACCGGCATAGAGCTGCTGGTTGAACTCCGATCCTTGAGGATCGAGGCCCGACACGCCTTCGAGTTCGACGCCACCGCACGCGCCGAGCATCGCCACGAGGCCCGCAACCGCTGCGAGGCGAAGCCCGGTCGAAGAGACTTTGGTTCGCTTGAATATTCTCATTTGACGCCTCCCGTGCTGTCACCCGAACTATAACGCCATCCGTGGCACCGCATAAAGCACGTTGACCGATGAATTAGTGCATATTGGGGCGGAAAAATTTGCCGCCGCTCGACAACATCGCGAATTCCGCCTAGATCACAGCTGACCCTGGCAATGCAACCGCACCGGAGGCGCGCCATGCTGCAGAGGCTCCTCGTCCCCGTCCTTCTTGCCGGCGCGCTGGCCGCACCCGCCGCCGCCGAAGAGGACTCGCGCTATTCGGAATGGCGCCAAGAAGGCGCAGAGGCCGAAGGCGCCGTCGCGCTCGAAGAATTGGCGCGGGAGCTCGAAGCGTTGATCGACGAGGCCGAGAGCGCGCGAGCGGCGGACCCGCGCTTCCTCCAGGACCTGCGCGACATGATCGCAGCCCACGTCGCCGAGGCCGCGCCGCGCGAAGCCCTGATCCGCGACGACTTTTCCGATGGCGACTACACGGACGATCCCAGCTGGGAGGTGGTGAGCGGCGACTTCTCGGTCGACCGCAGGCTCGGCCTGCGCACGACGATCCCGCTGAGCGGAGCCGACACGGAGACGATGAGGCTCTCCCTCGATACCATCCTCGACAAGGACACCATCCTCGAAACGAAGGATGAGCTTCTCGACGACGCCGGCGAGCTGCTCGACAAGGGCAAGGACACGGTTGATGACCTGCTGAGCGGCGAAAAGACGTTCGGCGACCTGCTGAGCGGCGACGACGACGAGGAGCCGGAGGAGGATTCCGGGCCGGACGGGCCGGAGCCTGCGGAGATCGTCCTAGAGGCGGACATTGCCAACGCCTTCGCCCTGGAGGTGGAAATGATGTCGGGCATCGCGCACAGGGACGCCCAATTCGAGATCGACCTGTTTCAGGGCAGAGGCGGCGCTTCGGGCTATCGCCTCTCCTACATTGCGGGCGACGATCCCGGCCTGCTGCTCTCGCGCTTCGGCCGGCGGGGCGCGGAGGTGATCGGCGAGCACGACGATGCGCTCGCGCTCGAGGACGGAGCGAGCCACACGGTCGCACTCGTGCGGGAGAGCGACGGGACGATGACCGCGACGGTCGACGGCGCCGAGCTGATCCGGGTGACGAGCAGCGCCCTGGAGGATCCGTTCGACGGCGTATCGTTGGTCAACGGCGGCGGCGATTACGCCATCCGCAGTATCGCGATCTATGGCGAGCAGTAGGGCGCCCCGGCCCGGCGGCTCGCGGGCGGCGGTGGAGCGCTGCCTCGCGCGGATCGACGAGCTCGATCCCGCGCTCAACGCCATGGTGACGACCACGGCGGAACGGGCGCGGGAGGAGGCCGATGCCTGCGACCGGGCGGCCGCCGAGGGCCGCTGGCTCGGCCTGCTGCACGGCATGCCGATCGCGCTGAAGGACAACATCGAGACGGCGGGCGTGCGCACGACCAGCGGCGCCGCCTACCTCGCCGACCACATCCCCAACAGCGACGCGCCTGTGGTGGACCGGCTCAAGGCGCAGGGCGCGGTGCTGATCGGCAAGGCGAACATGCAGGAGCTGGCCTGGGGCGTGGTCTCGACCAACCCGGTGGTCGGCCAGTGCCGCAATCCCTGGAACCCGGAGCGTATTCCGGGCGGCTCCAGCGGCGGCTCTGGCGCCGTGGTCGCAGCGGAGATGGCCGCCGCCGCGCTCGGCACCGACACCGGCGGCTCAGTGCGAATTCCGGCGTCGATGACCGGCATCGCCGGCTTGCGGCCGACGCACGGGCGCATCTCGATCCGCGGCATCACGCCGGTCAGCGTCGCGCACGACACAGTCGGCCCCATGGCGCGCTCCGTGGCGGATGTCGCGCGCCTCTTCGCAGCCCTCGCCGCCTACGACCCGCTCGATCCGGTCTCGCGCGACCTGCCGCTCGATAACTTCCTGCCCCGGCTGGACGACGGGATCGAGGGCGTGCGTATCGGCCTTGCGCGCAACTTCTTCTTCGAAGGATTGGACGCCGAGGTCGAGGCCGCGGTGCGGGCCGCCGCCGGCACCCTGGAATCGCTGGGGGCACGGCTGGTCGACGTCACCGTGCCCGGCGCCGAGACCGCGCAGCGCTGGACCACGATCATGGCCTACGCCGATGCGTGCGCCTATCACAAGGAGCGGCTCGACGCGGGACCCGGCGCGCTCTCCGAGCCCGTCTACAAGCGGATGATGATGGGTCGCGAGTTCACCGCCGTGGACTATGCCGAGGCCATGCGCTGGCGCGAGGCGTGGCGCCGCGCGCTGGCGCAGGTGTTCGAGAGCGTGGACGTGCTGCTGGCGCCGACCACGCCCCGGCCGGCGCCGCCGATCGCCGACGACCGCAGCCTCCACCGCACGACCCAGGACGCGACGCGCTTCACCTATGGCGGCGCGCTGGCGTCGATACCGGGCCTTTCGGTGCCCTGCGGCTTCTCCTCGGACGGTCTGCCTATCGGCATGATGCTGGAGGCCGCCTGGGGCGCGGAGCCGCTGCTTTTCAGGGTGGGCCACGCCTATCAGCAGGCGACGGATTGGCACCTGCGCCGCGCGCCCTGCGTTGACGACGCGGGGGCGGGCGCCACATAGGCCCCATGAGCGAGACCCCTGCTGACCATGCCGCTGCGCCTGCGGGCGAGGGAAGGGATACAGCGGCGCGACTCATCGTCGAAGAGGCTGCGGCGCGCTATTGCGACGCACGGCGGGCGAAGATCGACGAATTCGTCGACCGCAATTTCTCGCTCCTCGGCGCGCTCAAGCTGCATCGCCGGGCGCTGGGCTGGGACCTCGCGCGCTCGCCGGCCAATCTGGCGCTCTCGGTGCCGCATCTCACAGCGCGGGTGAGCGCCGGGCTCGCGCGGCGCGCCGGGCTCGCGTCCGCCGCCGACCGGCTCGACCGCCAACGTTTCTTCCTGCAGACCGACGTCGCGCGGGAGCTCGAATGGCGTCTCTACACCGAGCTCCTGGAGCTTCCGTTCAAACAGGGCGAGCGGGTGTCGGAACGCGATGCGCTGGCAAACGAGATCCTGCGCGACCCCCGCATCGCTACGAGCGGTGGAGAGGGCTTTCGCTCGCCGGCAGAACAGGATGCGTTCCGCGCCTGGCTCAGCGGCGCAGCCGGCACCTATGAGGGGACGCGGGTCGCGGCTGCCGACCTGACCACTGCGGCGGTGAGCGCCGGCGTCGGCGCCTTCGCCTTCAAGAAATTCACGCCCGGCATGATGTCGCTCGGCCCTGCAACGGCCCAGGTGCTGGTGCAGAACGCGGCGATCGCGGGCTTCCCGCTCGGCAGCGGGGCAGGCGCGCTCTGGTACGGCGCCTTCCCGGCGGCGGCGCCGGCCGCGCTCAGCATCGGGCTCACCGGCGGCCTGCTGGCGGCGGGGGCGGTGGTCGCCGCCTTCTCCGGCGTCGTCACCGACCCGGTCCAGCGCCGGCTCGGCCTTCACCACCGCCGCCTCAGGCGCCTGATCGACTGCCTGGAGCGCGAGTTGACCGGCCAGGGCGACAGCCGCTTCGTGGTGCGCGATCACTATGTCGCGCGTACCCTCGACGTGATCGAAGCGCTCGGGATCGTCTGGCGCGCCGCGCGTTAGCCCGATGCCTGCAGGAGACCCCATGTCCGCCCGCCCCACCACCCTCACAAATGCGCTGCACGACTATCTCCAGGCTCACGGCGTGCGTGAGACGCCGGTCATGCGCCGGCTCCGCGAGGAGACCGCAAATCACGAGATGGCGATGATGCAGATCTCGCCCGAGCAGGGCGCGCTGATGGCGCTGCTGGCGGAGCTGATCGGCGCCAGGCGTGCGCTGGAGGTCGGCGTCTTCACCGGCTACAGCGCCCTCGCGGTGGCGCAGGCCATGGGCGCTGACGGCAGGCTCACGGCGCTCGACATCAGCGCGGACTACACGGCGACCGCACGGCGCTTCTGGGCCGAGGCGGGTCTCGCCGAGCGCATCGATCTGCGCCTCGGCGACGCACGGGAAAGCCTCGCGGCGCTCCGGGTGGAGGGCCTCGACGGCACATACGACTTCGCGTTCATCGATGCCGACAAGTCGGGCTACGACATCTACTACGAGCAATGCCTGGCTCTTGTGCGCCCCGGCGGCCTGATCCTGATCGACAACACGTTCCACATGGGCCAGATCGCCGAGCCCGCCCGCTGGGGCGAGAACGCCCCCGTCGTCGACGCTCTGAACAGGAAGATCAAGAACGACGAGCGGGTGACGATGGTCATGCTGCCCATCGGCGACGGCCTCACGATCTGCCGCAAGCGGGGGTGAGGCAGGGGCTTTGTTTCCGTCTCGATATGCCGCCGTGTCAGCTTTGCTTGCACTGCAGTGTGCTCTACGGTGCGCGGCGCGAGGTGGGCGATGGACGTGAAGGCTGAGGCGCTCGCGGCTGCGGCGGCGGTGGACGAATCAAGGCTCTGGTCGCGCCAGATGGCGATGGCGGAGATCGGGGCGACCGAGCGCGGCGGCGTCAATCGCGCCGCGCTCTCCGACGAGGACCGGGCCGCCCGCAGGCTGATGGTGGAGTGGGCAGGGCATCTGGGTTTCGAGGTCGCGACCGACGGCATCGCGAACCTCTACGTCCGCCTCCCCGGCCGTCAGGCGGATGCTGCGCCCGTGGTGACGGGGAGCCACCTCGACAGCCAGCCGCGCGGCGGCAAGTTCGACGGCGCCTACGGGGTCATCGGCGGCTTCGAGGCGCTGGAGGCCATCGCCCGCGCCGGCATCGAGCCCGAGAGGCCCATCGATCTGGTCGCCTGGACCAACGAGGAAGGCGGGCGCTTCCAGCCGGGCGCCATGGGCTCTGCGGTATTCGCCGGCGTGCTCAAGCTGGAGAACCAGCTCGGGATCGAGGACACCCAGGGCGTGACGCTCGAAGAGGCGCTCGCAGAGACTCTCGAGTCTACCCCGGGGCTGCCGCACCGCCGCTTCGGCCATCCTTTCGCGGCGTACGTCGAGGCGCATATCGAGCAGGGGCCGCGGCTCGAGAACGCCCGCACCGCCATCGGCGCCGTGACCGGCATCCAGGGCCTCTACTGGTATACCGTGGAGGTGAGGGGCGAGGAGGCGCATGCCGGCACCACCCCGCTCAAGGGGCGCAAGGACGCGCTCAAGGCAGCGGCCCACATGGTCCACGCGCTTGATGGACTCATGGCCGACGAGACCGACACGGTGCGGTTCACGGTCGGCCGCTTCGAATGCCATCCCGGCTCGCCCGCCACGGTGCCGAGCCACGTGCTTTTCACCATCGACTTCCGTCATCCCGACCCTGAGGTGATCGAGCGCATCAGGCTCAACATCGGGCCCGTGTGCCAGGCCCGCGCCCGCGGCTGCGCGGTCAGCATCCGGCCTACCATTGAAAACGCTCCCTTGCAGTTCGACCCGGCAGTGATCGACATGGTGGAGGGCTACGCCGCACGCCTCGGCCATTCGGTGATGAGGCTGCCGTCGGGCGCGGGCCACGATGCGGGCCACATCAACCACCTGTGCCCGACCGGCATGATCTTCGTGCCCTGCGAGCGGGGCGTGAGCCACAACGAGGCGGAAAACGCCACGCCAGCCGACCTCGCCGCCGGCGCCCAGACGCTTGCCGCCTGTCTGGTCGACCTCGCCAATCAGGATTAGCCATGAGCGAGCGCCGGAACGAGTACGCGATGTTCGATCCCGAGGCGATCGACGCGCTCAGGCCGGTGATCCGCGGGCACCGGCACGGGATCGTCGCCGGGCACTACCTGGCGGCGCAGGCGGGCTTCGCGGTCCTGGAGGCGGGTGGCAATGCCATCGACGCGGGCGTGGCCGCGGGCATCGCGCTCGGCGTCGTGCACAGCGATCTCGTCAATGTCGCGGGCGTCGCCCCGATCATCCTCTACAGCGCGAAGACGGGGCAGGTGGAGACCATCAGCGGGCTCGGCACCTGGCCCGGCGCAATGACGCCGGATCTCTTCCAGCGCGAGCACGGCGGGCACATCCCGGTGGGCCTGCTGCGCACCGTCGCACCCGCCGCGCCGGATGCCTGGATCACTGCGCTGGAGTGCCACGGCACCATGACCTTCAGCGAGGTGGCGGCGGCCGCGATCAGGCTCGCCCGCGATGGCTTCGTCATGTATCCGCTGATGGCGAGCGTGATCGCCAAGAAGGCGGAGAATTACGCCCGCTGGCCCTCCAACGCGGCGATCTATCTGCCGGGCGGCCGCCCGCCTGCCGTCGGCGATGTGTTCGTGCAGGCAGACCTTGCGCGCTCGCTCCAGTACATGGCGGACGAGGAGCGCGCCGCCGGCGGAGACCGCGCTGCGGGCCTCGCCGCCGCCCGCGCCGCCTTCTACCGGGGCGACATCGCGGCGGCCATCGTGAACTACCACCGGGAGAACGGCGGCCTGCTCACGGCCGAGGACCTCGCGTCCTTTAAGGCGGCGGTGGAGCCGCCCGAGCGGGTCACGGTCGACGGTATCGACGTCTACGCCTGCGGCCCCTGGTGCCAGGGGCCGACGCTGTTGCAGGCGCTCCGCCTGCTCGACCTGGATGCGCTGGCGGCGATGGGCCACAACAGCCCGCAGGCGCTGCACATGATGGCGGAGGCGCTGAAGCTCGCCTTCGCGGACCGCGAACGCTGGATCGGCGACCCCCGCTTCGTCGACGTGCCGATGCAAGCGCTGCTCTCGGACCACTACACCGCGCGCCGCCGAGACCTGATCCGGCCGGGCGAGGCGTGGCCCGAGATGCCGCCGGCGGGCGATCCGGCCCAGGGCCTCGCGACGGTTGCCTGTTCGCAGGCGGCTGCTTCGAAGGGGCCGGTCGAGGCCGCGCACGACACCTCCTACGTCTGCGCGATCGACGCAGACGGCAACGTCTTCTCGGCGACGCCGAGCGATGTCTCCTTCGATACGCCGGTGATCCCCGGCACTGGGCTCTGCATCTCCTCGCGCGGCGCACAGTCCTGGGCCGATCCGGGGCACACGTCGAGCGTGGCACCGGGCAAGCGGCCAAGGCTCACGCCCAACCCGGCGCTTGCGATCAAGGAGGGCGCCTTCGCCATGCCCTTCGGCACGCCGGGCGGCGACGTCCAGATCCAGGCGATGCTCCAGACCTTCGTGAACATCGTGGTCTACGGCATGAACTCACAAGCCGCCGTCGAGGCGCCGCGCCTTGCGACCATGAGCTTCCCCAACTCCTTCGAGCCGCACGAGTACCATCCGGGCAAGCTGATGCTGGAGGCGCGCATCCCCGAGGCCGCGGGAGACACGCTTGCTGCGTGGGGACACGGGGTCGAGTGGTGGCCGGAATGGGCCTGGCCCGCAGGCGCCATGTGCGTGCTCGTCCAGGATCTCGCGCGGGGCACGATCTCCGGCGGTGCGGACCCGCGCCGCCCGGCCTACGGTCTCGCCTGGTAGAGAAGGGAGCAGCGATGTGACGATCGTCTTCGAGGGATGCAGGGTCTTCGACGGGGTCTCGGCCGAGCCGCGCGAGAACGCGAGCGTGGTGGTGGAGGACGGCCGCATCAGGGAGGTCGCCGACGGCACGGTCCGCGCACCGGCGGAGGCGGCACGCGTGGCCTGCGGCGGGCGCACGCTGATGCCGGGGCTGATCGACGCCCACTTCCATGCGCTCCTCGTCGAGATCGACGTGCCCGCGATCGAGGACATTCCGGCGTCGCTGCTCTACCAGCAGGCGCGGCACAGTCTGGAGGGCGCGCTCCGGCGGGGGTTCACCACGGTCCGCGACGCAGGCGGCGCCGACCTCGGCCTGGCCTTGGCGGTGGAGCGCGGCCTGATCGAGGGCCCGCGCATCTTCTTCGCGGGCAAGGCGCTGAGCCAGACCGGCGGCCACGGCGACATGCGCAAGCAGATGAGCTTCGAGCCCTGCGGCTGCGCCGCCTACCACGGGCCGGTCTCGGAGGTTGCCGACGGCGTCGATGCGGTCCGCAAGGCGGTGCGCGAGCATCTGCGCAAGGGCGCGCACCAGATCAAGATGATGGTCTCGGGCGGCGTGCTCTCGCCGACCGACCCGCTCTGGATGGATCAGTACTCCGACGAGGAGATCCGCGTCGGCGTGGAGGAGGCCGCGACGCGGCGCACCTACGTGATGGCGCACGCGCACACGGCCAACGCGGCGCGCCGCTGCGCGGAGCTCGGCGTGCGCTCCATCGAGCACGGCACCCAGATCGACCCCGACGCGGCAAAGGCGGTGGCGGCGGCCGGAGCCTTCGTCGTGCCGACGCTGGTGACCCTCTTCGCCATGCTCGAATCAGGCGCCGACATCGGGCTGCCCAAGGTCTATGCCGACAAGCTCCAGGGGCTCGGCGCGGACGGCCTGCGCTCGCTCGAGGTCTGCCGCGATGCCGGCGTGCCGATGGGCTTCGGCACCGACCTGCTGGGGACGCTGCAGGATCGCCAGAGCCAGGAGTTCCTGATCCGGAGCCAGGTGCTGGCGCCGGTCGACGTGCTGCGGTCCGCGACCTCGGTCAACGCCGCGCTGGTCCAGCGCGCGGGCGAGCTCGGCACCATCGCGCCGGGCGCGCTGGCGGACATCCTGGTGGTGGACGGCGACCCGCTCGGCGACCTCGGGCTGCTGCAGGAGCAGGGCCGTCACATCCCCGTCATCATGAAGGAGGGCAGGTTCTGCAAGAACGCCCTCTGACGGATCGAAGCTGCGCGGGCGGATCCGGGGCGTTCGCTCCACGCCGCGAAGGAGAGTGAGGCATGGCGACCGTACTCCAGACCGACTTCGCCTGGCCGGACGTCGGCATCGAGCGGGGCGTGATCGAGGGTGCCGGCCACAGGCTGGTCACGGGCCCTTCGGAGCCGAGCCCGGCTGCGGCCGTGGAGGCCATGGTGGCCGAGCACGACCCCGCCGCCATCCTCACCTGCTGGGCGGACATCTCGGCCGAAGCGATCCGCCGCCCGACGGCGCTCAGGATCGTGCAGCGGCTGGGCGTAGGCCTCGACAACATCGCCATGGAGGCGGCGACCGCGCGCGGCGCCTGGGTCGCCAACGTGCCGGACTACTGCGTGGAAGAGGTCTCTGACCACGCGGTGGCGCTGGCCTACGCGTGGTTTCGCGGCATCGCGCAGCTCGACCACGCGGTGAAGGGCGGCAAGTGGGACCCCTCGGGCGCGAGGCTTCGGCGGGGCGCGACGCTCACCGCCGGCATCCTCGGGCTGGGGCGCATCGGCCGGTGCACCGCGCGCAAGCTGGATGCGCTCGGCATGACGGTGCTGGGCCACGACATCGCCGCTCCGCCGGAGGGCGTGCCGGTGCGCATGGTCGGGCTCGATGCGCTCTCTGCCGAGGCCGACATCGTCATCGTCCACCTGCCGCTCACCGACGAGACGCACCACCTGGTGGACGCGGCCTTCCTCGACCGCGTCAAGCCGGGCGCCTTCCTCATCAACGTGAGCCGGGGCCCGGTGGTCGACAACGATGCGCTGATCGCCGCCTTGGATGCCGGCCGTCTTGCCGGCGCCGGCCTCGACGTGGTGGAGGGCGAGCCGAGCCCGCCCGCCGCCCTGGTGGCGCGGCCGGACGTGATCGCGACGCCGCACGTGGCGTTTTCCTCCGACGCCTCGCTGGCGGAGTTGAGACGGCGCGGCGCGGAGGAGGTGGTGCGCGTGCTGGCCGGCGAAGCGCCCGAGAATCCGTGCAACAGCATCGGCTGACCATGAGCGCGCCGAAACCTGCCGTCGTCGATCACGCATCCCTCGAGTGGGAAGGCGGAGAGGACGCCGACCTCGCCACCGGAAAGGGGATTCGCTGGAAGCTGCTGGTCGACGGCGGGCGGACGGGGAGCGAGGGCATCGTCAGCGGGATCGCCGAGGTCGCGCCCGGCGCGGAACTCATGCGCCACCACCACGAGCCGGCGGAGACCTATTACATCATCAGCGGCCGGGGCGAGATCGAGATCGAGGGCCGCACGCATGCGCTGGGGCCGGGCTGCGCGGTCTACATCCCGCCCGATGCGCACCATGCCGTCCGCTGCACCGGCGCAGAGCCGCTGGTCTTCGTCTTCTCCTTCCCGCGCGACCGCTTCGACCAGATCGTCTACCACTTCCACCACTAGAGCGTTCCCGTTTCACTCGGAAACGCTCTGATTCTTTGTCGCTCACGGCAGCCGGCCGGCGCCGTCGCGCTTGATTCGGCGGACCCAAACCGGTCACCATGCCTTCGCTCGCCGAGCGCCGCACCGTCGCTGGCGCGGGGCGCGCACAACACGACCGTGCCCTTGATCTATGCGATGAGTACGCTGGTGACGATCGTGAGCATCGGGCTGACCTTCCTCGCGATCAAGCTTGCCTTCGGAGGAGGCCGAGATGGCAAATAGCGAAGTCGCAACGCCGCGTACCGCCGCGGCCGACGGCGACCACATCCTGCAGGTCGAGCACGCGACCCACCGCTTCGGCGAGGTCGTGGCGCTCAACGACGTGTCGATCACGGCGCGCCGCGGCGAGTTCCTGACCCTGCTGGGGGAGAGCGGCTCGGGCAAGACGACGCTGCTCAGGATCGTCGCAGGACTGGAGCGCCCTACCCGGATCGCGCGTATCGCCATCGACGGCGAGGACGTCTCGGCCATTCCGGCGTCCAGGCGCAACTGCACGACCGTGTTCCAGCACTACGCGCTCTTCCCCCACATGTCGGTCGGCCAGAACGTGGAATACGGGCTCCGCGTGCGCGGCATCGACAAGGATCAGCGCCGCAAGCGGGCGGAGGACGCGCTCGCCCTGGTGCGCCTCGGGGACAAGTACGGCCGCCGCGTCCATCAGCTCTCGGGCGGCGAGCGTCAGCGGGTGGCCCTGGCCCGCGCACTGGTGACGGAGCCCGCGATCCTGCTCCTCGACGAGCCGCTGGGAGCGCTGGACGAGAAGCTCCGCGTCGACATGCAGGTGGAGCTTCTCGACCTGCACGAGAAGCTCGGCCTCACCTTCATCTATGTCACGCACAGCCAGGAAGAGGCGCTCACCATGAGCGACCGGATCATCCTGATGCGGCGCGGACGCATCGTGCAGGAGGGGCCGCCGACCGACCTGTTCGACCGGCCGGCGACCCGCTTCGTCGCGGATTTCATGGGTGTGGAAAACCTGATCGAGGGGACCATCGAGAGCGTGCGGAACGGCACGGCCAGCGTGCGCATCGGCGGACACCTTATCAGCGGCGCCTGGAGCGGACCCGGTCTGGCGGAGACGGGCGCGCCCGCCTGCGTCGCGGTGCGGGCGGAGCGGATCAGGCTGGCACCCCGCGGCGCCGCGATCGACGAGCCCGGCGTCAACACGCTGCCCTGCACCAGCGGGGCAACGATCTACAAGGGCAAGTACCTCGACCAGACGCTGGATACCGATATCGGCCCGGTCAAGGCTCGGATCTGGGACCGCGGCGTCGATGTCACCGATCTGGACGCGCTCTGGTGGCGCGAGTCCGAATGCGCCATCACCTCGGCCGAGAACGGCGCCGGCGCGGTCAGCGAGGCTGACGCCGACTGATCACGTCTCGGCGGCGGCCAGCGCCTCGATCTCGATCAGCCAGCGCTCATCGGCGAGACCGGCGACGATCAGGAGCGTCGATGCCGCCTGGTGGCCAGCCAAGTGGCGGTCCCTGATCTCCCGGTAGGCGCCGAGGTGGGCGCGGTCCACCAGCAGCGCGCGCACGATCACTAGGTTCTCCATGGTCATGTCGGCGGCAGCGAGCAGGGCTTCGATGTTGCGCCAGACCTGATCGCTCTGGGCCTCGAAGCCGTCCGCCAGCGTGCCGTCCGGCGCGGCGCCCACCTGGCCCGAGATCTGGAGCCAGCGCTTGGCCTGCCCCACCTCCGCCGCCTGGCTATAGAACGACGCGGGCGATACGACCGTGTCCGGGTTGTAAAGCGTGATCATCGGTTTCTCCCTGGCAGCCGCCGCGCTCAGAGCATGGCGATGGCGTAGATTTCGTGCAGGTAGCCTTCGAGGTAGAGGCCGGTGCAGCCGATCGGGGTCCAGGCCGGGCCGCGGCCGGGCTGGAAAAGCTCGCTGCCGACGCCCATCACGGTCTCCCAGGCTCTCGGGTCCTTGTGGAAGGAGACGATCTCGACGATGTCGTCGAGGCCGGCGCCGTGCTTCTCCAGCACGCCCCGGATCTGGCCGAAGCAGTAGTGCGCCTGGGAGGCGACATCGCCGCGGGCGATGATGTTCTGCTGCCCGTCCGAGGCCACCTGGCCGGAGATGCCGATCAGGCGCCCGCCCTTCTTGCGGCTCGCGCCCGAGATGGGCTGGTCGTGCCAGTGGACGCTCGGCAGGTTGTGCGCGACGCGGGGGCCAGCGCTGAAGTCCGCGATGGCGCGGTAGCAGCCAACCTGACCCATGCGGTGGAGCCCGGTCATGGCGATGGCGGTGTAGGACGTGGCCTCGCCGATGGGGAGCCCTTCCACGGTCTCGTTGCACCAGGTGTCGACGGCGGCGTCCATGCCGCGGGCGTCGTGGTTGAAGCAGATCATGTCGACGATATCGTCGAGGGAGCCGCCCGCCGCCTGCATCACGTCCTTGAGCCGGTCGTAGCAGAAGCGTGCCTGCGCCAGGTGATTGGCCGGCGCCACCACCGCGCCGCCATCGTCTGCGGCGACGATGCCGCTGGTGAAGAGATAGTCACCCTTGCGGCAGGCGGCGGAGACGGGCAGCCCATCCAGCCAGCCGAAGCCTGCGGGCGTCACACCCTGCTTCTCGCCCGAGCCCACGTGAGCGATCACGCGCACGACGACGTCCAAGCCCGGGTCGTGCCCGCCCACCATGCCGAGCGCTGTCCACGCCGGGTAGGGGGCGGAGAACACCTCGCGGCCGACTGCCAAGGTGGCGTCCATGGTGCGCGGGTCCTTGTGGAAGGTCATCACGTCGAGCACGTCGTCGATGCCGGCGCCAGCGGCTTCCAGGACTGCGCGAACGCGGGCGAAGGCGTTGCGCGCCTGCGCTTCCGCGTCGCCCGCGTCGGTCACCCGGCCGTCGTCGGTCACGCTTGCCTGGCCTGAGAGGAACACGAGATCGCCGGCGCGGACCGCCGCCGAGGCGGGGCGGCCGCTCATCCAGGCTTCGCTTGCGGGCGTGAGATAGGTGCGATCGTCGGCCATCCGTGTGGTCTCCTCTCGGTCGCTATGTGCGCCGGATGACCGGCAGGTCGATGAACGACGGGCGGGCCCCGTCGTGGAACACGGTCTGGTGCGCTGGCTGAAGGTCGAACGCGTGCTCGGCCCCGATCGGCCCGCCGGTGTTGGGGTTGCGGTCGAAGGCCGGGTAGTTGCTGCTCGAGACCTCGACCCGGACGCGGTGACCCGCGCCAAACATGTGGCAGATCACGCCCACGTTGATGGCGAACTCGTAGACCCGATGAGGCTCCAGCAGCACCTCGCGCTCTCGGCTCTCGCGGAAGCGGCCCCGGATCACACCCTCGAACAGGTTGATCGAACGCCCATCAGGCTCGACGTCGCAGAGCTTGACCGTGAAGTCGGTATCGGCGGCGCTGGTCGCGGCGTTCAGCCGCGCCGAGACGAAGCCGGCGGCGAAACAGGGCGCATCCAGCGGCGGGGATGTGTAGACCAGCACGTCGTTGCGGTATTCGACCGGGCGCTGGTCCATGGGCCCCATGGGTGCCACCTGCGGCAGGCAGCAGGAATGGCCGCCCAGGCTCGGGACCGGATCGAAGGGGTTGTAGATGAAGAAGTCCGGCGGCTCGTCGCCCGGCGGCTCCCGGTCGAGGGTGCCGTCCCCGCTCAGCGAGTTGGCGCGGCCGCCGCTATGCAGATACCAGCGCTCGAAGCCTGCGCCCGCGAGCGGCCACGCATCGGCGTCGTGCCAGCGGTTCTCGCCGGTGACGAAGACGCGCACCGGCGGCAAGGCGTCCAGGGCGGTGCGGTCGTCCTTAAGCCAGGCATCGAACCAGGCGCGCTCGTAGACGCTGACGGCGTTCTTCGCCTCGTCGCCGAAGTCGATGGCGCCCACCTGCTGGGTCCAGGGGATGTGATACCAGGGGCCGACCAGCAGCCGGTGCTCGGCCCGGCCGGCGGCGCTCAGCGCCTCGTAGGCCGCGATGGTCTGCGGGATGAAGCTGTCGTACCAGCCGCTCACGTGGAAACAGGGCACGTCGATCTGCCCGAGCCGGGGCGTGATCTCCCATTCCTCCCAGTAGGGGCCCAGGGTGGGGTGGTCCACGTAGTCCTTGAGGAAGGGGAGCAGGTCCGGCGTCTCCAGGAAGGGGATGTCCCGCAGCGAGAGCGCCGCCGGCCACTTGCCGCAGACCGCCTGCGCCGCGCCGATGTCGCCGAGGACCGCCGCGTCGCCCCGCCGCTTCGCAGCCTCGCCGGAGAGGATGAGCGCCCAGTCCATCACCGCGGCGAGCCCGAAGGTGCCGCCCACGTGGGTGAAACCCTCGTACATGCCGCCCGGATAGAAGCCGGGCACGGCCGCAACGAGGTGCGGGGGCTTGAGCGCGGCGGCGAGTAGCTGGTTCACGCCGGGGATCGAGAAGCCGAAGCTCCCGACGCGGCCGTTGCACCAGGGCTGGGCCGCGCACCACTCGATGGTGTCGTAGCCGTCCTCGGCATCGAGGCGGAGGGGGTAGAACTCGCCCTCGGAGGCGTAGCGCCCGCGGGTGTCCTCGATCACCACGGCATAGCCGTGGCGGGCATAGACCGCCGGGTGGTCGTAGACGTAGGTCTGGGCGACGCGCTTGTCGTAGGGCTGGCGCTGGACCAGGGCGGGGACCGGGCCGCCCGAGGCCGGCCGGTAGACGTCGCAGGCGAGGAGCACACCGTCCCGCATCCTCACCATGACGTCGGTCTCGACCACGATGCCTGCGGCGTCGCGCGCGTCCGTCATGTCGCCCCTCCCCGATCGGTGCCGGAGCCTAGCTCATATTCCGGGCCCGGTCGAAACGGGGCGGCAATTGACTCGCCACGGCTGCGGGCGGCACACTCCCGAGACAGGATCGACCACCTTTGAACCAAGACGAATCAGGGAGGGAGACAGGTGAGGATCAGGGCAACGAAACGACTCGTCCGCTGGGCGATGGCCGCCGGCGTGGGCATAGCGCTCGCCGCCGGGGTGACGGCCGACAAGGCCGAGGCAAAGACCGAGGACGGCAAGTTCCTCGTCTATTACAGCATGAGCTACGTCGGCAACGCGTGGCAGACGGAGGCCAAGAACACCGTCATCGCCATGGCCAAGGCGCCGCAGTATCGGGATCGGGTCGAGCTCCGAGTCCAGGCCTCTGGCCCCGATGCGCAGAAGCAGATCCAGCAGATGAACGCGATGATCGCGGCCGGCGCAGATGCCATCGTGGCCTTCCCGATCTCGCCGACGGCGCTCAACAAGGTCATCAGGAACGCGTGCAACAAGGGCGTGGTCGTGGCCGTGATCAACGGCGTGACCGAGCCCTGCGCCTACGTCGTGAAGATCGACGGCGTGGCGCTCGGCGACTATCGCACCCAGTACGTGATCGACCAGATGGGCGGCAAGGGCAACATCGTCGCGATCACCGGCGTGCCCGGCGTCTCCTACGGCGAGGACCACCACAAGGGCTTCAAGCAGGCCGTGGCCCGGCATCCCGAGGTCAACGTGCTGGCCGAGCTCGTCGGCATGTGGAGCCACTCCGAGGCCCGCCTCAAGATGCGCGAGCTGCTGGCGACCAAGAGCTGGGGCGAGATCGACGGCATCGTGGCGCAGACCGGCTGCTACACGGTCTCGCAGATGCAGGTGGAGGACGGCTGGTGGCCCGACAACCCGATCATCCCGTGTGCGGGCGAGTCGGCGAACGGCAACCGGCTGCAGATGCTGCCGGTCGATTCCGGGATCGAAGGCGCGCTCGGCAAGAAGGGCCAGTCCATCGGCTCCGGCCTCTGGGCCGTCTCCTACACCTTCAAGACCGCGATGGAGGTCCTCGACGGCAACGAGGACGTGCCGCACCTCAGGTGGTACACCGGCGTCGAGGTCACGCAGGACAACGTGAAGCTCTGCGAGAACGGCACGGCGGAGGAGTTCGCGGCGGGCTGCAACACCATCAAGCCCGGCATCGTGCCGCCTGACTATGCCATCGACTTCTGGTCGCCCCAGGTGCCCGAGCTCGGCTTCCGCGCGGCCACCGAAGGGAAGCTGGACGACGAAAGCTGAGGGATCGGCGGCTCGTCCGCCATGATCCATGACCATTGCTGCGCCGGGGCCGGCCGCGAGCTTGGCAGAGCCCCGGCGCACGTTTCTTCGCGCGGGCACGCATGAACGATGCGGCGCCTGCCATCGCGGTCGAAGGCCTCTCCAAGCGGTTTGATGCGACCGTCGCCCTCGACGACGTCACCTTTTCCATTCCGCAAGGCGAAATACGCGCGCTGATTGGCGAGAACGGCGCCGGCAAGTCCACCCTGGTCAAGATTCTGGCCGGGCTGATCCGCGAGGACACCGGCGGCATTCACGTGTTCGGCGACGACGTGACCATCGGGCGCCCGTCCCGCGCGCACGTGCTCGGCATTCAGACGGCGTTTCAGGAAATGACCCTGATCGACGATATGACCGTCACCCAGAACATGCTGCTGCCATACGAGCCGCTGGTCGCGGGACAGATCGACCGGCGCGGCAGCAAGCGCGCTGTCGTGCAGCACTTCGCCCGCCTCGGCCTGGACGACGTGGACCCCAACGCGCTGGTCGGCAGCCTGGCGCTGTCGACGCGTCAGAAGATCGAGATTGCCAAGGCGGTCGCGCGGGAGCCGCGGGTGCTGCTGCTGGACGAGCCGACATCCACACTGTCGGCCGCCGACGTTGACTGGCTCGGCGACCTCATCGACACGCTCAACGCAGACGGCGTGACGATCGTCTTCATCTCGCACCGCATGGCCGAGGTGCGCCGCTTCTGCCAGAGCCTCACGGTGCTCCGCAACGGCTTGCATGTTGGCTCCTATGGGATCGACGAGGTGAGCGACGATGAGGTGGTCAGCCTCGTCATCGGCCGCTCCCTCGGCGCGATCTATCCCGAGCGCGAGAACTACCGCCGCGACGACGCGCCGACCCCGGCATTCGCCGGCGAGGGGCTTACCATCGGCGGCACGCTGGACGATCTCTCCTTCGAGCTCTGGCCTGGCGAGGTGCTGGGAATCGGCGCGCTCCAGGGCATGGGCCAGCGTGAGCTGTTCGAGGCGCTGTTCGGTGAGCGCGGCGTGGATAGCGGGACCATCGCCCTCGGCGGCCGGCCGCTCACGCTCGCCTCTCCCGCCGATGCGGTGCGCGCGGGTATCAGCATGGTGCCGGAGGACCGCAAGACCGAAGCGCTGTTCCTTAGGCTCACCGGCGGGGCCAACGCCTCGATCCCGATCATCGACCGTTTCGCCGCGGCAGGCTGGATCGACCGCAAGGCCGAGGCCGCCGCCGTGGACGAGGTGCTGAACGACCTGCAGGTGCATCCGCGGGCGCTCTACAAGACCGTCTCATCCTTCTCCGGCGGCAACCAGCAGAAGATCGCCATCGCCAAGTGGCTGCTGGCGCGGAGCCAGGTGCTGCTCACCTTCGACCCGACGCGGGGCGTCGATATCGGCACCAAGCACGAGATCTACGTGCTGATCCGCGCGCTCGCCAAGGCAGGCGCCGCCATCCTCTACTACACGACCGAGATCCCGGAGCTCGTGAACATCTGCGACCGGGTGCTGGTCATGTACCGCG
>JAPPHR010000102.1 GCA_028820995.1 Rhodospirillales bacterium
GCAAGTCCTCGGGCGGGCGGCATCCGGTCACCCCCTGGGGCGTGCCGACCAAGGGCAAGCGCACGCGGAGCAACAAGAGAACCGACCGCTTCATCATGCGGCGTCGGGGCAAGAAATAGGGCGGGGGGACGATCGATGGCACGTTCCGTATGGAAGGGCCCCTTCGTCGACGGCTATCTTCTCAAGAAGGCCGAGCAGGCGCGGGCGAGCGGGCGGAAGGACATCATCCGCACGTGGTCGCGGCGCTCCACGATCCTGCCGCAGTTCGTGGGCCTCACCTTTGGTGTCTACAACGGGCGCAAGTTCCTGCCCGTGCTGGTGAACGAGAACATGGTCGGCCACAAGTTCGGCGAGTTTTCGCCGACTCGGGTCTTCCACGGCCATGCCGGCGACAAGAGGGCGCGGCGGGGCTGAGCATGGGCAAGATGGCACGTCCCCGGCAGCTGGGCGAGACCGAGGCCCAGGCCATGATCCGGAACCTGCGGATCAGTCCCCAGAAGCTTGGCCTGGTGACCGCCACGATCCGCGGGCGACCGGTGGACGAGGCACTTATCACGCTCACCAACTCGCGCCGCCGCATCGCCGGCGACGTGCGCAAGTGCCTGCAGTCGGCGATCGCGAACGCGGAGAACAATCACGAGCTGGATGTGGACCGGCTCGTCGTCGCCGAAGCGACGGTCGGCAAGGGTCTGGTGATGAAGCGCTGGCGGCCGAGAGCCCGCGGGCGGGTCGGACGCATAAGGAAGCCGTTCAGCCACCTCACCATCGTGGTGCGCGAACGCGCGAAGGGGGCCTGATGGGTCAGAAGGTCAATCCCGTCGGGCTGCGCCTCGGCATCAACCGCACCTGGGACTCGCGCTGGTATGCCGATGACAACTATGCCCAGCTGCTGCACGAGGATCTGCAGATCCGTGGATTCCTGTTCAAGCGGCTGAACCAGGCGGGCATCGGGCGCGTCGTCATCGAGCGCCCGGCCAAGAAGGCGCGCATCACCATCCACACCGCCAGGCCGGGCGTCGTGATCGGCAAGAAGGGCGCGGATATCGAGCGGCTCCGCACCGACATCACCAAGATGACGGGGAGCGACGTTCACCTGAACATCGTCGAGATCCGCAAGCCCGAGATCGAGGCCAAGCTGGTGGCCGAGAACATCGCCCAGCAGCTCGTGCGCCGGGTGGCGTTCCGCCGCGCCATGAAGCGGGCGGTGCAGTCCGCGATCAGGCTCGGTGCCCAAGGCATCCGCATCAACTGCGGCGGCCGGCTCGGCGGGGCCGAGATCGCGCGGACCGAGTGGTATCGCGAGGGCCGGGTCCCGCTCCACACGCTCCGGGCCGATGTCGATTTCGGGCTCGCCACGGCGCGCACCGCCTACGGCACCTGCGGCGTCAAGGTCTGGGTGTTCAAGGGCGAGATCATGGCGCACGACCCCATGGCGCAGGACAAGCGCGCCATGGAGCAGGCCACGCCCCGCTAGGGCCGGACGGGGACCGGGGACCGGATCATGCAGCAGCCGAAATCCACCAAGTACCGCAAGGCCCACAAGGGCCGCATCCATGGCAATGCCAAGGGCGGCACGCAGCTCAATTTCGGCGCCTACGGGCTCAAGGCGACCACGCCGGGCCGCATAACGGCGCGCGAGATCGAGGCAGGCCGGCGCACCATCACCCGCCACATGAAGCGCACCGGCAAGATCTGGATTCGCATCTTCCCGGACGTGCCCGTCTCCACCAAGCCCGCCGAGGTGCGGATGGGCAAGGGCAAGGGCTCGCCGGAGTACTGGGTCGCCAAGGTGAAGCCGGGGCGCATCATGTTCGAGGTGGACGGCGTGTCGCGCGCCCTCGCCGAAGAGGCGTTCCGCCGTGCATCGGCCAAGTTCCGGGTGCAGACCAAGGTGGTGAGCCGGCTCGGCGAAGGGGCGGCGCAATGAACGGGGTGGAGGTCCGCCTCAAGACCGACGACGAGCTCAAGACCATGCTGCTCGCCTTGAAGAAAGAGGCGTTCAACCTGCGCTTCCAGCGGGCCTCCGGGCAGCTGGAGAATACGGCGCGCATGCGTGCCGTCAGGCGCGACGTGGCCCGCATCAAGACGATCGTTGCCGAGCGCAAGCGCGCTGCCGGCGGCGAGGCCTGAGGGTGAGAGCGATGGGTGAAGGAGGGCTGACATGCCGCGCCGTGTGATGCGGGGCACCGTGGTCGGCGACAAGGCGGACAAGACCGTCATCGTCCGCGTCGACCGCCGCGTCATGCACCCGCTCTACAAGAAGGTCGTGCGCCGCTCGAAGCGCTACGCCGCGCATGACGACGGCAACACGCACAAGGTCGGCGACATCGTGCAAATTCGCGAGTGCGCCCCCATCTCCAAGCGCAAGCGCTGGATCGTGCTCGACGATGCCGGCGCCGAGCAGGGCTGAACGCCGCGGTAGGCAGCGGAAGGGTCGGGTGCCATGATTCAGATGCAGACGAATCTGGACGTCGCCGACAATTCCGGTGCGAGGCGCGTGCAGTGCGTGAAGGTGCTGGGCGGGTCCAAGCGCAAGACCGCCTCGGTGGGCGATACCATCGTGGTCACCGTCAAGGAGGCGATCCCGCGCGGCAAGGTGCGCAAGGGCGAGCTTCACCGCGCCGTCATCGTGCGCACCGCGAAGGAGATCAGGCGCCCGGACGGCAGCGCGATCCGCTTCGATCGCAACGCGGCCGTGCTCATCACCGCCCAGGGGGAGCCGATCGGGACCCGCATCTTCGGGCCGGTGACCCGCGAGCTCCGTCAGCGCCAGTACATGAAGATCATCTCACTCGCGCCCGAAGTGCTGTAGGCCGCCATGCGCAAGCGAAAGATACGCAAGGATGACGAGGTCATCGTCCTCACCGGGCGGGACAAGGGCAAGCGCGGCGCCGTGCTCAGGGTCGTGACCAGGACCGACCGCGTGCTCGTCGAGGGCGTCAACGTGACCAAGCGCCACGTCAAGCCGACACAGGCCGACCCGCAGGGCGGCATTGTCGAGCGCGAGGCACCGGTCCATATCTCGAACGTGGCGCTGATCGATCCCGAAAGCGACCGGCCCACCCGCGTTCGCTACAAGACGCTCGAGGACGGGCGCAAGGTGCGCGTCGCGGCCCGCTCGGGGGAAGTGATCGATGTCTGAGACCAAGGGCAGGTCGAACGCCGAATCCAGGGAGCCGAGCCGGCTCAAGCTGCTCTACGAGAGCGAGATCAGGCCGCAGCTCATGGAGCAGTTCGGCTACACCAATCGCATGCAGGCGCCCAGGCTCGAGAAGATCGTGCTGAACATGGGCGTGGGCGAGGGCGCGACCGACGGCAAGAAGATCGACGCCGCGGTTCAGGACATGACCCTGATCGCGGGCCAGAGGCCGATCATCACCAAGGCGCGCAAGTCCGTGGCCGCGTTCAAGGTGCGCACAGGGATGCAGGTGGGCTGCAAGACGACGCTCCGGCGGGAGAGGATGTACGAGTTCCTCGACCGGCTGATCACGATTGCGCTGCCCCGGGTGCGCGACTTCCGCGGCCTTTCCGGGCGCGCCTTCGACGGCCGGGGCAACTATGCGCTGGGCCTCAAGGAGCAGATCGTCTTTCCCGAAATCGACTACGACAAGGTGGATCAGGTGCGGGGGATGAACGTCGTCATTTGCACGACGGCGAACACCGATGACGAGGGCCGCGCGTTGCTTGCCGGCTTTCAGATGCCGTTCGTCGGCCAGTGAGCGCGGAGGAGCCGGGCTGAGAGATGGCGAAGAAGAGCACGATCGAGAAGAACAAGCGGCGCCAGCGGATGGCGAAGCGGGACGCGGCCAAGCGGGCGAGCCTGCGCGCCATCGTGCGCGACCGCTCGCGCCCGGCGGAGGAGCGCTTCGCGGCGCAGCTCAAGCTCGCGGAGCTGCCGCGCAACGGCGCGCAGGTGCGGGTGCGGAATCGCTGCGGGCTGACCGGCCGGCCGCGCGGCACCTACCGCAAGTTCAAGCTGTCGCGCATCGCGCTCAGGGAGCTCGCCTCGGCGGGCCAGGTGCCCGGCATGGTAAAATCGAGCTGGTGAGGCAGACGCCATGATGACCGATCCTCTGGCGGACATGCTGACCCGCATTCGCAACGGGCAGCAGGCGCGCAAGACCTCCGTCATGACGCCGGCCTCCAAGCTGCGCGGCTCCGTGCTCGACGTCCTCCAGCGCGAGGGCTACATCCGAGGCTACGCGGCGGCGGAGTCGGATTCCGGCAAGCCGGCGTTCTCCATCGAGCTCAAGTACCAGGAGGGCAAGCCGGTGATTGCCGAGCTTCAGCGGGTCTCGAAGCCGGGCCGCCGGGTCTACTCGGGCATCAAGGACCTGCCCCGCTACTACGGCGGGCTCGGGATCTCCATCCTGTCGACGCCGCGCGGCGTGCTCTCCGACAACGAGGCGCGCACGCAGAATGTCGGCGGCGAAGTGCTCTGCCGGGTGTTCTGAGATGTCCCGCGTCGGCAAGAATCCGGTCTCCATCCCAGACGGCGTCGAGGTGACCATCGACGGCACGGCGGTCAGCGTGAGCGGCAAGCTGGGCAGCCTCGCCGCCACCGTCGCGCCGGAGGTGAGCGCCGCGCTCGAAGACGGCTCGGTCGTGGTCACGCCGAAGGGCGAGAACAAACGAGCGCGCCAGATGTGGGGCCTGACCCGCAGCGTCATCAACAACATGGTCCTGGGCGTGAGCCAAGGTTTCCACAAGGACCTGCAGATCGAAGGCGTCGGCTACCGCGCCGCGGTGGAGGGCCGCACGCTGACGCTCGATCTCGGCTACAGCCACAGAGTGCGCTACCCGATTCCCGATGGCATCGAGATCACGTGCGAACGGCCGACGGCGATCAGGGTCGCCGGCTACGACCGCCAGGCGGTCGGCCAGGTCGCCGCCGAGATTCGTGCCTTCCGCAAGCCCGAGCCCTACAAGGGCAAGGGCATCCGCTATGTCGGCGAGTACGTCCGGCGCAAGGAGGGCAAGAAGAAGTAGCCATGAGCAGGACCGACTTCGATAAGCGCAAGCAACGGGTGCGGTTCAGGCTGCAGGCAGCCGCCGGCGGCAGGCCGCGGCTCTCGGTCTTCCGCTCCAACCGCCACATTTACGCCCAACTCATTGACGATAGAGAGGGCAGGACAGTAGCCGCGGCCTCGACGGTGGAAAGCGCGCTGCGCAGCACCAGCGGGGCGGACCGCGAAGCCGCAGGGCGCGTCGGCGCGCTCATCGCCGAGCGCGCGCTGGCGGCCGGTCACAAGGAGGTCGTCTTCGACCGCGGCGGATACCAGTATCACGGGCGCGTGAAGGCGCTCGCCGAGGCAGCCCGCGAAGGCGGCCTCTCTTTCTAGGGGAAGGGCCCGGTATGGCACGACCATCCATGGATCGGGATCGGGATCGCGGCGGCCGCGGGCGCGACCGCGACCGCGATGAACCCGAGCTGCTCGACAAGCTGGTCAGCATCAACCGCGTCGCCAAGGTGGTGAAGGGCGGCAGGCGCTTCGGCTTTTCGGCCCTCGTCGTCGTCGGCGACCAGCGCGGGCGCGTGGGCGGCGGCTCCGGCAAGGCGCGGGAGGTGCCCGAGGCGATTCGCAAGGCCACCGAGCAGGCGCGCCGCCGCATGGTTCGCGTGCCGCTGCGCGAGGGGCGCACGCTGCACCACGACGTGCAGGGCCGCTTCGGCGCGGGCAAGGTGATTATCCGCGCGGCACCGCCCGGCACCGGCATCATCGCCGGCGGCCCCATGCGCGCCGTGTTCGAGATGCTGGGCGTGAAGGACGTGGTCGCGAAGTCGGTGGGCACGTCGAACCCGCAGAACATGGTCAAGGCGACCTTCGACGCGCTCGGCCGCTGCCACTCTCCCCGCGCCGTCGCCTCCAAGCGCAATCGCACGGTGAGCCAGATCTTCGGCCAGGACGAGTCCGCCAGGGAGCGGAAGGAGCAGGAGTAGGTCATGGCCGGGAGCAAGACATCGGCCCGGGTGAGGGTCACCCAGATCGGCAGCCCGATCGGCCGGCCGGCGGATCAGCGCGCGACGCTCGTCGGCCTCGGCCTCAACAAGATGCATCGGAGCCGCGTGCTTGAAGACACGCCTGCCGTGCGCGGCATGATCGACAAGATTCCGCACCTCGTGCGGGCCGAGACGGTGGACGCGGAGGCCGAGCGATGAGGCTGAACGAACTCAGCGACCGCGCCGGCGCGTCCAAGCAAGGTCGCAGGCTCGGCCGCGGCATCGGCTCCGGCAAGGGCAAGACCTCGGGCCGCGGCCACAAAGGCCAGAAGTCCCGGGCGGGCGTCGCTCTCAAGGGATTCGAGGGCGGCCAGATGCCGCTCTACCGGCGCCTGCCAAAGCGGGGCTTCACCAACGCCCGCTTCCGCAAGACCTTCGAGACCGTCAACATCGGCCGTCTGCAGGAGGCGATCGAGCGCGGGCGGCTCGACGCGAGCACGCCCGTGACCGAGGCCGCGCTGGCCGCTGCCGGGCTCACGCGCGGGCGCCACGGCGTGCGTCTTCTCGCCAAGGGCACAATCGAGAGCGCGGTGACGGTCGAGGTGACCGGCGCATCGAAGGCGGCCATCGCCGCGGTCGAGGCTGCCGGCGGCTCGGTGACCCTCAGCGCGCCGGCCAAGGCCGAAGCAACGGCCGAGGAAACGGCTAAGGACGCCTGACGAACGTGGCTTCGGCGGCCGAACAACTCGCTGCGAACCTCAACTTCGGGGCCTTCGCCAAGGCGAAGGAGCTTCAGAAGCGCCTGCTGTTCACGCTCGGCGCCCTGATCATCTACCGGCTGGGCACGTACATCCCGATCCCCGGCATCGACCCGGTGGTGCTCGACGAGGTGTTCCAGCAGCAGGCCGGCGGCATCCTCGGCATGTTCAACATGTTCGCCGGCGGCGCGCTCGGGCGCATGACCATCTTTGCGCTCAACATCATGCCGTACATCTCGGCCGCCATCATCATCCAGCTGATGACGACGGTCTCGCCGCATCTCGCCCAGCTCAAGAAGGAGGGCGAGGCCGGGCGCAAGAAGATCAACCAGTACACCCGCTACGGCACCGTCTTCCTCGCCGCGCTGCAGGCCTTCGGCATCTCTTCGGGCCTGGAAGGCTACACCGGCCAGAGCGGCGATCTGGTGCTGGATCCGGGCGGCTTCTTCCGCCTGACCACGGTGGTGACGCTCACCGGGGGCACCATCTTCCTGATGTGGCTGGGTGAGCAGATCACCGCCCGAGGGGTCGGCAACGGCATATCGCTGATCATCTTCGCCGGAATTGTGGCGGAGCTCCCGGGCGCGCTCGCGAGCACGCTGGAGCTCGGGCGAACGGGCGCGCTCTCTGCTGTCGTGCTCATCGCGCTCTTCGTCATGGCGGTTGCCGTCATCGGCTTCATCGTCTTCATCGAGCGGGCGCAGCGGCGAATCGTCGTGCAATACCCCAAACGCCAGGTGGGGCGGCGGATGTTCGGCGGCGAGAGCACGCACCTGCCGCTCAAGGTCAACACCGCCGGCGTGATCCCGCCGATCTTCGCAAGCTCCATCCTGCTGCTGCCGATCACCGCGCTCAGCATCAACGCCGGCACCGGCCCGGACTGGATGCTCGCGATCACGAGCTACCTCGGGCGCGGCCAGCCCATCTACATGATCATCTACGCGGCGGCGATCATCTTCTTCACCTTCTTCTACACCTCGGTCGTCTTCAATCCCGAGGATACGGCCGACAATTTGAAGAAGAATGGCGGTTTCATACCCGGAGTCCGTCCAGGCAAGAACACGGCGGAATATCTCGACTACGTGCTGACCCGGCTCACCTTCTGGGGGTCGATGTATCTCGCGTCCGTCAGCCTCCTGCCCGAGCTCTTGATCTCCCAATACGCGGTGCCGTTCTACTTCGGCGGCACGAGTCTGCTCATCGTCGTCACCGTCACCATGGATACGGTGGGCCAGATCCAGTCCCACCTGCTGGCCCACCAGTACGAAGGGCTCATCAAGAAGGCTAAGCTGAGGGGGAGCCGGCGTTGAACCTGATCCTTCTCGGCCCTCCGGGCGCGGGCAAGGGCACACAGGCGCAGCGGCTGGTCGAGCGCTTCGGCATCGTTCAGCTTTCCACGGGCGACATGCTGCGGGCGGCGGTGAAGGCGGGCACCGCGCTCGGCACCCGGGCCAAGGCGATCATGGAGGCCGGCGAGCTGGTGCCGGACGACCTGATGGTGGCGCTCATCGCGGAGCGGATCGATGAGCCGGACTGCGCCAGTGGCTTCATTCTCGATGGCTTCCCCCGCACCGTGGCGCAGGCGGGCGCGCTGGACCGCATGCTGGCCGAGCGCGGGCTTGCGCTCGACAAGGTGGTTGCCATCGAGGTCGACGAGGAGGCGCTGATCCAGCGTATCGTCGGGCGCTTCTCCTGCGCGGACTGCGGGGCCGGCTACCACGACCAGTTCAACCGGCCCGCCACCGAGGGCGTCTGCGACCATTGCGGGGGTACGAACTTCACGCGCCGCGCAGACGACAACCGCGAGACCATGGTCGCGCGGCTTGCTGCCTACCACGAGCAGACGGCCCCGATCATCCCCCACTACGAGTCCGGCGGGCGCTTCGTCCGGGTCGACGGCTCGGGCGGCATCGACGCCATCTCGGCGGCCATCGTCGCCGCGCTTGAGGACGCAGGCGCGGCGGACGGGCGCTAGCGGGAAACCGCCGACCGGCTTCCATGCCCCGGAAAAGACTGACGCATCTCAAGGCGCGGCGCGCGATCATCGACGCCGCCCGCAGGATGAACGCGCTCGGCCTCAATCACGGGACCTCCGGCAACGTCGGGTTCCGGGTGGGCGAGCGCTTCCTGGTCACACCGTCCGGCCTCGACTACGACGCGATGACGCCCGCAGACATCGTGGAAATGGACTTCGACGGCAGCCATCGGGGCACCCGCCGCCCCACCAGCGAATGGCGCTTCCACCGCGATATCCTCGCCGCGCGGCCGGACGTGGACGCGGTGCTGCACAGCCACGCCGTCCATTGCACCGCGCTCGCCGTGCACGGGATGGAGATACCGGCGGTTCATTACATGGTCGCCGCCGCGGGCGGCACGACCATCCGCTGCGCGCCTTACCGGACGCCCACGACCCAGGCGCTCTCCGACGTGGCGCTGCCCGCGCTCAAGGATCGCAAGGCCTGCCTGTTGCAGAACCACGGCGTCATCGTGCTGGGCGAGACGCCCGACGCCTGCGTGAACCTGCTGGTCGAGGTCGAGTACCTGGCGGAGCTCTATTGCCGCACGCTCGCCATCGGCGCCGCCACCGGCAAGGAGCCCAACGTCATCCTCAGCCGCAAGATGGCCGAGGTCCTGGACTTCATGAAGACTTACGGCAAGCAGCCCGACCCCGATTCGCCGGAGGCGTGAGCGCCGCGACCTACGCCTTCGCCTGCAGCTCGCGCGGCCAGTTGGCGAGGGTTTCTACGCCGGTCTCGGTGATGCGGATGCTCTCGGTGATTTCGAGGCCCCAGTCCTCGAACCAGAGCGCGGGCATGAAGTGTATGGTCATGTTGGGCTCAAGCACGGTGCGGTCGCCGGGGCGCAGGCTGATGGTCCGCTCGCCCCAGTCCGGCGGGTAGCTGAGGCCGATGGAGTAGCCGCACCGGCTCTCCTTCGTCAGCCCGTGCCGCGCGAGCGACTCCGAGAGCGCGCGGTGGATGTCTTCGCACCGGTTGCCGGGTCTTGCGGCATCGAGCCCCGCCTCGATGGCCTCCAGCAGCGCGCCTTCCGCGTTGCGCTCGCGGGCCGACGGCTTCCCTAAGAAGACCGTGCGGCAGAGCGGGCAGTGGTAGCGCCTGTAGACGCCCGCAATCTCGAAGAACGTCGCCTCGCCCGCCCGCATGGGCTTGTCGTCCCAGGTGAGGTGCGCGGCCGAGGCGTCGATGCCGGTCGGCAGCATCGGCACGATGGCGGGGTAGTCGCCGCCGGCGCCGTCCACGCCGGTAATCGCCGCGTGGTAGATCTCCGCCACCAGGTCGTTCTTGCGCGTGCCGGGCTCGACCACCTCCAGGATTCGCGCGTGCATCTTCTCCACGATGCGCGCTGCGTTCCTCATGTAGGCGATCTCGGCCTCGGACTTCACGATCCGCTGCCAGTTCACGAGGCCCGTCGCGTCGAGCAGCGTCGCGTCGCAAAGGTGTGTCTCCAGCGAGCGGTAGGCGGCGGCGCTGAAGTAGTAGTTGTCCATCTCGACGCCGATGCGCGATCGCTCCCACCCGCGCTGGGCGATGACCTCGCTCAGGTAGTCCATCGGGTGGCGCTCGGTGGACATCACGTAGTGGTCCCCATAGGCCACGATGTCGTCGTGCGCCATGAACACGGTGCGCTTCGCCCCGTTGGCGTCCATGCCGCGCCCGAACCACACCGGATCGCCACCGAGCGCAAGCAGCACGCACTGGTGCACGTAGAAGGACCAGCCGTCGTAGCCGGTCAGCCACGCCATGTTCGAGGGGTCGGAGACGACGAGCAGGTCCAACCCTCTCTCGTCCATCGCCCGCCGGGTCTTCGCGATCCGTGCCGCGTACTCCTCGCGCGAGAACGCAAGCTCGACCGGTGCGGCGGTGCCGGGTTCGCTGGCGGTGGACGAGGTGTTGCTCAATGCCGATGGCCTCCGAAGTGGAAACTGTCCCTTCCAACGCCCGAATTGTCCAGGACGCGGGAGGGGAACGGCCGGACCCGCCTGCGACGGAGGTAGGCACGGGAAGTTGTGCTCAAATGCCGGCAATGCCGAACCGATCCGTGGGGGATCTCATGCTGCTCGAAGGCTCGTGCCACTGCCGCGCCGTTCAATTCTCGCTGCGGTCGAAGACGCCGCATCCCTACATGCAGTGCTACTGCTCGATCTGCCGGAAGACCGCCGGTGGCGGCGGCTATGCCATCAATCTGGGCGGCGACGCGGAATCGCTCAGCGTGCGCGGCAAGCGCCACCTGAGGGTCTATCGGGCGCGGCTGGAGGACGGCAGCGAAAGCCCGGCCGAGCGGCGGTTCTGCGGCCGTTGCGGCAGCGCTCTCTGGGTCTGGGACCCACGCTGGCCGGAGCTGATCCACCCCTTCGCGTCCGCCGTCGACTCACCCCTGCCGAAGCCGCCCGAGCGCTGCCACATCATGGTCGATTACGCGCCGGCTTGGGTAAGGATTCCGTCCGGCAAGCGGGATCCGCACTTCTCCGAGTATCCGGACCAGTCGCTGGAAGACTGGCACAGCAGCCGTGGTCTTCTCGACCCCTAATTTGGGAAACTCCGGAGCACGGCACTAGTTCACCACGGAGAACGCGAACATGGCCTCGCAAGGGACGGTGGCAGGCGGGACGATCAAGGCGCTCTGGCGCTACCCGGTCAAGTCGATGGCGGGCAACAAGATCGACGAGGCGCTCATCACCGAGGGCGGCATTCTGGGCGATCGCGGCTATGCCGTGATCGACGGGACCAGCGGCAGAGTGGGAAGCGCCAAGACCCCGAAGAAGTGGGGCGCGCTGACGGCGCTCGCCGCCGATTTCGTCAGACCGCCTGAGGCCGGTGCGTCACTGCCGCCGGTGCGCGTCGTCTGGCCCGACGGCACGGACGCCACCAGCGACGGTGGAGACGTCGATGCGCGCCTCTCCGAGACTCTGGGGCGGCCGGTCGCGCTCACGACGAAACGGCCCGAAACCATCAGCCTCGAGCGCCTCGACCCGCTGGCCGAGGAAGAAACCATCGTCGACATCGGCGAGCTGATGATGGAGGGACGGTTTTCGGATTACGCGGCGCTTCATCTCATCACCACGGCGACGATGGCGCGCCTCGCCGAGCTGCGCCCTGAGTCGGAGTTCAGTGCACGCCGCTTTCGCCCCAATGTGACGATCGCGACGCCCGAGGGTGAAACGGGCTTCGTCGAGAACGACTGGGTCGGGCGCGAACTCGCGATCGGCGACGAGGTGCGGCTCCGCATCTCCGATCCGACGCCGCGCTGCTCGATCCCGACCATCGCGCAGAAGGACTTGGCGAAGGACCCGCAAGTGCTGCGCACCATCGTCGAGCACAACAGTCTCCCCGTCCCGCTGCTCGATGGGGAGTCGCTGCCGTGCGCGGGAATCTACGGCTTCGTCGTTCAGGGTGGGAGCGTGAAGAGGGGCGACGCGGTCCGCGTAATATAGAGTGCGGGCACCGCCCGTTGGGTCAGTCGGCGGGCGTGCGCCCCTTAAGCTCGATGGGTTGGCCGTGGGGCGTATGGATTGTCGCCTCGGTCCAGTCGTCCTTGAGGCCGGCAAGCTCCGCCGCCGAGCCGAGCCCCTTGTCGACCACGAGCTTCTCCAACGCGCTCAGCCAGTGCTCGTAGTAGCGGTCTCCTAGGTCGGGATCGCCGCTCCGCTTCGCTGCGGCGATCTCCGCCGAGAGATAGTCCACCCACTCCGACCAGGTGAACTTGCCGGCTTCCGAGAGCCGCACCGCCATGGCGAAGGCGGTCGCCTCCCACGGTTCGTTGAAGACCGGTCCGTCCTCCGCCTCCCAGGGAAGCTTGGGAAGATCGTCAGCCGGTGGCGCGGCGCTCATGCAAGCTCGAGATAGTTGTCGAAGAGATCGATGTAGACGCAGGCATTCGCATTCGCATGGTCGCCCCAGAGCTCGCTCCCCTCGAAGCGCACGCTGTAGACATGCTGGGGATCGCTGTGGGTGCCCGATGCGGCCGACGTGTCCGGGAATGCGAAGACGCCATGATCGCGCGCGATCCGTCCTGTCCTGCCGCGGATGTAACGCGGCAGCCTTGTGTGGGACAGAGGATTGATGTCGCGGGCCGTGACCGCGTCGCCCACCTTGAACTTGGGCGCCACGTCCACATCCATGCGGCATGACGCGCCGCCGGCAACCAAGCCCGGGACCATGTCAGGCGTCAGAGTTGGCATCACGACTCTCCCGCTTGGCGAAGGCTGGCGATCTTCTCGTCGATCTCGGCTTGCGTCAGAATTCCGCGTTCCACCAGCACGGTCTCGTAGACGTGCAGCCAGTGCTCGTAATATGAGGTCTCCAGATACTCGGCCGGGCCCATGCGCTCGATGGCGTGGCGGAACATGTCGACGTTGAAGTGGCCTTCGGCGAAGTTGGTGAAGAACATGCCGAAGACCCGGCCCTCCCACTCCTCGTGGAACCGGGGCTCGTTCTCCTCGCGGATGATCGGGCCCATGCACTGCATGCCGCCCATGTCGTGGATGCCGTTCATGGCTCTTCTCCCTCTGGCCCCTGCTAGCCGGCGGGCGCTTCGGCCAGCGCCGTGCCGATCATCGAATCGCGGGTGACCAGCGCCGCCAGCTCGTCTTCGCTCAGCTCGTCCGTGCCCGCCGGCCGCTGCGGCAGCACCAGGTAGCGGAGTTCGGCGTTGCTGTCCCACACCCTGATCTCGACGTCGTCGGAAAGCTCGACGCCGAACTCCGCGAGAACGCCGCGCGGGTCGATGACCGAGCGGGCCCGGTAGGGCGCGCTCTTGAACCAGATGGGCGGCAGCCCGAGCGTCGGCCACGGGTAGCAGGAGCAGAGCGTGCACACGACCATGTTGTGCACCTCGTCGGTGTTCTCGACGACGATCATGTCCTCGCCCTGCACGCCGCTGAAGCCGAGCTCGGCGATCGCCGCAGACCCGTCTTCGAGCAACCTCGCCTTGTAGTCCGGGTCCGTCCACGCCCGGGCCACCACCTTGGCGCCGTTGCGCGGGCCGATCTTGGTCTCGTAGGTCTCCACCAGGGCGTCGATGGCCGCCGGGTCGAGCAGGCCCTTCTCGGTGAGAAGCGTCTCCAGGGCCTTCACTCTCATCGCGGTTTCGGATGGAGGCGCATTATGAGCGTGATCGTGTGCCATGTCGGAGATCCCTCGGTCGCATCCCTGAAGGGATGCTAGCCCTTGGCCGAAGCGGGTTCAATGCAGTTCGCAAAGCGCGAACGTGGGCCTGAACGGCCGGGATGCGCCTCCGCGAAGCCGGGTCCGGCATGCCCGTGCCTGCGGGATCGCTGCGCCTCTTGACATGGCGGGCGAACCAAACTAGAACATACCGTGTCAGTTGCCCCTTTGTTCGGCTTTTGGAGTTCGTCCGATGCTGACCAAGAAACAGAAAGAGCTTCTGCTCTTCATCGATTCGTATCTGGAGACCAAGGGGATCGCCCCTTCGTTCGAAGAGATGAAGGAGGCGGTGAACCTCAAGTCCAAGTCGGGCATTCACCGGCTCGTCAAGGCGCTGGAGGAGCGCGGATTCCTGCGGCGACTGCCGCATCGGGCGCGGGCGCTGGAGGTGCTGCGGCCGCCGCCGTCGCGGGCTTCGAGCGTGCCGGAACGGCAGCCGAACCGGCGCTTCCGGCCGAGCGTCATCAAGGGCGATTTCCGTTCCGGGCGGGGGACGGAGCGTCCGTCCGACGACCGGGCGAGCGTGGCGCTGCCGCTCTATGGCCGCATCGCGGCCGGCACGCCCATCGAGGCATTGCGCGACGAGACCAACCACACCGACGTCCCCGGCACGATGCTGGGCGCTGGCGAGCATTACGCGCTGGAAGTCGACGGTGATTCGATGATCGAGGCTGGGATTCTCGATGGCGACACCGCGGTGATCGAGCGCTGCGACACGGCAGAGAACGGCACCATCGTCGTGGCCCTGGTGGACGACAGCGAGGTGACGCTCAAGCGGCTGCGGCGCAAGGGCGAGTCGATCGCGCTGGAGCCCGCGAACAAGCGCTTCGAGACGCGTATCTTCGGCCCGGGCCGGGTCAAGGTGCAGGGACAGCTCAAGGGCATCCTCCGCCGCTACTGAGCCGCTAGCGGTCCGTCCCGCGCCGGGCGACCCAGGGGCGCCTTCCGCGCGACTCGGCCACGCTTTCCACACGGGCCCCGTCCGGTCCCAGCCAGATGGCATGGCCGCCGCTCCGCCAGAGATCGAACCGGTCCACCACCGTCTCGGGCCCTGAGCAAAGATCCCAGGCCGGAACGGCGCTGACGACGAGCGAGGCGCGGCTGCAATCCTCCGCGAACGCGCGGGGGTCGCGCACGAAGGCGATGGTTCTGTCACCGCGCCGCTGAATGCACCCCAGCGTATCGCAGCGTAGCCCGGCGGCGGGCGCGCCTTCGCCGACTCTGGGCCAAGTCAGAGCCTCCGCCTGTCCGTCCCGCCGGAGCCAGGCATTGCTCACGAAGCGCCCCCGCTGGCGTGTCGAGATCCAGAGCTCTCCGTCCGCGCCGCGCACCGCCATTACCTTCGCCTCGCCGTCGACCAGGATATCCGGCCTCCGATCCAGGCCGGCCATCACCATCCCGCCGCCGATCACGGCGATGCCGAGAAAGCGCCAGCGGCTGCGCCAGAGGCAGAGCCACAATCCCCCCACCACGATCGCGAGCAAGGCCGCCGCCGGCATTGCCGGCACCAGCGTGACCGCCCCCGGCTGTGCCGCCACACTCCGAGCGATCCACACCACCGCGTCGATTCCCCAGCCCATGGGCGCGAGTGCGATGCCTTCCAGCCCGAAGGGCATCAGGACGAGCGCCACCAGCCCCCAGGGCATGATCCAGAAGCCAGTGATCGGCACCGCGCCGAGGTTGGCGAGCAGGCCGTAATCGGCGATGCGGTTGAAGTGGTAGACCGCGAACGGGCCGGTGGCGATGCCGGCGACCAGCGACGTGAGCGCCACGCCTGCCGCGTAGACGAGGGGGCGGAGCGCGAGGCCGCCGCGCGCGGCCAGGCGGGCAAGAGGGCGGCGTGCCGCCTCGTAGGTCGCGATCAGCGCCGTCGCGGCGGCGAAGGACATCTGGAAGCTCGGGCCCAGCATGCTCTCGGGCGCGATCGTGAGCACCAGGAGCGCCGCCCAGGCGATGAGCCGCATCGAAATGCTCGCCCGGTCGAGCATCATCGCGAGCAGGACCACGCCCACCATGACGAACGCCCGCTGGGTCGGCACGCTCATGCCGGACAGCAGCAGGTACGCCGCTGCCCCCAGCAGTGCGCATCCCGCCGCCCACTTCTTGATCGGCATCCTGAGCGCGACCGGCTCGATCGATGCCAGCAGGCCGCGCGCGGCGAAGAAGATGAACCCGGCGACGAGGCCGACGTGAAGGCCCGAGATCGCCAGCAGATGAGCCAGGCCGGAATCGCGCATCGCCTGGAGCCTCGTCTTCTCGATGGCGCTCCGGTCGCCGGTGAGCAGCGCCGCCGCGAACGGCCCCGACGTCGGCGTGGTGCGAGCGAGAATTCGTGCCGAGACCCAGTGGCGGACTTGCGACAGCGCAGAGAGCATCCCGCCGCCCTCGCCTTCAGGAGCCGCCATCGGCTCCGGTGCGCCATAGACGAAGCCGACGGCGCCGATCCGCTGGAACCACGCCTGGCGCGCGAAGTCCCACGCACCGGGCTCCGCCGGCGCCGGCGGCGGCCGGAGCGAGGCCAGCGCCGCGAGCCACGATCCCGGCGCGGCCACGCCGTCGGGGACCGCGCTGCGCACGCTCAGCCGCACCCGCTCGGGCGTTTCCTCACGCGCCAGACCCTCGATGCTCACACGATCCAGGAGGTAGCGCTGCGGGCCGTCGCCGGCGCCGACCCAGACCACGCGGCCAGAGATATCGACCGGGCCGATGGCTTCAGCCAGCACCGGCGCGCTGACCCGGTCGGTGCGCCAGTCGGCGGCGCCCACGCCGGCGGCGAACAGGGCCAGCGCCACGAGCCCGAGGGCCGCCGCGGTGTTCCGGCGAAGCACCAGGGCTGCCAGGGCGAAGAGCCCGGCGGCCACCGGCGCGATCCAACCGATCGGCTCCACCGGCAGCGTGAGATAGAGCCCGCTGCCCGCGCCGAAAAGCACCGGCACCCAGAGGAACACGCGCTGACGCTCGGCAGTCCACACCGTGCCCAGTCGGGCGCGCAAGGCAGTCGCGTGCTTCAGCACGCCAAAGGGGGTCCATAGCAAGTCGGCGTTCGGCACGGCACGGCCGGTCGCCTGCTGCCGGGCGATATGCTAAACGCTCGGGCGTTCCGATCCGTGGCCAACCGCAGTGCCATCCGCCGGGGGTGAGACCGCATATGAGCGTCGTCACGCGCTTCGCGCCGTCGCCGACCGGCATGCTGCACCTGGGCGGCGCGCGGACCGCCCTCTTCAACTGGCTCTATGCGCGCCACCACGGCGGCACGTTCCGGCTCCGGCTGGAGGACACCGACCGCAAGCGCTCGACGCCCGAGGCGATCGCCGCGATCGAGGGCGGGCTGCGTTGGCTCGGCCTCGATTGGGACGGCGAGATCGTGCGCCAGTCCGAGCGCAGGCAGCGCCACGTGGAGGTCGCGCAGGCACTGCTCGCCTCGGGCGGGGCCTACCGCTGCTACTGCACGCCGGAGGAGCTGAAAGCCATGCGCGCAGAGGCACGCGCCCAGGGCCGGGCCGCCCTCTACGACGGGCGCTGGCGCGACCGCGATCCCGCAGACGCGCCGCCCGGCGTCGACCCCGTCATCCGCTTCCGGGCGCCAAGGGAAGGGGAAACAATCATCTCGGATTTGGTACAGCGTAATATCAAAATCGACAATACCGCCCTCGACGATATGGTGCTGCTGCGGGCAGACGGCACGCCCACGTACATGCATTCCGTCGTCGTCGACGACCACGACATGGGGATCACTCACGCCATCCGGGGCGACGACCACCTCACCAACGCCTTTCGCCAGACTCAGCTCTTCCGCGCGCTGGGGTGGGAGCCGCCGGCCTATGCCCACATCCCGCTGATCCACGGCCCCGACGGCGCGAAGCTCTCCAAGCGGCACGGCGCGGTCGCCGTCGGCGCCTACGCCGAGCTCGGCATTCTGCCCGCGGCCATGCGCAACGCGCTGCTCAGGCTCGGCTGGAGCCACGGCGACGACGAGATCATCGACACCGCCCAGGCCATCGCCTGGTTCGACCTGGACGCGGTGAACCGGGGCGCCGCACGCTTCGACATGGAGAAGCTGCAGAGCCTCAACGGCCACTACATCCGCGAGAGCGCCGATTCGGACCTGCTGGCCGACGTGGTGCAACGGCTCGCCGTGCAGCACCCGGCAGCCGCCACGGACCAGGCGCGGCGGCGCGTCGAAGCTCTACTGCCCGAGGCGAAGGCGCGCGCGAAGACGCTGGTCGAGCTCGCCGACAACCTGTCGTTTCTGGTGTGCGACCGGCCACTCGCCATGACGCCCAAGGCGGCGCGGCTCCTGGGGGACGATGGCAGCGAGGCGCGGGCCCGTCTCGGCAGGCTAAGGGCCACGTTGCAGGATAGCGCGGCCTGGAACGAGTCGAATCTGGAAGAGGCTGTCCGCGGCTTTGTCGAGGACGAGGACGTCAAGCTCGGCGCCATCGCGCAGCCGTTGCGTGCGGCGTTGACAGGGTCGCACGCGTCCCCTGGCATTTTCGCCGTCATGGCCGCGTTGGGCCGGGAGGAGACGGTGGCCCGCCTTGCGGACGCAGGGGATTGAGGGAGGAGGGAGCGATGACGGACGACCGGATCGACCTCGCGATAACGGGCGCGCACCTCTGGCGGGAGGAGGCGGCGCGCGACCTCTTCGTCCACGACGGCCGATTCGTTGCCCCACCCCGAGGCGGCGCGGCTGCGGCGGAGCGCACCGTCGATGCCGGCGGGCGGCTCTGCGTGGCCGGCTTCCTGGAGCCGCACATCCACCTCGACAAGGCGCAGATCAACGACGACGTCAGGCCCAACCGCTCGGGCACCCTCGACGAGGCCATCGAGATCATCTGGGCGCGCAAGCGCGCCTACACGGTCGAAGAGATCGCCGCGCGCGCGGTGCGCACGATCCGCTCCGCCGCCGCCGCCGGGGTCACGCGCTTCCGCAGCCACGTCGATGTCGACAGCATCGGCGGCCTCCGCCCCCTCGAAGGCGTGCTCGAAGCGCGCGAGCGCACCCGCGACATCGCCGACGTGCAGATCGTGGCCTTTCCGCAGGAGGGCATCTTCAAGGACAAGGGCACCGACGACTTGATGTGGAAGGCGATGGAGGCGGGCGCCGATCTGGTGGGCGGTATGCCTTTCAACGAGGCGAACCCGGCGGACAGCGCGCGCCAAATCGCTTTGGCCTTCGAGATCGCGGCGCATCACGACGCCGACATCGACATGCACGTGGACGAGACCGACGATCCCGACGCCAGGA
>JAPPHR010000021.1 GCA_028820995.1 Rhodospirillales bacterium
ACCATCAAATAATCCGAAAACCCCGCCATCACTTACTGAGCCTGCGCTCACTGGGGGATCGAGGGGTGCAGGTCCTCGATCCACTGATAGAAGGTCGGCGTGAGCGGCCGCTCCTGCGCGAACGCGCTACCGGAGCCGTAGTTCGCCACAACGCTCGCCCCCGCCAGGCCGAGGCCGGCGGCGATGCTGCGGGTCATGAACTGGCGTCTGTCGATTTCGCCGCGCAGCAGTTGCCGGCGCGCTGCGCTCCGCAGCAGATGTTCCTGTTCCTTGCGTTCGACCATAGAGTTTTCCCTCCTGAACGGATGTTGCGTTCGCGTACAGAGTCGCCCCTGCCTGCGGGGGATCGTCTCAACAAGCGCCTTGGGGCGCAATGGCGAATCCGCTTGCCAGCCACCCAATCTTGAGAGGGGAGGGCGGGTCTTTGCTCCGCCCCGCCGCTCAGTCGTTTCGCAGCCGCGCGGTGGCGCCCTCGTCGAGAGCACCGGCGTCGTCGAGGGCGACGCGATAAGTGTCGCGCGCGGCCTCGGGCGAGACCCAGCGCTCGCGCACGTCGATGGCGACCTGTGCCGCCGGCCGCTCCGTCGGCGCGCCGTAGCCGCCGCCGCCGCAGGAGTAGGAGACGATGGTGTGGCCTTCCGGGATGATCGCCTGGGCGCAGGGGTCGAGCTGGTGCAGGTCGCCGTTGGCATCGCGCCGGAACTGGTCGGCCCGCCCGCCCGGCGTGCCGCCGCGCGCGCCCTCGGGCGGCGTGGCGTTGCCGTCGCTGACGTAGCCCACTTCGAGATCGCCCTCGGTGGGCCCGAACTCGCAATAGACCCCGGCGCCGCCCCGCGTCCGCCCGTGGCCGCCGCTGTCGGTGATGAAGTGCCGGCCGCGCACGGTGAGCGGGAAGCGCATCTCGTCGAGCTCGATGGAATCCTGGTAGGACATGCCGGCGTTGCCGAGATGGCCGATGGAAAGCCAGGCGTCGGCCTGCGCGCTGGCCGCGCCGCCGCCCCAGCCGAGGAAGATCTGGTTCACGTAGGCGCCCTTGGTCTTCTCGCTGGTGCCGGAGATGACGCCGAGCGAGGGCGGGATGATCGAGCCGGTGCTGGCCATGCCGTAGCCGTCGCCGAGGTCCGCGATCGCCCGGCTGACGGCGTTGCCCACGCGGTCGGCGAGGTTGGTCGTCGCCACCGAGCAGCTCGTCGGGTGCTTGGGGATTCCGCAGACGCTGTCTTCCCTGAGGTGCATGCGCACGCGCCGGAAGGAGCCGGTGTTGGTCGGCACCGAATCGGGAATGCTGTTGAAGACGCCGAGCAGCAGCGTGCTTTCGCAGCAGGCACGCGAGAGGTTGAGGCCGCACGGCATCGCGTCCGGATTGTCGCGGAGGTCGATGTCGATCACCGCCTCGTCAGGGTCCACGTCGACCACGATCTTGACCGGAATCCCGTCCTCCGCGTTGGGGAAGGGGTCGTGCATGGACGTGGTCTCGGCCCGCCCGCCCGGCATCTTGCGCACGGCCGCGATCATGAGCTGCTCGCTGTAGTCGAACCACTGCTCGGCGAACTGGGCGAGGGTGTCCCAGCCGATCTCGTTGCCGAAGGCCATGATCTCGCGCTCGCCGATCCGCGCCGCGCCGAGCGCCGCGAGGTAGTCGCCCCACCACTGCTCCGGCACGCGGATGCGGAGCCGGCACATGCGCACGATGTCCTCGATGTCCTCGTAGTCGCGCTGGATCTGGACCGCCGGGAAGATCAGCGCGCCTTCCTCGTAAACGTCGCGCGCGCTGCCATGATAGGTGGTGGCGATGGAGTTGCCGCAATCCGCCTGATGGGCCTTGGCGACCATGGTGAAGCGGTGCACGCCCTCGTCGTCCACCACTGGCACGAGCGTCGTGTGATCGGCGGGGTGGGAGCAGCCGTGGTAGGGCGAGTTGTGGAGGTAGGCGTCGCCCCGCTTGAGGTCGGGGTGAAACTCCTGCATCGACTCGCACATCATGTCGGCGCCGCGCAGGACGTGGATCGGCAGGCTCTCGTTGACCGTGAGCAGCCGGTTCTCCGCGGTCACGATGCAGCAGGAGAAGTCGCGCGCGCTGTTGAGCACGCCGGAGCGCCCGGTGCGCAGCAGCGTGTTGGCCATCTTGGCGCAGATGGCCTCCATCCGCTTGTTGACGATCGCCATCTGCACGCCGTCGAGCGTGCCGTCGGCGTTGAGAGTCAGCGAGTTCCTTGCCATGGCCCGTCTCCTTCGGTCAGGGCGTTATCAGCAGACTGCCCGAAGGCCGGCGCTCGGCCTTGGCCCCAGGGTCGATCACGACGGTGGTAAAGGACGATTCGATGATCGCGGGCCCCTCCACGGTCTCGCCCGGACCCATTCCGTCGAAGTGCACCACTTGCGCCTCGACGAAGCCCGTGTCCGGGAAATAGACAGAGCGGCTGTGCGCGATCTCGGGGCCGCTGCCGGCGCTTTCCACGCTCAGGTTGACTCCGTCCCGCAGGCGGCAGCGCACGTTGGCGCGCCAGCCGACGGTCTCGATGGTCGATTCGCTGTCGGCAAAGGTGAACAGCGCTTCGTGGGTCTTGTGGAAGTCTTCGACGAAGCCCGTGAGCGCCCTCTCGTCCTCGATCCGGTCCGAGCGCAGCGGCACCTCGATCTCCCAGATCTGGCTGGGGTAGCGCGCCTCGGCGGTAAACTCAACGACCTGCTCCAGCGAGCCCGCGCCTGGCCCCTCGATGAAGGCCCGGCACTTGTCCTCCAGCCCCTCCAGCAGCGCGTTCACGCCGTTGAAGTCGAAGCCGCCGGTCGAGGTGTAGAGCGTGCCGCTGTACTCGGCTCTGAGCTCGGAGATGAGCGCGCCGTGGGCGCTGAGCGCGGCGGCGACCTCCGGCAGGATCACCTGCGCGCAGCCGAGCCGGCGCGCGATGGCGACCGCGTTGAGGCCGGCTGCGCCCCCGCCGCCCACGATGGCGGCCTCGCGTGGGTCGATGCCCTGGTTGACGGTGATGTCCTCGATGGCGTGCACCATGTTTTCGGTGGCTACGCTCATGATCGCCGCCGCCGCCTCGTGCAGCGAAAGGCTGAGCTTGCTCCCGACATGGGTCTCGATGGCCGTCGCCGCCGCCTCGGTCTCGAGCGCCATGGTGCCGCCGAGGAAGTAGGCGGGGTCGATCCAGCCGAGCGTGACGGAGGCATCGGTCACGGTGGGCTCGGTGCCGCCGGTGCCGTAGCAGACGGGGCCGGGGACGGCCCCCGCGCTCTTCGGCCCGACGTGGAGCAGGCCGCCTTCGTCGACCCAGGCGATGCTGCCGCCGCCGGCGCCGATGCTCTTCACGTCCACGGCCGGGAATCCGGTCATATGGCCGCGGTAGGGCTGGCCGATCCAGGTCTCCCGCGTCCACGGGATGCGCCCGCCGCGCACCAGGCTCACGTCGAACGTCGTGCCGCCGGTGTCGGCGATGATGGCGGTATCGAGGCCGCTGTCCGCCTGGGCGTAGGCCCGGCCTGCGATAGGCGCCATCGCGGGGCCCGAGTTGATCGAATGGATCGGCGCGTGCGCCATGTCGGCCGCATCCATGGCGCCGCCCTGGGTCGTGACCACCAGAACACGCCCGCCGAAGCCCGCGTCCCGCAGGCGCGACTCCAGGCCGCCCAGATAACTGCCCATGAGCGGCTTGAGCGAGGCGTCGATGCAGGTGGACGACGCGCGGCGGTACTCGCGGAGCGAGGGGTTGAGCACATGCGAGAGCGTGTAGGGCACGCCCGGCAGATGGCGCTCCAGCAGCTCGCCGACGCGGAGCTCGTGCGCGGGGTTCACGATCGACCAGAGCAGGCAGACGCCGACCGCTGCGATCTCTTGTCCTTTCAGCTCCTCGATGATCCCGATGACGCCCGCCTCGTCGAGCGGCTGGGTGACGGTGCCGTCGTAGGCCACGCGCTCCCCTACCTCGTATGTGAGCGAGCGCGGCACGTAGGGCTCGGGGTAGGGGACGGTGAAGTTGAAGGGCTCGATGCGCCCGCCCTCGCGGAACACCAGCACGTCCGGGTGGCCCTTGGTTGTCAGGAAGGCGGTGCGCGCGGTGTTGCCGGTGACGATGGCGTTGATCGCATGCGTGGTGCCGTGGATCAGCATCTCGCCGCGGCCGAGCAGGGACTCGCGGCTCTCGCCCAGGTCCTCGGCGGCGCGGGCCAGCGTTTCCAGCACGCCGGCGACCGGGTCCGACGGCGTGGTCGGCGCCTTGTACATGCGGAGCCCCCCGTCGTCGGATTCGACGACAAGGTCGGTGAACGTCCCTCCGGTATCGACCGCGAATCGCATGGCTCTCCCGCCGTGTCCTCTCCCTGCCGCTCCCGGCGGTCCCCGCCGCCGGGCGGCGCGACCCTAGCCCGAATCAATGCGGGACGCCACGGCCCGCCTGAGGCCGGCAGTGCCTCGACAGCCATGCGCTGTCCCTGCCTTCATTCGCCTCGTGCAAAGGCAAACCGCCATACCTATCCTGCCCCCGTGAGAAAGACTGGGCTGCGGAACTCGAATCCGGGCAACGAACGCGGAGGTGCGTCATGGCGATGACGTCGAACGCCGGGCGAGGAATGACCGATGCGGAGCGCGATGACTTCCTGACCTCGGGCGCGATCTTCGCGAAGATCGCCACCACGATGGCCGACGGCTGGCCGGTGGTGAGCCCGGTCTGGTTCGATTGGCTGGCGCAGGACCGTGCGTTCCTCGTGATCAGCAAGACCCGCACCAGCATGGTGCAGAACCTGCACCGCGACCCGCGCTGCGGCGTCCTCGTCGACAATCCCTCGCTGCTCTACATGCGGGTGAGCGTCCTCGGCGAGGCGGAATTCCTGCCGGAGGATTTCGACTGGATCACGCCGGCCCGCAAGATGACGGAGCGATATCTCGGGCCGCCCGGCTTGGCCTATGCCGAATCGACGTTCGGCTTCCCCAGAGAGCCCTTTCTCGTCCACGCGCGAAAGATGACAACCTGGAACGGCGGCGGGTTCGACCGCACCTTCTCCAGGCCCACGACCTGGCACGACGTGTCTGCACCCTAATCACCGAAGGCTTCCCCCCTATGAGCACCACGAACGATCGCGACTTCGCCGGCTACGGCCGCAACCGCCCGCGTCCGCCCTGGAGCGACCGGACCCCGCTCGCGCTGAGTCTCGTCCTCAACTACGAAGAAGGCGGCGAGCGAACGGTGCTGAACGACGACGCCACGTCGGAGGGCTATATCCACGAGCTCGGCCCCTTCGAACCGCGCGTGGGCGAGCGGGACCTGAACACCGAAAGCATGTACGACTACGGCGCGCGCGCCGGCGTCTGGCGCATTCTGCGGCTGTTCGAGGAGCTGGGCGTTACGGCGACCGTCTACGGCGTCGGCAGGGCGCTCGCGCTGAATCCCGAGGTCGGCCGCGAATTCGCGCGCCAGGGCCTCGAGGTCGCGAGCCACAACTGGCGCTGGTTCGACTACGCCGCTGTCGACGAGGAAACCGAGCGTCAGCATATTCTGATGACCAAGGAGACGATCCGCGAGCAGACGGGAGAGGCGCCGGTCGGCTTCTATTGCGGGCGGGTCAGTGCGAACTCACGCCGGCTCGCGATCGAGTGCGGCGGCCTGCTCTACGATTCCGACGCCTACGACGACGACATTCCCTACTGGCTGGAGCTGGAAGACGGGGGCCGTCACCTCGTCATTCCCTACGCGCTCGACACCAACGACATGAAGTTCTCCACGGCGAACGGCTTCGCCTCGCCAACGGCGTTTGCCGACTATCTCTGCGGAGCCTTCGACGAGCTCTACCGGGAGGGCACGGGCGGCCGCCCTGCGATGCTTTCGGTGGGCCTGCACTGCCGCGTGATCGGGAGGCCGGCGCGCTTGTCGGCGCTCCGCCGCTTTCTGGAGCACGTGCTGCGCCACGACGACGTCTGGATTTGCCACCGCGCGGATATCGCTCGGGCCTACCACGACCAAGGCGGTTGAGGCCCCTCGCCGTATCCACTGCGACAGGGGAGTAAGAACCCGATGGGCCGGATCAGAGGGCGTCGGTCTCGATGATGTCGACGCCGCGCTGGCGGTCGATCAGGTAGATGAGGCCGCGGTCGTCCACCGTCACGTCGTTGGAAGAAGCGCGCTCGCAGCCTTCCGGCGGATCCGGGACGTAGCGCGCGACCTCGCTGGGCGCGAAGGGGTCCGACACGTCCACCAGTCGCAGCCCCTGCGCGAACCAGGCGAAGGGAACGACGTTGCCGGTGAACCTGTCCGAAGGCTGATGGCAGCCGGTCATGTCCGGCTGGGGGCTGCCGTCCCGATCGACGCCGTCGACGTGAATGGTGCTGATCGGGATCGGCAGGCGCTCGTCAGTGATGTCGTAGACCCAGGCGAAGGCCGGCGGCGAGGGCCAGAGCTTCGCCACGTCCTCGTCGGCCACCACCATGATGTGCCGGCCCTTGAGCCTGTAAGGGAAGGGCAGGCAGGTGTGGGTCGGATGCGGAAAGGCCGGGCTGGTGTTGACGCCGGCCACGTGCTTCGGCCTGGACATGTCCTCGATGTCGAGGATGAAGAGGCCGTGGTGCCAGTAGCTCACGTAGAGCCGGTCGCCGAGCCGGAGCGGATGATGGCAGCGCGGCGCCACCCAGTTGTCCCACGGATACTCCTCGCCGCCCGCCTGCCACTGGCCGGGGATCCACCAGCGGCCGACCTCTTCCGGCTTCGCGGGATCGGCGAGATCCAGGATCATCACGATGTTGCCGACGTAGCCGTCCACCGTCGGCGAGATGTAGGCGTAGCGCCCGTCGAAGGTGAAGCGGTGCACGCCCTTGCCGGCGGTGCGCCACTTGGTGATGAGCGCAGGTTCGGCGGGGTTCGACACGTCGTAGATGCCGAGCCCGCCGCCGAAGCCGTTCGCGTCGTTCCCGCCACCGCCGAGGCGCTCGTGATTGACCAGCATGAGGCCGTTCGCCGCGCGGACCTTGTGCGAGTGCCAGCCTTCCGGCAGCTCGATCCGCGCGAGCGTGCGCGGGTTCGCGGGGTCGGCCACATCCACGATGGTGGTGCCTGACGGCCAGCGCATGTGGCCGATGTAGAGCGTGGTGCCGTCGACCCAGACCTGCCCGCCGCCGGGGCAGTCGATATGGGCGAGCCGGCGGGTCCGGTGTGTGTCGGCCATTCCGGTGCGCCGCCCGCTACGAGCGGCCTTCGAGCGCGCGGCGGACGGCGACGAGCTGCCCGGCCCGCTTGCCCCGCAGCGCTTCGATGTCTTCGGGCGTGTAGGAGAAGATGCCGCTCCCGGTCTTCATGCCGAGATCGCCCTTGGTCGTCCTCTCCGTGATGTAGGTGCTCACGTCATCGCGGTTGCAGAGGTCCGCGTTCAGGTAGCTGCCGACCGCCTGGTAGATGTCGAGGCCTGCCATGTCGAGCAGCGACATCGGGCCGACCACGGCGAGCTTGTAGCCGATGCCCCAGGAGACGCAGGTGTCCAGCCCCTCCGGCTCGATCACGCCGTTCTCCACCAGGTCGCAGGCCTCGCGCATGATCGCGTAGAGGATGCGGTTCTCGACGAAGCCGGGCACGTCCTTCTTCACCACCACGGGCAGCAGGTTGAGGTCCTTGATCGCCTGGACCATCTGGTCGCACGTGGCCTGCGTGGTCTCGGCGCCGGCGATTACCTCGATGACCGGGATGACGAAGGGCGGGTTCGACCAGTGCATGCCGACGACCCGGCCCGGCGCCGAGTTCCCCTCCTGCAGCGTCGTCACCGGGATGCCCGACGTGTTGGAGGCGAGGATGCACTCCTTCGAGACCAGCCTGTCGAGGTCCGCGAAGACGGCCCGCTTGATGTCGACCTTCTCCGGCACGCTCTCCAGCACGAGATCGCAATCGGCCACGGCGTCGGCCAGCGTGTCGTGATAGCTGATCAGCTCGGCCCCGCCGCGGTCCGGCATGCCGAGCCTCCCCAGCACGCCGAGCGCCATGCCGGCGGCGCCCGGCGCCTTCTCGAGCTGAGCCGCTTCCGTATCGAAGGCGCGCACCGTGAGCCCGCCGCGCGCGAGAGTCGCCGCCATGCCGGGCCCCATGGTGCCCAGGCCGATTACCGCTGCCGTGGTCATGTCTCGTGTTCTCCCTTTGGTGGAGGCGGGTGGCGCCGGCTTGCCCGCCTCAGACGAGGCGCAGAGTATCGCCCGTGCCGTCGCGGCCCCATTTCCTGAAATGACCGAGCGCAGCCAGCGCCGGCTTGTCGCTCGCCACGAAGAGGATGGCAGGCTCGGTCTCCGAATCGTTGACGTGGCGGCACCACGCGCCGCCCGGCACCGCGAGCGTATCGAAGGGCCGCCAGTCGAAGCGGGTCTCGCCCACGATGCTGTGGCCGCGACCTTCGAGCGGAGAGACCAGAAGGCTCGCCGTCTGCCTGAGGGCTCGCGTCTTCTCGCCGGGCCGCAGCATCTGCGCGTAGAAGGTCATCGTCCTGAACACCGGGCTGCCGCGAGTCGGGTCCACGTACTCGATCATCAGGGCCTCGTAGGGGTCGCCGTCGCGGTCCCGGTGCGCGTCCAGCATCGCGCGCATGGGCTCCCAGCGGTAGACGTACATCGGCGATCCAACGCCGCTGCCGCGCCCGTGCGGCACGAAGCAGGGCATGAGCCCGCCCGAGCCGTATACCTCGGCCGAGTAGTCCGGGCTGAAGCGGGCAGACTGCTCCTTGACACCGACCTCGCGCCCGTCGCGGTCCTCCTTGTAGTCGTGCTCGAAGTAGATCGCGTTGAGCACCTCGACCAGCGGCAGGTCGAGCACGGAGAGGTTCACCGCCGGCTCGTCGCCCTTGTTGCCGTGGTTGTGCCAGGTGTCCTGGGGCGTCAGCACCATGTCGCCGGGACCGAAGACGATGTCCTCGCCCTCGACGCCGGTGAAGTTCATCGTGCCCGTGAGCCCGAGGCGGATGGCGTTGGGCGAGTGGCGATGGGGCGGCATCACCTCGTTGGGGTCGTTGAGCCGGTAGGCGGTGTACATGGTGGAGACGGTCGCGCGTGTCGGCGCGAGACCGGGATTGACCAGGATCAGCGAACGGCGCTCGGAATCCGCCATCGTGACCAGCTCCGCCGAGCGGCGCAGCAGGGGCCCGATCTCGTCCTCGTAGCGCCAGAGGTAGGGGACCGCGCCGCGGCTCCCCATGAGCTGCCTGATCTCGTCGTGCGCCACGTCGGTGCTGGTCGCCCAGAAGGGGAACATGTGGCCGCGGTGCACATCGTCATAGAGCGCGGCCAACGCCGCGTCGCGATTGCCCGTCTCCGTTCCCGCCGGCTGCGTCTCGTTCATGTCCGCCTGCCGTCTCTCGCGGCCATTCCCCCGGAATGGCCCTTTGGGAGCCGCCTAGACTATGGGCCGTGCCGACTTCCGGCAACCGGGCAGACGGCAAGGCCGGCCGCATCCATATTGGCTCCGGGAACAGCTCCCGCCGTGATCCGGTGCGATCGTTCCCGAACGCAATTGTGTGAACACATATTAGGTGATACATATTCACATATGAGGACGACCATCGATGTCAACGACGCGCTGCTGAAGGCCGTGAAAACGCGTGCGGCGAACGAGCACCGGACGCTGAAGGAGACCTTCGAACAGGCGCTTCGCGCGTATCTCTCCGGTCCGCCCAGTGCCAGGACCGACGCACCGCCTATTCCGACCTTTCGCGGACATGGCGTGCAGCTAGGCGTTGACCTGACGGACAGCGCGGCGCTCCAGGCCATCATGGATGCAGAGCCCTGACGTCAACGTCCTGGTAAGCGCGTTCCGAGAGGACGCAGTCCATCACGAGCGCTGTCGGAGATGGCTGACCGACTGCACGGGGGGCGGGGATCGGGTTGGCCTCTCCGAACTCGTGCTCGGCGGCGTGATGCGGGTCCTGACCCACGCCCGCGTGTTCCACCCACCGACGCCCAGCGATGCAGCCGTCGAATTTGTCGACGCGGTGCTGGCTCAGCCGGGATGCGCGACGCTGCGTCCTGGCGATGGCCACTGGCGGATATTCCGCGGAATGGCCGTCACGCTCCGGCTCACCGGCAATCGGCTTCCGGACGCCTACCACGCTGCGCTGGCCATCGAACACGGCTGCGAGTGGGTGACCTTGGATCGCGGTTTCTCGATCTATCCTGGGCTGCGCACCGTCAATCTCCTTGACAGTTGACCGGGCCGCAACCATTCGTGCCACCATCCACTGAGGGGCGTGTCGCCCCGGCGGTGCGTTAGGAGAAAGGGGAGACATGGCGCGCAAAGTCATCATTACCTGTGCGGTGACAGGCTCGGCGGACACGGTGGCCAAGAACCCGGCGGTGCCGGTGACGCCGGCCGAGATCGCAAGGTCCGCGCTGGATGCGGCCAGGGCGGGTGCTGCGATCGTGCACGTCCACGTGCGCGATCCCGAGACCGGCAAGGCTAGCATGGAGCTCGACCGCTACCGCGAGACCGCCGGCCGCATACGCCAGAGCGAGACCGACGTCGTGCTGAACCTCACCACGGGCTACGGCGCCCGTCTCAGCCCCGGCGTGGACGACCCCTTCGACTACGGCCCCGGCACGACCTTCACGGCGCCTTCACGGCGGATCGCCCATGTCGGCGAGCTGCGGCCCGAGATCTGCAGCCTCGACGTGGCGACCATGAACTCGGGCGGGGTCCGCGACGACAGCGTCATGATCAACTCGCCGCCGCAGCTCCGCTACATGGCCGATGCCATGCGGGGGTGGGGCGTCGTGCCGGAATTGGAGGTCTTCGACGTGGGTCACGTGCGGCTCGCCGCGAACCTGATCGAGAAGGGCCATGTCGAGGCGCCGGGCTTCTTCCAGCTCTGCCTCGGTATCGAATGGGGTGCGCCGGCCACGCCCGAGGCGCTCACCTACATGAAGAGCCTGCTGCCGGAAGGCGCCCACTGGGCCGCCTTCGGCATCTCGCGTGACCAGCTTCCCGTCGCGGGCCTCTCGGTGCTGAGCGGCGGCCATGTGCGTACGGGGCTGGAGGACAATCTCTACCTGGGGCGCGGCACTCTCGCACCCTCCAATGCGGCGCTGGTGGAGCAGGCGGTGAGCCTGGTGCGGATGCTGGGTGCGGAGCCGGCGACACCTTCGGAAGCGCGGGAGATACTGGGGACGCGCAACTGACCCAGACCAGAGTGCGCGGCACCAGGCGCCGGTGCAGTAATCGCTCCCCGACCGCGACGAGAGTGGACGGCTCATGATTCCGCTGATCGACATTGAACCTTTCCTGCACGGCTCCGCGGCCGACAAGGCGCGAACGGCGAAGGAACTCGACGACGCCTGCCGCGAGTTCGGGTGGCTGGTGATCGCAGGCCACGGCGTGCCGAACGCGCTCATCAAGGAGATGCACGCCGTCTCGCGGGCCTACTTCGCGCTGCCCTACTGGGAAAAGATGAAGCACAAGATGCCGGCCGACCGCTACCGCGGCTACACGCCGCCCGGGACGGAGAGCCTGGCCTACAGCCTCGACGAGGAGCGCCCGCCGGACCTCAAGGAGGCCTACAGCATGGGGCCGGTGGATTCCGCTTACGACGAGTATCACTACGGGCCCGCCGGCGCGCGCTACTTCGCCCCCAACATCTGGCCGGACCGGCCCGGCGACATGCCGAGGGTGTGGGAGGCTTACTACCGCGAGATGACGCGGCTCTCAGCCGACGTGATGCGGATCTTCGCCGTGGCGCTCGACATGCCGGAGGACTTCTTCCAGCCCAAGATCGACGAGCACATCACCAACTTCAGCGCCATCTACTATCCGTCGCAGTCCGACGCGCCGCTGCCGGAGCAGCTTCGCGGCGGCGCGCATACCGACTACGGCAGCCTCACGCTGGTGCACTGCGACACTGCCGTCGGCGGCCTGCAGATTCAGACGGAAGACGGTGCCTGGGAGGACGTGCCCTGGTTCCCGGACAGCTTCTCGGTCAACCTCGGCGACCTCATGGCCGAGTGGACCAACGACCGCTGGCGCTCGACCATGCACCGCATCGCCAATCCGCCCCGTGACAAGGCGCACTTCGACCGGCTGTCGCTGATCTTCTTCCACCAGCCCAATTATGACGCGGTAATCGAGTGCCTGCCGAGCTGCGTCAGCGCCGACAACCCGGCGCGCTACGGCCGCACGACCTCGGGCGATCACATCACGATGAAGCTCACCAAGCAACGCGCGCCGGGCCTCGAAGCGGAGGAAGCCGGCGAGTCCGAGGGCCGCCCGAAGGCGTGGCTCTATCCCCCGGAGGCGGAGGAGCGGGCGGGCTGAGCCCGGCGATCGCCTTCACCCAAATGTGAATGCTGTTGGGATTTCGTCAGACATCCGCGTGCTACGATGCGGCCATGATTGTGAAAAAGACCCTTGGTGCTCTCCTCATCGCCGCGGCTCTCGCCGCGGTTCCCCTATCCGCACGGGCAGACGGCCCGAAGGTCGTCCTGGAGCTGTTCACCTCCCAGGGCTGCTCGTCGTGCCCGTCGGCCGACAACTATCTCGGCGAGCTGGCGGCAGAGCGCGACGATGTGGTCGCGCTTTCGTTCCATGTCGACTACTGGGACTACATCGGCTGGGAGGACCGCTTCGCCACGAAGGAATCGACGCAGCGGCAGCGGGACTACGCCCGCGCCCTCGGTGTCGCCTACGTCTACACGCCCCAGCTCGTGATCGACGGGGCGCGCCACGAAGTGGGGTCCCACAAGCGCGCCGTGAATGACGCCATCGCAGTGTCGAAGGCGAGCAAGACCAGGCGGGCACCGGTCGCGCTCACGTCGAGCGCGCCTGACCGCCTCACGGTCGAAATCGGCCATTCCGACGGCTACTACGGTGACGCCACGATCTGGCTCGTATCCGTCGACCGGCAGCATACGACGACGGTCGATGCCGGCGAGAACCGGGGGCGTGAACTCGTCAATTACAACGTCGTGCGCAATTTCCGTCCCATCGGGAGGTGGGTCGGCAACCCCATGACCCTTGAGCTGGGGCCGGACGAGCTGTCGAGGGGGGGGCAGGGAATGGGCGACGGCTGCGCCGTCCTCGTACAGGAGAATCACGGCAAGGGCCGCATCATGGGCGCGGACCTGGTCTGGCTCCAAGAAAGCTGACGGGCTGCCCCGGCCGGCGGCGCAGGGCTCCATCGATCACTCCGCGAGCGCGCGCGACACCAAACCCGACAGGCGCTTGGTGAAGGCTGAAGGGTCGGGGACCGGCTCGCCTTCGAGGATGAGCGCCTGATCCATCAGCAGATGGGCGGCGTCTTCCAGCGCTTCGCTCGCTCCCTTCTGCCCCACCATGCGCGCGAGCGCACGGGTCAGGTCGTGCGAAGGGTTGATCTCCAGCACACGCTTCTGCTCCGGCATCTCGTGCTTGTGCTGGCGCAGGAGCCGCTCCAGGTGCATGTCGAGGTCGCCGTCGTCGGCGACGAGGCAGACCGGGCTGTCGGTAAGCCGCTCGGAGGTGCGCACGTCCTTCACCGTATCGGCCAGCGTCAGCTTCACCAGGGCGATCAGCTTGTCCATCTCGCCCGGCGGCGGCACGTCCGCCTCATCCGGCTTGTCCTCCTCGCTCACGGCGAACTTTTCGAGATCCGCCGCACCCTGGGTCACGGATAGGAACGTCTTTTCCTTGTAGGTCCCGACCGCCGGCAGCCAGAACTGGTCGACCGGATCGGCCATGAGCAGCACGTCGATCCCGCGCGCGCGGAAGCCTTCGACCTGGGGGCTGCGGCGCAATGCGTCCGGGTCCTCTCCGCTGATGTAGTAGATCGCCTCCTGCTGCTCCGGCATGGCGTCCACGTACTCGTCGAGGGAGAGCCAGCGATCGCCGCCGCCCGTGGAGCGGAAGCGGACGAGGGGAAGCAGGCGGTCCTTGTGCTCGGCGTCTTCGTAGAGCCCTTCCTTCAGCACGGCCCCGAAATTCTCCCAGAATGACGCATAGTCGTCCGGCGTCTTCTTGGCCCGCTTCTCCAGTTCGGAGAGGACGCGCTTGACCAGGCCGTTCCTGATCTTCGCCAGGATCGGGTCGTGCTGCAGTGTCTCGCGGCTGACGTTGAGCGCGAGGTCGCTGGAATCCACCACGCCCCGCATGAAGCGGAGATAGGGCGGGACCAACCCCTCGCACTCGTCCGTGATGAAGACCCGCCTGACGTAAAGCCGCACCCGATGCCGGCGAATCGGATCGAACAGATCGAAGGGTGGGGAGTCCGGGACGAAGAGCAGCGCCATGTACTCGATTCGCCCTTCGGCATGGAGGTGGATGGTGTGCCAGGGGTCGCCCGGCATGTGGGCGATGTGGTGGTAGAACTCGCGGTACTGCGCCTCGTCGATGTCGCTCTTGGGCCGGCTCCAGAGTGCCGAGCCTTCGTTGACCATCTCCTTCTGGCCGCTGTCGTTCTCGAGCCAGATCGGCAGGCCGATGTGGTCGGAGTAGGCCTTGACGACGGTGCGGATGCGGAGCGGCTCCAGGAAGTCGCGCGCGTCCTTGCGCAGGTGGAGCTCGATCCTGGTCCCGCGCGCGGCGTCCGCCTCCGGAGCGATCGAGTAGGATCCCGTTCCATCGGAGCGCCAGCGCCAGCCGTCGGCCTCGTCCGCCCGCCGCGTGACGACCTCGACACGCTTCGCAACCATGAAGGACGAATAGAAGCCGACTCCGAATTGCCCGATAAGCCCTGAGGCCAGACCGTCCGGCTGCTCCTGCTCATCCTGCCCGTCGCCGCCCTGCGACTCGGCCATCTGCTTGACGAACGCCTCGGTGCCGGAGCGCGCGATAGTCCCCAAGTTGTCGATCAGCTCCTCGCGGCTCATGCCGATGCCGTTGTCGGCCACCACCAGCACGCTGCCCGTGCTGTCCGGCTTGATCGTCACCGCGAGCGCGGCGTCGTCGCCCAGCAACTCCGGTTTCGTGATCGCCGCGTAGCGCAGCTTGTCGCACGCGTCGGACGCGTTGGAGATCAGCTCCCGCAGGAAGATTTCCTTGTCGCGATAGAGCGACTTGGCCATGAGGTCGAGCAACTTGCTGACCTCGGCCTGGAACGCGTGGCGCTCCCCGTTCCATTTCGCCATCATCCCCTCCGATTCGCGCGTCCGCCGGCGATTCGAAGCGCTATATGTGACGAACCTGCAGACGATTCAAGCCCGCGTGAGCCCGATATCAGGACACGCGCGAAACGGAGGCAAAATTCGTCGTGACCGCCCGGCACCGGCCGCAATCGGCGATAACCCCTGGCTCTGCGGGCTACTCCAGGGCGTCGAGCCGTTCGCCTTCGAGAACCTGCTCCAGGACGATGCCGTCGGATTGTTCGTACTGGCCATCGCCCAGCGGCGTGACGAACTTGCAAAACTCCTTGGGGCCGATCGGTATCGCCGGGTAATTGGTGCAGAAATGGCCGAGGTCGTTGAAGAAATATGTTCCATCGTAGTTGAACGTTCCAAACGGTGTGTTCGCCTTCAATTTCGCTGTGCCATCGGGCGCGAAATACTCAGCCGCCTTTATGTTTCTCTTGGCGTCGACACCGACCACGGTGTTCCCGGTCACAAGCTCCTGGACTTCGGCGACGGTCATCGTACCGACCGTCTCGGCGCTAACCTCCGGCATCGACGGCAGTTGGGGCTGGCAGGCTGCAAGAGAAAAGCCAAGGGCCATGGCGGCCAAGCCCGCGACTGCAATCTTCGTGAGACGATCCATTCGAATACCTCCCGACGAGCAGAGTGTAAGCACCATGTGCGGCCATTCTATCCGACCGCAGCGATTGACAAAGGTGGCATTGTCGAGGCGGCGATGGAACCGGAGCATGGGCTTGCCAAATCGGGCGCGAACGCCAATCCTCTGACCATGGCTCGGCACGACGCCGAAAACGCCGCCGTCACCGCGCTGCTCGGCCCGACCAACACGGGCAAGACCCATCTGGCGGTCGAGCGCATGCTGGCCCATCGCACAGGCATGATGGGCTTCCCGCTCCGCCTCCTCGCGCGCGAGGTCTACGACCGCGTTGTCGAGGCGAAGGGGGAGGGCGCGGTTGCGCTGGTGACGGGCGAGGAACGGCGCATCCCCGAGCAGCCGCGCTACTTCGTCTGCACCGTCGAATCGATGCCGCTCGACCGCCCGGTCGAGTTCGTCGCGGTGGACGAGATTCAGCTTGCCGGCGACCCCGAGCGCGGCCACATCTTCACCGACCGCCTGCTGCGCGCCCGCGGCACGGCGGAGACCATGTTCCTCGGCGCGGACACCATGCGCCCCCTGATCCGCACACTCGTGCCCGAAGCGCGGTTCACGGGCCGCCCCCGGCTTTCCACGCTGGCGCACGAGGGGCATTGCAAGCTGGCCCGGCTCAAGCCCCGCAATGCCGTCATCGCATTCTCGACCGAGGCGGTCTACGCGCTTGCCGAGCGCATGCGCGGGCTCAGGGGCGGGTGCGCCGTGGTGTTGGGCGCTCTCAGCCCGCGCACCCGCAACGCGCAGGTCGGTCTCTACCAGGCAGGCGAAGTGGACAGTCTGGTGGCCACGGATGCCATCGGCATGGGGCTCAACCTGGACCTGGATCACGTCGCGTTCTCGGCCTACCAGAAGTTCGACGGCCGCACGACGCGGATGCTCACGTCCGCCGAGATCGCGCAGATCGCGGGCCGCGCCGGCCGCCATCTCACCGACGGCAGCTTCGGCACGACCGGCGGTATCGAGCCCTTCGAACCGTCTCTCGTGCAGGCGATCGAGGATCACCGGTTCCCGCCGGTGCGCACGGCCTATTGGCGCAACGCCGATCTCTCCTTCGAGTCGCTGCCGGCGCTGGTCCACTCGCTGGCCGCGCCGCCGCCTCTGCCCGGCCTCAGGCGGACCCACGATGCGGACGATCACCGGACCCTGCTCGTGCTCTCTCGCGATCCGGCAATTGCGGAGACACTGACCGGCGCCGATCGGGTCGCACTCCTCTGGGAGGTCTGCCAGATTCCCGATTTCCGGAAGACATTGGCGGAGGATCACGTCGGCCTGGTGCGCCGGATCTATCTGTCCCTGGTGGAGTGCGGTCGCCTGCCGCAGGACTGGGTCACCCGCTCGATCGAGCGGTTGGCGCCCACCGAGGGCGACATCGACACGCTGACGGCCCGTATCAGCCATGTGCGCACCTGGACCTACGTGTCCCATCGCGCCGATTGGGTGGACGATGCCCGCGGCTGGCAGGAGCGCACCCGCGCGCTCGAGGACGCGCTCTCCGATGCACTCCACGCACAGCTGACCCAGCTCTTCGTCGATCGCAGGGCTCGTCTGCCCCGCCACGGCAGAGGGATGGATGAGACGCTCTTCGCGATCGTCGGCGACAGCGGTGCCGTCATGGTGGAAGGCGAGAGGGCAGGGGTCTTTGACGGCTTCCGCTTCCGTCCCGATGCCGAGGTTGAGCGGAGCCGGGGCGTGCTCGCGGCCGCGCATCGCGTGATCGAGCGCGAAGTGGCGCGGCGTGTCGTCGCAGCGGTGGCGGATGCCGACGATGCGTTCACCCTCGGCCTCGAGAGCGAACGGCAAGAGGCACCCCGCTGGGGAGAGATCGCCTGGCGCGGCGCCTCCATAGGTCGCCTCGACCGGGGCGACACCCCGCTTCGCCCGTCGATCACACTAATCGGTGAAGATCATCTGAGTGCAGCGCAGCGCGAGCGCGTGCGCCGCCATCTTCAGTCCTGGCTGGATCGCCGCCTCTCGCACGATGCGGGCCCCCTGCTGTCGCTGCGCGATGCGGCGCTCGACGGCACCGCCCGCGGCGTCGCGTTTGCGCTCACCGAAGCGCTCGGTTGCGTGCCCCGGCGGGGGCTTGCTCCTCAGATCGCTGCGCTCGACAAGGCGGGCCGGCAGGCACTCGCCGAGGCCGGCGTGCGGCTCGGAGCGCTCAGCGTTTTCGTGCCTGCCATGTTGAAGCCGGTGCGGTCGCGGTGTGCCGGTCTGTTGTGGTGGGCCTGGAGCGGCGCCGGGACGCCGCCTCCCACGTCGGGCGCCGCCGTCTCCATGGACCGCGACCCGACCGTGCCCGACGCTTGCTATGCCGCGCTCGGCCTGGTCCCGCTGGGCAGCCAGGTGATCCGTGCGGACATCGCGGAACGCCTCGCCGGGCGCCTTCGCAAGGCCGCCCGCCGGGAGCCGTTCGCCGTCGATCCCGGATTGCTCAAGCTGGCGGCGTGCAAGCGCGCCAAGTTCGACGACATTCTCGACGCGCTTGGCTACGCGATGGTTGGCATCGGCACCGATGGCCAGCAGCGATTTGCCCGCAAGAGCTCAAGCCCGCGCAGATCGGCCGAATTGAAGCGCCGCAGGGGGAGGGGCGTGGACCCCGATTCTCCGTTCGCGAAGCTCAGCGAGCTCGCCACTGGCACCGCTCGCTCGTCGTGACGCGCGATGCCCCTGCCGTCGCGGCGAGCCGGCTCGACAAGTGGCTCTGGTATGCGCGCTTCTTCAAGACTCGCGGGCTTGCGCAGAAGGCCTGCGAATCTGGCCGCATCCGCGTCAATGGGCGCCGCATCACCAAGGCGCACCGCACGGTCGGCCCCGGCGACGTGTTGACCTTCGTGCAGGGGAGGATGGTGAGAATCGTTCGGATCCTGGCGGTGGCCGAACGACGCGGCCCTGCGCCCGAAGCGCGGCAACTCTACGAGGAAATCGAGCAGGAGTAGGCCGGTTCACCGACGCCAGGATGCGGCGGGGTTGCCCTTGAGTCCCTCGCCACCGGTATGATAGGCAGCGCCCCGTGATCGATCGCATAAAGACCCTGTTGCGCGGCACCGACGCGGGAAGCGCCGCTCAAGTCGAGATCGAAGCGCCCAAGCTTGCCGCTGCGGCGCTTCTGGTTGAGGCCGCATGCATGGACGGGCACTTTGACGGCGATGAGCGCGATGCCGTTTGCGCAGCACTGGGCGCGCATTTCGGGCTTAGCGATCCAGAGGCGGACACCTTGATCGAACAGGCCGAGGCCGCCCACCACGAGGCGACCGACCTCCACCGCTTCACGCGGGCCATCAACGACCGGTACGACCACGAGGATCGTATAGCGGTGATGGAGATGCTGTGGGAGGTGGTTTATGCTGACGGCAGGCTTCACGCGTACG
>JAPPHR010000136.1 GCA_028820995.1 Rhodospirillales bacterium
TTTCTTCCGCCGCCGATCACAAAATCAGAGCCCAAACTGTTGAAGATGAGTCAAAATCATGGGCATAGATGCCGCCGCGATACTTCACGCTGTAGCTGAACCTGGTACCGACCAGCCGGATACCGAGTTGCTGCGTCAGCAGAAGGATATGGTGGTAAACCGAGGGAATGCAGGCGGTGACGGAAATGTCGAACGGGATGGACGTCCCATCGTCCTGGGGCATGTCGGCCGTAATGGCATTGCCGCCGACCTGAGGCTGCGCTTCGTACAGCCGAAAATCGAACTGTTCGGGGTGCCGGTTCAGCGCCCAGGCCACGCCGAGGCCCGAGACTCCACCGCCGATGATGGCGACCCTTCTCCGCATCGCCGCGCCAGCCGCGCGGGGAGCGGCGAAGCCTGAGGGCGACGATCTGCCGGATCGCGCCCGGGTCTACCGTACCCGCTTCAGCGCCGTCCGCGTGAAGTCGCCCTCGTCGAGGTCGGTCCCGAACTCGTAGTCTGCCCAATGGAGCACGGTGCTCTTCCCCGTGAGGTGGTTCGTCATCGCTACCTTGCCGGCCCGCCAGAATCGATCAAGGTACTGCGCGTAGTCTTCGACGACCATCGTCTTGAGATGGTCATTCCTGCGGTCGAAGAACTGAATCTGCATGGTGCGAAGCGCCTCCTGGTCGAGCCAGACCAGTTGACGGGAGTAGCCTGAATCCTCGCTGAGCGGAATGCGCTCCAGAACGGCGCATTGCAGATCGCCGCAGGCTTCGTCGCGCAGGTGCCGGTGCGTGTACTTCTCGACCTCGGCGGTGCTCAGGTCCTCGTACGAGAATTCGCTGCCCATGAAGGAGCCGGATTGCTTGGAGGAGCTGATGCGCTTGACCCGTTTCAGGGCGGGCAGGTAGAGCCACTGCTCGTCCGGCTCGTCCTTGTGGGCGTGGACGAGAAACGCCGTTCCCTTGACGTCGCGCGGACGGTCGAACACGAACAGGGTGCGATCGCCATCGCCCTCGATCTCGATCACCTTCAGGCGGAGCTCGCGCTTGCTTTCCTGCCCCCGTTTGTTGCGTAGAACCATGTTCAGGCTCGCGGTGAAATTGCCGAAGCCCTTCTGGCGTTCGCGGGAGTCCGTTGCGAGCCTGAGCCCGGCTTCCTCGGCGGTTTCCGCACGAGCGGCCGAGGGCTCGACGGCCCAAGCCACGAGGGCAAGAAAGACCACGGGCAAGGCAAGCATTGGGTGAGGGAGTGCGAAACGCATCACCGTTTCCTCCTGTCGACGGCCACTCGGCGAGTTATTCACGCGTCGGCCCGGTTCAGAAGTTGTAGTCCAGGTTCACTCCGATGAAACTATCTTGCCGCACGTCGTAGATGACGTCTTGCTCGTCGATATCGAGATAGACGGAGCTTTCCACATGCAGCGACCAGCTATCCGAGAGGCGGCGCTTGAATTCAGCGCCTAGAACGCGACTGCTGTTGTCCAGGGACTGCAGAACGCTGACCGAAAATTCGGTGCTCTGCTCGTCATTCAACCCGAGGCGCGCGGCAAGGAGCACGTCGTTCTCGAACGCGTTGGTCGCCCATCGGCCGCGCCCGTCGCGGGCCCATTCGCCGATCAGGCTCATGTCGGCGTCCGAATCCCACACGGCATAGATCGTGTATTCGGCGCCGGCGATGAAAGCCGCGTAGTCTTCTTCTTCATACCTGAAGTGCTGGTCGAGCCGGCGGTTCTGCGAACCGGCACGGTGTATGGCTTCCAGCTTGAGGAGCCAGGGCCCCGTGGTAAGCTGGGTATCCAAACCGAACTGGGTGATCTGCTCGTAGTACGGCGCCAGAACGAGTTCGGTGCCCGCCAGTATCGGCAGAAGGGTGGGCTCGCGGTTGGTGCCGTCGAACACGCTGAGCCCGACGTCGATCGGCCCGAACGTGCCGGTGTATCGGCCGGCGAAATCGAGGTGCCACTCCTCCGCCGAGGACTCGTACGAGGTCAGGTCGTGGTCGACGACCAGCCCGGCACGCAGGCGTCCGTGGCGGCCCGGAAGAGTGCGCTCGCGGTGCCAGGTCAGCCCGAAAAACTCGAGCGCCCCCCAGTCCCCGGACCAGGTGACATGGACCATGGGCTGGCCCATCTTGGTCTTCTCGTTCGGGTTTTCCACGAGGTCGGTTTGGTTGACGATATCGACCAGGGGGCGCGATTCGACGACTCCCCAGAACACGCGATCGACGCCCAGGCGCAGTTCCCACTCGTCGTCGCCGATATCGCCGTACACGAGAAAATAGGCCTCGCGCAGGTCGGCGTGGGTGCGGTCCGGATCTCCGGCATCGTAGCGGAAAAAAGGCGTTATCGTGACGCTCTCGCCTTCGTCACCCTCGTAATAGGCCGTCAGTTCTGCGGAGAGGCCGCTCGCATGCGACCGCTGACCGGGATATGCGGCAGTCTCGGGATAGAGGCGGGTTTCCGGGGAGAGCCGCCCGGAGAACTCGATCCGATCGGCGAACCCGTCATCGGCGTGGGCTCCGGCCGCGAACGCCCAAACCAGCAGCCCGAGCGGTACAGAAACAAGGACCGGGAGGCGAGCGATCATCGCGCCTGCGCCACTCCCGGCGCCGATCTTCCCGAGGGCGTTCGCAAGATCCCTGCGGAAGGCAGCGCCCGTCCCGGACGTGTTCAACTGGCCTCCCCACTCTTCCCCCTGAGCCGCTCGATACTGAACCGCTCGAGTACCATTAGCAACGGCGGCAGGAAGAGGAAATCGGCCAGCAGGGCGATGAGAACCGTTATGCCCACGAGCAGACCGAGCGCCTGGTTGGTCGCCATCCCCGATGCGCCGAAGACCACGAACCCGAGCGCGAATACTACGGTCGTCGCGACCAGGGCCTTGCCCACGGTGCGGAAGGCGGATTGAACGGCCTCCGCCGGCAGCATTCCGCTCTTTCGGGCCCTTATGTACTTGGTCATGAAGTGGATCGTGTCGTCCACGATGATGCCGAATGCGATGGCGGTGACGACAGCCGCTGCGTTTCCGACCGCTCCAACCGCATACCCCCACAGACCGATCGCCATGGCGGCCGGCACGAAGTTCGGTATCAGGCTGATCAGGCCGAGACGCACGCTCCTGAAGATGAACACCAGAAGCAGCGAGACGATGCCCATCGCGGTGATGGTGCCGATCAGCATGTTCTTGATGTTCTTCTGGATCGAATGGGCGGCGACGATCGATACGCCGGCGGCCCCGGTCTCCAGAGCAGGAGCATTTTGTCGCAACCACTCTCGCGCGCGATCGTCGAGTTCTATCTTCTCATTGGTGGATATGCTCCCCAGCACCACCGTCATGCGCGTTGCCGAGCGCTCGACGTCGATGAGGTTGTTCAGGTCCAGGCCGACCGGCAACGAGAATTCGTAGAGCAGCAGATACTGTGCGGCGAGCTCGGAGTCCTCCGGGATGCTGTAGAAGTCCGGATCGTCGCCATTCAGATTCTTGTTCAAGCGCTTCATGATGTCGGAGATGGCGAAGACGTGCGCCACGTCCGGCTGCGCCCGGTACCACTCGGCGAACGCGTCGACCTGGCGCAGGTACTCGACGTCGGTGACCCCGCCTTCCTGCTCGGCGCTGAGCGAGTACTCGAACCCTTCTACGCCCGTGTAATTCTCGCTGATAAAGTCGGTCGATCGCCTGAACTCGTAACTCTCGTTGAGGAGCTCCAGCCAGTTTTCCTTCAGTTCGACCCGGGAGATGCCAGCCACGAGCGCAACGATCAGCACCGCAAAGGAGCACAGAAGGACCAAGCGATTGGACACGACAAACCGCCCTAGCCAATCGAAGTAGTCTACGCGCCCTTCGCGCGCGGGCCGGATGCGCATGGGCATGTAGGAGAGAAACGTGGGCAAGAGCGTCACCGCATAGACGAAGGCGCACAGCGAACCGAAGGCCACCAGGTTGCCCATGACCTGGAACGGTGGCATTTCCGAGAAATTCAGGCTGAGGAAGCCGATCGACGTCGTGATCGACGTCAGGAAGACGGGCCACACGTTGAGCTGCATGGAATGAACGGCCGCCTGCTTGCGGTCCATGCCTTCGCGCAGTCCCGCCAGCATGGCCTCGATGACGTGCACGGAGTGCGCCACCGCGATCGCCATCAAGACGAATATGGCGGCCGCGCTCTCACCGAAGAACGTCATGCCGCTCCAGCCGGCGAAGCCCAGCGCGGTGAGCAGGACCGCAACGATCATCAGGATGATGGCGACCGTTCCCCATATCGAGCGCAACAGAACGATGGCGACGAGCAGCATCGTCCCGAGGGCGATGGGCCCGAGCAGCCCGAACTCTTCGTTCAGCGCGTCGCTCATGGCGCGATTGAGGGGGAGCTCGCCGGTAATGTGGTAGTCGATGCTCGAATACTTCGCCCGGGCCTCGGCGACAGTATCGTAGAGAGCATCGACGACCTCTATCTTGGCCTGTTGCCGATCCTGCCGATCCTCGGGGAGCGCAATGCTGATAAACAACCCGGCCACGCGGCCGTCCCGGGAAACAAAGCGCCCGGCAACCTCTTCCGTCTCGTGCGCGATCCTCTCAATTCGTGCGATGCCATCGTCGCTCAGGGAGCTCGCGTCGTCGACAAGGGGGTCGACGACGAGGTCATCCTCGAAGGCCTCGCTGTGCGAATAATTCGCAATCGAGTCGACGCGGGTGACGTAGGGCACCAGCCAAAGCTGTTCTGTGAGATCTTCTACGGCAACGAGCGCTTCCTGCGTGAAAATGGTGCCGTCCTGCGGCGCCACGGCAACGAGCGCGGTGTCGGAAATAGCGTAGGTCTCTTCCAAATGGTCGAGCGCAATGATGTGAGGGTCGTCTTTGTTGAAGTGATTCCGAACGTCGACGTCGACAGATACGATGTGCTCGGCACCCGCTGCGAAGGCCAGTATGGCCAGCAAAGAGAGCAGAATGGTCAGCCATCGCCGCCGCATGACGAGCGCTATGCAGGTCTGCAAATTCATGTCGGCATGCCGTCTTGTGAAGAGACTTCAGCTCGCGAAGCCCGACTTCGAGAGCGACTCGATCTTAAGTATTCCAGTCTGCAACTTCCTCGTCCATCACTCTTTTGGTGCTGCCGCAGCGTCTCATCCGCGATCGCGCGGCGAACTCTCACGGACGCAATGCCTCGATAGCGCGAATAGTATGTACCAATAGAGCGGGGAGTTCTGCCGCCGTCTTGGCCGTCAGGTTCTGCATTAGTCCTCGTGGGGTGGAATTGGAAAACATGCCTCCCCACATTGAACAGGCGACCTGCAACGCTCCTTCTCGTCTGTCATGATCCTTTGCCGTCGACCGGCCAACCAACCAGGTAAGCGTGCCACTCTCTGGCGCATCGGGATCTTTCCGCGACTACTTGGGCGAAAAGATGCGAAATGGGCTACACTAAGCGCATGGAATCTCGCTCGCCGTCCTCGATAGGGTCTCTCGTATCCTCCGTGATCCAAGTCGACGGAGGCGAGAGTTCGATGCCGCGCGATCACATGCAAACAGGCGCCCTGACTGACTGACGTTACAATGCTGAAACCGCTGCACAGGCATGAAATATCGGAATATGCGCAAGAGAGTCGCGATGTAAGCGACGACACTCTCCCGCTCTTCCCATTCCCCGAAGGGTGGTACTTCGTTGCCGACCGCCGCTCAATACTGAAGCGGGAACTGATTCAAAAGCAGTGGATGGGGCAGGACGTCGTCGTTTGGTGCGACGACGAGGGGACCGTCTGCGTGGCCGGGTCTGCATGCCCCCACATGGGTTCCTCCTTGGGTCCCGACGCCGGCGGGCGCGTGCGCGACGGCCGCCTCGTCTGCCCCTTTCACGGCTTCGCCTACGATGCCACCGGCACCTGCGTTGCGACGCCCTATGCCGAGCCGCCCAAGGCGACACGGCTGAACGTCTTCGAGACGCGGGAAGTTCACGGACTCATTTTCGCGTGGTGGGGCATCGATGGGCGCCCGCCGCAATGGCAGCTGCCCGACGACCCACCGGGAGGAGCCGAGTGGGGCCGCATGCAAGTTCGGACCCTCCGGTTTCCCGGCCATCCCCAGGAGACCGCGGAGAACGCGGTAGACCTGGCGCACCTGCGCTACGTGCACGGCTACGACAACGTGAACCCTGTCGGGTCTGCAACGGTGGAGGGCGCGCATCTCGTGAGTCGCTTCGACTTCAGGCGTCGCCGCCGCATCGCTGGCTTCCTCGACACCACGTACGAATTGTCGGCCACCGCTCACGTCCACGGACTGGGTTTTTCTTACGTCGACATCCACGAGCACACGATTGGCATCGACTCACGCATGTGGATCCTGCCCACGCCGGTCGACGGCACGCTTATCGACCTGGTTCTGGTCGGCCAGGTCCGGGACATACGAAAGCCCAAACGCCCGATCGCCGGCCTCGCATTCCTGCCCGCGAAACTGCGCACCAGGATCATGAACAGGATTTGGATATTCATGCAAAGGCGGGACGTCCTCCAGGACGTCCGGATCTGGGGGCGAAAGAAATACCGGCCTCATCCCAGCTTGTGCGGTTCCGACGGCCCCATCGGCAGATACCGGCGCTATTGCCGACAGTTCTATCCGCATGACGACGATGGCGGTGGCCGTTGGTAGCCGGCCTGCCGGAACGGGCGCTCAGGCAGGCGGCACGCTGAGCCGCGCCCGGCGGCCCACGCCGGCCAGAATCGTCAACAGATCGCCCACGGCGACGGCGACGCACCCTGCGGTCGGCGCATAGTCCGGCTGGGCCACGTGGAGGAACACGGCGCTGCCGAGCCCCGGCACCGCAGGTGCGTCATTGTGGCCCAGGATGACGATCAGGTCGTAGACGCGATCCGCGCGCCACAGTTCTTCGTGACTTGCATGGTGAGGCAGGCGCAGCGGCTGGTTGTAGAGGCGGTGCCCGGGATCGTCGCACCAGCCGTCGCGCGGGCCGAGCGGCGCGACGGGGAGCGCCGTTCTGGGCGGCGCCATCCGGTCCGGCCGGTAAAGAACCCGGCGCAGCGGGAAGCGGCCGGCGGGCGTCCCTCCGTCGCCTTCGCGCTTGTTGGAGCGGACCCCGCCCCAGCCGATCGCGCACGCGAAGCGGCGGGCGCCCCAACAGAGGAATCCCGGAGGCCGGACGACGAGGTCAGCATCTGCTTTCACCCTCATGCGACAACGCCGGGCCGGCCCTCGACGAGGCGCCGTATGGGCGCGAAGGAGCGCCTGTGGTGCGCCGTGGGCCCGTACCGGGCAAGCCCCGCCTGGTGCTCCGCCGTGCCGTAGCCGGCGTTGCGCTCCCAGCCGTAGCCCGGATGGTCCACCGCGAGTCCCGCCATCAGACGATCCCTCGTGACCTTGGCGACGATCGAGGCCGCGGCGATGGAGAGGCACGACCGGTCGCCGCCCACCACCGTCCGCACCGCACACGGCAGGCAGGGCGCGCGGTTGCCGTCCACCAACGCCAGGTCGGGTGCATAGCCGAGACGCACGACGGCGCGGCGCATGGCGAGCAGGGTGGCATGAAGGATGTTCATGCTATCGATCTCGGCGACGCTGGCGACCCCGACGGCGGCATCGGCGCAGGCCAGGATTGCCGGATGCAGCGCAGCCCGGCGTTCCGCCCGGAGCAGCTTGGAATCGGTAATCATCGCGCGGAGCGGGGGAGGCGGGCTGCCGGCGCCGAAGACCACCGCCGCCGCAACCACCGGCCCCGCCCAGGGGCCCCGCCCGGCCTCGTCGACCCCAGCCACGCGCCCGCCCGCTGCATCTTCCAGCGACAGGTCGGGTCGATCCCGTTGCCTGTGCCTCCCTGCCATGGCCTCTTCTAGCACGCCTTTCGCGGAGGCCCCGCAGGGCCGGCGGCTCAGAAGAGGTCGAGTTGGGCCGGATTGCGGGAGGGCGGCCGGAACCGCCCCGTGTCGAGAGTGGGGCCCCGGCGCTCCAGCCCGAGGCGGCGTGCGGCCGCAGCGAAGCGCGCAGCGATCAGTTCCGCATAGGGGCCGGCGCCGGTCATGCGGGTGCCGAAGTTCGGGTCGTTGAGCCGGCCGGCCCGCATCCCCTGCAACAGCGAAACGACGCGCCTGGCCTTGTTGGGTGCATGGACCGAGAGCCATTCGAGGAAGAGCTCCCGCACCTCCTGCGGCAGCCGAAGGACGACATAGCCCGCGCGGTCCGCGCCGGCAGCGCTGGCGGCCTCGAGGATCGATTCGATCTCATGGTCCGTGAGGCCCGGCACGATGGGCGCGACGATCACCCCCACCGGCACGCCGGCCTCGCGGAGCGTGCTCATCGCCTCCAGCCGCTTGGCCGGCGTGGACGCTCGGGGCTCCATGGTGCGGGCGATGTTGCGGTCCATCGTGGTGACAGAAAGGGAGACCGTGGCGAGCTTGCGCCGCGCCATGCGGGAGAGGATGTCCGCATCCCGCGTCACCAGCGCCGACTTGGTCACGATGCCGACCGGGTGATCGTGGCGCTCGAGCACCTCGAGAACGCCCCGTGTGAGCGCGAGGCGGCGCTCCGTCGGCTGATAGGGGTCGGTGTTGGTGCCGAGCGCGATCATCCTGCATTCGTAGCCGGGCCGCGCCAGCTCGCGCTCGAGCTGGGCCGGCGCCTCGTACTTGGCGAAAATCCGGCTCTCGAAGTCCTGGCCCGGCGAGAGGCCGAGATAGGCATGCGTGGGGCGGGCGTAGCAATAGACGCAGCCGTGCTCGCAGCCGCGATAGACGTTGATGGAGCGGTCGAATCCGATATCGGGCGAGTCGTTGCGGGTGATCACCTTGCGGCTGGCGTCGGGACGGACCTCGGTGCGAAGCGGCGCCTGCGCCTCGTCGATGGTGCCCCAGCCATCGTCGAACGCCACGTGTCGGTGGCGCTCGTAGCGGCCGCTGCGGTTGCTCGCGGCTCCTCGCCCCTTGCGCACGTCCCTCATCGCCACAGCATACGCGGCGAGTAAGAACATTACAAGAACATTTGCGGAGAGGCTTCCAAGGCGGGTTACGAACGGATGCCACGCAGCCGCTCGCTGCGCCGGCGCAGGAGCTCCACCATCGTCAACAGCACGATCGATATGAAGACCAGCAGCGTGGCGACCGCCAGGATGGTCGGTCTGATTTCCTCGCGAATCCCTGAGAACATCTTCCAGGGAATCGTTCGCTGCTCCACGGAGCCCACGAACAGCACGACCACGACCTCGTCGAAGGAGGTGATGAAGGCCAGCAGCGCGCCCGATATGACGCCCGGCAGGATCAGCGGCACGATCACCACGAAGAAGGTCCGGGTCGGGCTCGACCCGAGGCTCGCCGCCGCGCGCGTGAGCGAGTGGTCGAAGCCTACCAGTGTGGCGGTCACGGTAATGATCACGAAGGGGATGCCCAGTGCCGCGTGGGCGAGGATAACGCCGACGTGCGTCGAGGCGAGCCCGATCCGCGCATAGAAGAAGTACATCCCCGCCGCAGAGATGATGAGCGGCACGATCATCGGCGAGATCAACAGCGCCATGATCGTCTTCCTGAACGGCATTTCGGGTCTGCTGAGACCCAATGCCGCGAGCGTACCCAGGAACGTTGAAATGAGGGTGGCAAAGACTGCGATGAGAAAGCTGTTTTGTACGGCCTTCTGCCATGAGTCCTCGGCGAAGAACTCGCGGTACCACTTGGTGCTGTAGCCTGCCGGATCGAAAGAGAGCATTTCCGGCGTAAAGGTGAAATAGGGAAGCACATTGAAGCTGAGTGGAATGATGACGAAGATAGGTCCGATCAAGAAGATGAAAATAAGTACGCACAGCGTTCGGAACGAATAGTACCAGGCCCGTTCCGAGTGTGTGGCGTGCAGCGGCGGCGGCATGACAGTTATCCAAGCTTCATGTTGGCGACGCCAACAATCCTGTCGTAGAGGAAATACAGCAACAGGACGAGCGCCAGCAGGATAACGCCCAACGCCGCGGCAAGACCCCAATTCAGCGTCTCGCTGATATGCAGGGCAATGATATTGGAAATGAACGTACCGGTTCGTCCGCCGACAAGCGCCGGCGTGATGTAGTAGCCGATCGACAGTATGAAGACCAGAATACAGCCGGCGCCGATACCCGGCACGGTGTTCGGCATATAGACCCGCACGAAGCTGGTGAAAGGCGAGGCGCCCAAGGAGCGCGCGGCACGCATGTATGAAGACGGAATGGTTTTCATGACCGAATAGAGAGGCAGAATCATGAACGGCAAGAGAATGTGCGTCATCGCCACGAACGTGCCGATCTTGTTGTGAATCATCTGAAGTCGACCGTCGTCAGAAATGAAGCCCAGGAACACCATCAGGTCGTTCAACACCCCTTCGGACTGCAGCAAGGCGATCCACGCGGTCGTCCTGACCAGTAGAGAGGTCCAGAATGGAAGCAGCACGAGAATGAGCAGGAGATTGCTGTGGCGCGGCGGTAACGTTGCCAGAAGAAACGCAATTGGATAGCCGAGCAGCAGGCAGAAAACCGTGATGAGCCCACTCATCCACAAGGTGCGGTAGAAGAGAAACAGGTATATTCGTCGCTCCTCGGCTTTCCAAGAAATTTCGCCTTTGTAGTCGACCCGGAGGTCGGCCGCCGATAGAAAATAGCTTTCGGTTAGCGCGCTCGATTCTTGATGTATCAGCTGCCAGGTTTCCAGATCTGCCCAGCGTTCGTCAATTGCAAGAACCTGGTCCTTGAAGGGGGCTTCGGTGATGCGTTTTGCTCGCCGTCCCGATTTCCGGAACAGGCTCATCACTCCGGACTTTTCGTAATTCAAGCGCCGCCCGGCACGGCCCAGGGTCTTATCTTTGAACGACTCTTGAATGTCCAATACCAAGGCTTCGTACACGAATTCCGGTGGCAACTCCTCGCTGCCAGGATCCCAGCTTTGAATGGCCAGCGTCGTTCGGGGGAGGACGGACGAAACGATCTGGTTGTCAACGCTCCTGAACATCATGTCGACAACCGGAAACACGAACGTGACCATCAAGAACGCCAGAATAGGCACGACCAACAAGAATGTACGGACTCGTCTGCGGGCCGTTGCCCGGCGCAGGCTCGTCTTCAGCGGCACGCCATCGGCGGTTCGGAGGGTATCATCGGCGGCCGTCGACATGCGCGCGGGTCTCGGTTTCGCTCAAGCGTCTCGAAGGAAAGGGGGCGGGACGCAAGAAAGCATCCCGCCCCTCCGAGGCTCCGTTACTTGGCGAGCCAGGTGTTGAACACCTCGTCGAGCTCGGCCCGGTGGTCAGCCCACCAGACGTAGTCGAAATCGAAGATGGTCGCGGCGTTGTTGGGATCGGTCGGCATGTGGGGCTTCATGTCGATGCCGAGATCGGCATGATTGCCCACCAGCGGCGCCGACGAGTAGCGGGCCGGACCGTAGGAGATGAACTTCGCCTGGTCCGCCAAGCGCTGCGTGTCGGTGGCGAAGTAGAGATACGCCTTCACCGCCTCGAGATCCTTGACGCCGACCGGCACGACCCAGCCGTCGAGATCGAACACCTGCCGGTCCCACAGCATGGCGATCGGCTGGTTCTTCTCGGCGATAGCCGAGAAGAGGCGGCCGTTGTAGGCAGACGCCATGACGACCTCGCCGTCCGCCAGCAGCTGTGGCGGCTGGGCGCCCTTGGTCCACCAGACCACCTGGTCCTTGATGGTATCAAGCTTGGCCAGAGCGCGCTGCACGCCCTCATCCGTGCTCAGCGTCGCGTAGACGTCCGCCGGAGCGACGCCATCGGCGAGCAGCGCCCATTCGAGATTGTTGATGGGCCGTCTCTCCAGCGACCGCTTGCCGGGGTACTTCTCCATGTCGAAGACGTCGGCAATCGTCGAGGGCTGATCACCCTCGAAGGCATCGGTGCGATAGCCGAAGGTCGTGGAATAGACGATCTGCGGGATGAAGCAATTGGTGCCGCCCGGCGAGAGCGTGCCGGCGAAGAAATCCTCCGACGCAGGAGTTCCGTCCGGCGCCGGCGCCAGCCACGTGTCGGGATCGATTTCCATGATCAACCCCTCGTCGCACGCGGTAATCGCGTCGGCCGCGACCATGTCGACGATGTCCCATGTGACGTTGTTCGACTCCACCTGCGCTCTGACTTTGGCCAGTCCCTCCGCGGCGTTGTCGTCATTGATGATGTTCACGTCGGCATTGGCCGCCATGTAGGGGTCGTGATAGGCCTTTTGCTGGCTCGCCGTATAGGCGCCGCCCCACGACACGATCGTGAGGTCGACCGCCTGGGCACTGCCGGCCGCGAGCGCAACCCCGGCTGCGACTATTGTGGAACTCAACAGCCATCTCATTTTGCCTTCTCTCCTCTTGTTTGCCGGCCAAGCCGGCGGGTTCTCAAGCCTCGTGTCGGCCATGGCCGGCACGTCTTGATCTGCTCTAAGCGGGCTCAGCTACCTCAGCCGGTGCGTCCAGGGCCCGGCAATCTTCGGCAGCCCAGCCCAGGTTCACATCCGTGCCTTCCCGCAGCGCCGAATGCCTGTCCGTATTCGGAATCTTGACGACGAATTCCTCGGTTCCCGAGACAGACAAGCGCGCGCGGATGTGGTCTCCCAAATAGATCAACTCCTCGACGCGACCGACGATCCGGTTGTCTACTTCCCCTTCCTGGCACGCAACGATGACGCGTTCGGGGCGCAACGAGAGCGTTGTCCGCACGCCTGCCCCTTCGACCCTCACATTGAGGGCGCGAATGGTGCCGCCGCCATCGAGGTCCACGTGGCAGTGCTGCCCCTCTACGGATTTCACTCTTCCGTGCAGCCGGTTATTCTCGCCGATGAACTGCGCGACGAAGCGGTTCTCCGGCTGCTCGTACAGCACACTGGGGCTCGCAAGTTGTTGAATAACTCCATCGTTAAAGACTGCAATACGGTTGGACATGGTCAAGGCTTCGGACTGATCGTGGGTGACGTAGACGATGGTAACGCCCAGCTCTTCGTGAAGATGCTTGATTTCGTACTGCATCTCCTCCCGCAAGTTCTTGTCCAAAGCGCCAAGAGGTTCGTCCATGAGCACGATATCGGGTTCGAACACCAATGCCCGCGCCACGGCCACGCGTTGTTGCTGCCCGCCGGACAGTTGTCCGGGGCGCCGGCCCCCGAATTCCGGCAACCGAACCATGTCGAGTGCCCGCTTAACCTTGGCTTCGATCTCCGACTTGCGAAACTTGCGAACTTTCAAAGGAAACCCGAGATTTTCCGTCACGGTCATATGGGGGAACAGGGCATAATCCTGAAACACCATGCCAATATTTCGTCTATGCGGCGCGACTTTGTTTATCGGCTTATCATTCAGATAGATTTCGCCATGAGTCGCCGGCTCGAAACCTGCCAACATCATCAGGCAAGTGGTCTTTCCCGACCCGGAGGGGCCCAGCATCGTCAAGAACTCGCCGGTCTTGATGCCGAGATTGAGATCCTTGACCACCAGAGTTTCACCGTCGTAACTCTTTTGTACGCGGTCGAATACCACGATATCCTGAGCGTCCTGGATCATTCAGATTTCCACACGGATGCGGACGGACGCTCGATTCGCGCGCGCCGACTGACACAGGTTGTCCAGCAATATCGCGAGTGGTCCACTTTCAATAAAATGCCGCGATTCTTCCGATATCCCCTTATGTTCGAAGAAATGCCGGTTCCGCTACGGGAGTTCATGTCAGCACGCACGGGAAACACCCTAAGCCCGTTCGCAAGAGCGCCGAAGCGCCGTCATGGCGTGTTGAGCCCTTCGGCGGACGGGGCTAAAGACAGTGCCGCCAAACACGCGACCGATGGGGAAGTTGCACTCAAATCCGCTACCGCTATTTGCGGTCCCCGTGGCGAACTGATGGCGGCCACAGGTCAATTGGCTCCACGGTGGCCTCGCGAATTGGACCATGCCCCTTCTTCCAGGCCACATCGCTGTGTTCGGCCCTTCGTTGGGCCGGCAAGCACAGATTCAATCCTGTTATGAGACAATTGTGCTGTCAACAACATTCTCGGCTTTGCGGCAGCGCACGATGCGTCCGGGCTGGCCCGCGCCCGCTTCGGCTCAAGCCACCGTCACACCTTGACCCGATCACGTTACGCGCGGGCCTGCTGAAGCTGGCGAGCCACGACTTCGCACCCGTCATCGGTTTCCGAAGGCGCAGCACCGGTCACGCCCCTCGGCGACGATGCCGGGGCTTGCGGCGGCACCCTGGGGCCACCATGTCACGGTTAAGTGAGGACAAGGAGGGCGCACGGCAGATGAGGATGCGGCAGCATTCAAGACCGATTTGCGGACGACGCGTACTGAGCGCCATGCCCGTCTGCACTGGTCCTGCCAAGCCCACGCTGGCCGTGCGCAAGTCACGTGGAGAAGCCGGCTGAGATAGGAGACACGGGCGACCGTACACGCCGGAAGCCGGGCGAGACGCGGCCCGATTGGCCGCACGACTGGCGGAAGGGGAGTTCGCTCAGCACGTTCCTTGCAGCCGCATTCTACGGGCTCGAGTACGCAACCTGTTGGTTCTATTACCTGTTCGGCCGCGTCGCCAGCTTTCGGTTCTTTCTTCAATTGTCTGCCGTGATGCTGTTCGCCATGGGCGTCTACGGCGTGACCATCGACATGGAGAAAAGACAGATCGATCGCGGCGTTCGCGAGGCGACCCTCTTCGCGATGATCGCCCGAACGCATGCGCTCCCCAACGGCATGGGAGAAAAGGCGCTCAAGCCCAGCGTGGAGGCGCTGGCGCGCGACGGCGTGGCGATGGAGGAGATCGACCTGAGCGGCGCCAATCTCTCGGGCGCCAATCTCGCCGGCGCAAATTTCAGAGGAGCCAACCTGCAGGACGCGATCTTCGTTGAAGTCGATCTCAGCGGCGCCAATCTCCGAGGAGCGAACCTCAGAGGTGCCGTCTTCATCCGCGCCAATCTCACCGATGCGGATCTCTGCGATGCCGACCTCAGCGAAGCCGATCTCGCCGGGGCCGTGTTCGAGCGGGCATACCTGGACGCAGCCAATCTGAAAGGGGCCGAGCTTCTCGTCGCCGACTTCGCGAACGCGCGGTTGCACGGTGCAATCGTGACTTCGGCGAATGGCGCCTATTCGAACTTCGCAGGCGCGGACCTGTCCGATGCCAACTTCAGCGACACGGAACTTCAGGGAGCGGTCTTCGACGGCGCGGACCTCGGCGGCGCCCGGCTCAGCCAGTCGTACAACCTCTCGGACACCCAGGTCGACGCGGCATGCGCCCCGCCGGACGCCCCTCCGATTCTGCCCGATCACATCGAATGGACGGACCGACGGTGCTGAACGACAGGGAGACCACACTGAGCAAGCCGCCCCGCCTTCGAGCATGCAGGGTACGGTGAAGGAGGACAGGTCATGGCGTACAAGGACATCGTTGTGCATCTCGGCAAGGACCACCGGTCGGAAGCGCGGCTGAATGCCGCAATCCAGTTGGCCAAAGAGCACGAGGGCAGGGTCACCGGCGTCTACGTGTTGTCCCGGCGGAACATCTCCGGCTTCGCTCGCAACGAAATTCCCGTGGAGGTCCTGAAACGGCTGGATACGGAAGAGCGCAGGTTCGCCGAAGAGGCCGAAGAGCAGTTTGCCGAACGGACGGCGCGGGCGGCGGTGCCCGGCGAATGGCGCCTCATGGGCGGCGATTTCACCGACGCCATCGTCACCAGCGCGCACTATGCCGACATCGTCATCGTCGGCCAGACCGATCCCGGCGATCACGAAAGCCAGGGCGGACTGGCGGACAACGTCGTGCTCGGCGGGGCGGCCCCGTGCTGATCTGGCCCAATGCCGGCTCGTTCGACGCCAACGCGGCCACCATCATGCTCGCCTGGAACGGCACGCGGGAGGCGAAGCACGCGCTCGACGGTGCGCTGCCCCTGATGCAGCACGCCCGCAAGGTGATTGTCTTCGGCGTCGACAGGTGCGACGGCATGCACATTCCGGGAGCCGACGTCAGCGCACATCTGGCGCGTCACGGCGTCCGCGCGGAAGCCCGGCACACGCTATCCGGGGCAGGCATCGGCATCGGCGACGCGGTTCTCTCCGAAATCAGCGATTGTGGCGTCGGCCTCCTCGTGATGGGGGGCTACGGCCACAGCCGTTTGCGCGAGAAGCTGGTGGGTGGCGTGACGCGCGATGTCCTGCGCGAGATGACGGTGCCGGTTCTGATGGCGCACTAGCTCGACTTTCTCGCGACGGTCACGACGCATTCGCCGACGCCGAATTGCGCGGTCCGGGATCGCGTCCTTTATGGCGGACGGGTGACGACGCTCGCGTTCGCGGCACCTTGACTGTAAACCGGGATTTCTGAGGACTTTTACAACAAAGCGACAAGTCTCTATTAGTCTAACAGGTGTTACACACCGGCCAGACGAGCCATGACCGATCCCGGCGCGACCCTCGGAGACGTCATCCATCAGCGAACAGCCGACCTGACCAGGGCGGAGCGGCGCGTGGCGCGAACGCTCTTCGCCAGCAACCTGATGGCGGGGTTCGACACCGTTGCGGGGCTTGCCGCGCGTTCGGGCGTGAGCGGGCCGACGGTCCTGCGCTTCGCGAACAAGATCGGCTTCGCCGGCTATGCCGACTTCCAGCGCGCGCTCGAGAGCGACGTGGCCGCGCGCATCGATTCGCCGCTTCGCCTCTATGGCCGGAGCCCGCCGGAGCAGCGCCGCGATCACCTCCTCGATATCGCGGGCGACTCCTTCGTCCACGGTATCGAGGCGACGTTCGCCAACCTGCCCCGAAGCGAGTTCGATGCCGCGGTCGAGCTGCTGGCGGACCGCCGGCGGACGGTCTACGCCACCGGAGGGCGCTTCACGCAAGCCTGCGCCGAGATGCTGCACGCCCATCTCTACCAGTTGCGGCCGCGCGCGCACGTCATCGCGTACACCCCGCAGGGGAGAGCCGATGCGCTGCTCGATCTCTCCCGCCGGGACGTCGTGGTGATCTTCGATGTGCGCCGCTATCAGAAGGACACGATCGCTCTCGCCGAGGCAGCCAAGAAGCAGGGCGCCACGCTGGTGCTCATCACCGACCCCTGGCTCTCACCCATCGCGGACCTCGCCGATCAGGTGTTGACCGTGGATGTGGATGCGCCCTCGCCCTACGACACCCTGGTGCCATGCATTGCCTTGATCGAGGCCCTGGTCGCAGGGATCGTCGGCCGGCTCGGCGACACCACGCACCGGCGGATCGCGGCACTCGAGTCCCTCCGCAAGGGCTACACGTGGGACGACCGGGAAGTCCCGCAAGACCCTGAGGCAAGATCATCGTGAGCCGCGGCGAGGTAATCTACCTGGTCTGGAACGACCTCGTCGGCCTCTCACGGACTCGCGGGGTGCCGATCGGCGAGTACGAACGCCGCAAGGCCCACGGGCTCGGCTGGGCGCTGGCCGGGCAGGCGATGACCCCGTTCGAGGACATCGCCGAGAACCCGTGGGGGCCGATGGACGAGGTGCGCCAGATCCCCGATGAGGAGACGCGGCGGCGGGTCCTGCTGCGGCCCGAGCATCCGGCCCTTCATCTGGTCCTCTGCGACAGCCTCAACCCCGACGGCAGCCCTTGGGAGTGCTGCACGCGGAGCTTCCTGGCGGCAGCGCTGGCGGACATGAAGGCGGAAACCGGCCTCGACCTTCATGTCGCCTACGAGAACGAGTTCGCGCTCTTCGGCGAAGATATCCGCTGGGCGGCTCCGTTCTCGCTGGATGCGGCGCGCCGGATCGCGCCGTTCGCCGATCTTTGCGTCGCGGCCTTGATCGACGCGGGGGCCGGTATCGAGACCTTCGAGCCCGAGTACGGCGTGGGGCAATTCGAGATCACATGCGGGCCTGCTGCGGGTCTCGCGGGCGCGGACCGTGTGGTGCTGACCCGCGAGGTCGTGCACGAGGCTGCGCGTCAGAGCGGACTGCGCTCGACGTTCTCCCCCAAGCCGGCACCGGACGCGGTCGGCAACGGCTGCCACCTCCACGTGAGCTTTCTGGACGCCGACGGGAAGGCCGCCGCCTACGACGCCGATGCGCCGGGGGAGCTCAGCACCGTCGCCGCGAGCTTCGTCGCGGGCGTACAGCGTCACGTCGCGGCCCTTTGCGCCGTGACCGCGCCGAGCCCCATTTCGTACCTGCGCCTCGGCCCGCATCACTGGAGCTGCGGTTACGACATCGTGGGCGTGCAGAATCGCGAGGCAGCCATTCGCATCTGCCCGTCGCCCGCGGCAGAGCCGGCGGATCGGGGCGACGCCTTCAACATCGAGTTCCGCTTCACCGATGCCACGGCGAGCCCGTATCTGGCCATCGGCGCGATCGTGCGTGCCGGCCTGCAGGGCATCCGCGACGGATTGCCGCGCCCCGACCTGGTGGAGGGCGAACCGGACGATCTGAGCGGGGACGAGAGAGAAGCGCGCGGCATCGGCAGGCTCCCCACCTCGCTCGACGAGGCTCTCGATGCGTTCGAGGCCGACGAGAGCGTGAAGAGCTGGTTCACGCCCACCATGGTGCAGGCCTATACCGCGCTCAAGCGGCACGAAATCAGGCTCTACGCGGAGTCGCGCGCCGAGCGCATGTGCGAACGATACGTGCAGGTCTACTGACGGAACCGACGGCCGGCCGGCGCGCAATGAACGGCCTCAGGAACGGGAGACGACACTCATGGAGCGCAGCGAGATCGATGCCATTCCCCTGGAAGGCGACGAGTCGTTCCGGCAGCGGGCGGTCGAGCCCGGGCGTGCGGCTCTGCTCGTCGTCGACCTCCAGAAGGGCGAGTACAACGCGGAGAGTCGCGCCCGGAACCCGAACCACCGATACCTGTACGATCGCGTCGGCGACGTCGTCATCCCGAACGGGCAGCGCCTGATCGCCGCGTGCCGCGAGGCCGGCATCGAGGTCGTCTACACGGTGATCGAGTGTCTGACGAAGGATGGCAGGGACCGCGGCCTCGACTACAAGATTTCCGGCATCTTCGCGGCCAAGGGGTCGTGGGAAGCGGAGGTCATCGACGAGCTGGCTCCGGGCGACGACGACATCGTCATCCCCAAGACCTCTTCCAGCCTGTTCAACTCCACCAACT
>JAPPHR010000089.1 GCA_028820995.1 Rhodospirillales bacterium
CAGCTAAGCCCGGTGAGGTCCATCACCATGGTCTGGAAGTTGAGCAGCGCCTCCAGCCGGCCTTGCGAAATCTCCGGCTGATACGGCGTGTAGGCCGTGTACCAGCCCGGGTTCTCCAGGATGTTGCGCTGGATGACGGGGGGCGTGATGGTGTCGTGGTAGCCGAGGCCGATCATCGAGCGCGCGACGCGGTTACGCCCGGCAAGGTCCGCCAGTTCCGCCAGCACGTCGCTTTCGGTGCGGCTTTCCGGGAAGTCCGCCGGGATCTCGGCGCGGATCGAGGCGGGCACGGCCGCGTCCATGAGCGCGTCGAGAGACTCGTAGCCCACGGTTTGCAGCATGGCCGCGACATCTTCGTCGCGCGGGCCGATATGGCGGCCGACGAAGGCGTCCGCCTGCTCCAGAGCCGTCAATGAACCGTCGTGTGCCGTCATCGCGTTCGCTCCTTCCCTGCCTGCGGGCGTCGGCTTATGGGCGCCGCGTCCCGCAACAAGCTAGTCGTCGCCGAGGCCGGCGACGTAATCGGCGTAAGCCGCCTCGTCCATCAGTCCGTCGAGCTCGCCGGGCGCGCTCAATCGGAGCTTGACGAACCAGCCCTCCCCGGTCGCATCGCCGTTCACCAGCGCCGGGTCGTCCTCCAGCGCCTGGTTGACCTCGACCACCTCGCCCGAGACCGGTGCGTAGACCTCGCTCGCGGCCTTGACCGATTCGACCACCGCGGCCTCCTCGTTCTGGGCGACGGTTCGGCCCACCTCCGGCAGTTCGACGTAGACGACGTCGCCGAGCTGTTCCTGCGCGTAGTCGGAGATGCCGACGGTGCCGACATCGCCTTCAATACGCACCCATTCGTGGTCCTTGCTGTACTTGAGCCCGCTCATGGCATCCTCTCGCTCATGGTCGGTGATAGGTATGGGGGACGAACGGCAGCTTCACGATGGCCGCCGGCCGGGGCTTGCCCCGCACCAGCAGCGACACCGGCCTGCCGATCTCCGCGGCTTCGGCCGCGACGTAGCCCATGGCGACCGGCCCGCCCGCTGTCGGCCCGAAGCCGCCGCTGGTGACGGTGCCGATCTCCTCGCCGTCTGCGTCCAGCACCGGCGTGCCTTCGCGCGCCGGCGCCTTGCCGTCGGGCAGGATGCCGACGCGGCGGCGCTTGGGCCCCTCCGCCAGCTCCTGCTGAATGCGGGCCGCGCCGGGGAAGCCGCCGCCGGTCCGGCGCCGCTTGCCGATGGACCAGGCGAGCCCGGCCTCCACCGGCGAGGTGGTTTCGTCGATGTCGTGTCCGTAGAGACAGAGCCCCGCCTCCAGACGAAGCGAATCGCGCGCGCCGAGCCCCACGGGCTCGACCTCGGGCTCGGCGACAAGGCACCGCCAGAGCGCGACCGCTGCGTCTTCGGGCACCGAAATCTCGAAGCCGTCCTCTCCGGTATAGCCGCAGCGGGAAACCAGCGCGTCCGCGCCGCCGATGGCGAAGGTGCCGGCAGTCATGAACGCGAGCCGCGTGCATCCGGGCGCGTGGCGTTCGAGTACCGCCGCCGCCCTCGGCCCCTGCAGCGCGACGAGCGCGCGTTCGGAGAGCACCGACAAGCCAACGCCGGCATCGAGCCGGCGTTCGAGATGGGCGATGTCCTGCTCCTTACAGGAGGCGTTTACGACGAGGTGGACACCGTAGTCGGTCCGCGTGGCGATCAGGTCGTCGAGGATTCCGCCCTCGTCGTCGGTGAACTGGGTGTAGCGCATGGCCCAGGGCGCAAGCCCTGCGATATCTCCTGGCACGAGACGCTCGAGCGCGTCGGCAGCACCGGAGCCGGTGAGCCGCAGCTGGCCCATGTGCGAGACGTCGAAGAGGCCGGCGGCGGCGCGCGTGTGGGTGTGCTCCGCCATGATGCCCGCGGCGTAGCGCACCGGCATCTCATAGCCGGCGAAGCCCACCAGCGTCGCGCCGAGCGCGCGGTGTTCGTCATGGAGGGGAGTTCGAGCGAGGGTGTCGGTACCGGCGTCGTCGCTCATGCTAGCTCCCAGGCACGCACAGACAGTGGGCAACGATCCCGTGCGGGATCGTCCGGTGCCCCCTCTGTCTCGGAACCTGAGAGATTAACCGGGCGGGCGATGGCTCGCCGCCGGCTTACCCCGTCGGTGAGGCGGCGCGGCGTGCGCCGCCTGCTTTCCAGAGTTGCATCCTCCCGCGGTCCCTGATGCCTGAGAGTTTCCGGGACGCTTGCTCCTTCGGCGCCGCGCGGCCGGGCCGCGCGAACTCTCCCGCGGGGTTCACCTGCAAGACCGGTGCGGCAATACTACTGACTTAGCCGCGCCGGTCAACCACGACAGGCCGGCGCCCTGAGGGCGAGTGACCGTGGCCACACACCCACAGGGCCAGCCGTATCGACGGAACCGGCCAACGACGGGTCCTACCAGCAGGGAATGCCGAGGAAGCAGGCGTTCGCGGGTTCCGATCCGCCGATGAGCACGACGGTCGTGGTGACGGCCACGACGGCTGCGATGAGCGCGACGACAGCCCCGCGGCGCATCCAGATCTTGTTGTTGCCGTTCTTCGCGTGTTGTCCACTGTTGCGGTTTGCGGCCTTCTCTTGCGTCCTCATCGTTGCCTCCTATCGGCGTATGATTACCCTTTCGAACCGGCCACCGGCTGGGAACCTAGGGTCCGTGTCAGCCAGCGCTATGCCGTATCGGCAGTGATGTATGCACGTGCATCTATTGCTTCCAATACAGATTTTGTTCCCAATCCATAAGAAAAACATATGGCGGAATCCGGTTCGGGGCCGCAAAAGGATGCGGTTATCGAAGGTGACGAGGAGAGATAAATGGGGCCGCCCCGTGAGAGACGGCCTCGAAACTGCTCAGCAATAGTTCAGCCGATTTCGCCGCCGTCGTCGCGGGCGATCGCGATTACGGAGGAGCGCGGCGCGGCATCGCCGCCTTCGGGGAAGTGGCTGTTGCCCTTCTCGCCGGGATGCTGGATGCCGACGAAGAGCGTCGTGCGGTCGCCGCTCCAGGTGATCCCGGTGACCTCGCACTCCCTGGGGCCGACGAGGAAGCGGCGGATCTCGCCTGTGGCGGGGTCGCCGACCAGCATCATGTTGTTGCCCTGGCCCGCGAAGTCGCCCTCGTTGGAGTACTTGCCGTCGGTCTGGATCCAGAGGCGGCCCTGGCTGTCGAAGGCGAGGCCGTCGGGCGAGTTGAACATGTTGCCGGCATTCAGGTTGGCAGAGCCCGCGTAAGCGTTCGCATGCACGGTCGGGTTGCCGGCGACGACGTAGAGGTCCCAGGCGAAGGAGGCGGACGCGTGGTCGCCGCCCATGGGCCTCCAGCGGACGATCTGGCCGTAGTTGTTCTTCGCCCTGGGATTGGGCCCGCCCACCGGCGTGGCATCGCCGCCCGCGTTGGGCTTGACGCCGCGGTTCTTGTTGTTGGTGAGGCAGCAGTAAGCCTCGGCCCTGGCGGGGTTGGCGGCAACCCATTCCGGCCGGTCCATGGTCGTGGCGCCCACCGCCGACGCCGCCTGGCGCGTGTGGATGCAGATCTCGGCCTGGGACGCCATGCCCGTGGTCGCAGGCGTGAGCGCGACCCACTCGCCGCTGCCGTCGTCGGCGAACCTGGCGACGGAGAGCGTCCCGCTCGCCAGCAGGTCGGCGTTGTCGCCGCCCTCGGAATAGGCGCCGTCGCTCACGAAGCGATAGAGAAACTCGCCCCGTTCGTCGTCGCCAAGGTAGACCACGGCCCGGCCGTCGGCAGCCAATGTCACCTCCGCATTCTCATGCTTGAAGCGGCCGAGTGCGGTGCGCTTCTTGGGCACGGAGGCAGGATCGAGCGGGTCGATCTCCACGATGTAGCCCGCGCGGTGCGGCTCGTTGGGATGCCTGGAGACGTCGAATCGCTCGTCCGTCATCGCCCAGCGGTAGCCCCTGTCCTCCGCCTTGATGCCGTAGCGCTTGTAGCCCTCGGGCAGCGCGAAGTCGGGGTCGCTCGACGAGAAGTAGCCGTTGAAGTTCTCCTCGCAGGCAAGGTACGTGCCCCAGGGCGTGCGCCCGTTGCCGCAGTTGTTCCAGGTGCCGAGCGCCGTGGTGCCATCGGGATCGGCTGCGGTCTTCAGGAGTTCGTGGCCGCGCGCGGGCCCGGTGATCTCCATCGGCGTGTCGGGGGTGATGCGGCGGTTGTAAGGCGAATCCGGCACGATCTGCCAGGCGCCGTCGGCCGGCGCGATCTCGACGACGGAGACGCCGTGCGTGGCCTTGCTCTTGCGCACGTCGTCGTCGGTCTCGGGCTTGCCCGATTCGCGATTGGCGAAGGCGATGCCGAGGTTCGTGTACTCGTTGTTCACGGCGAGCACGCTGTGGCCTCCGTCGGTGTAGAGCGCCATGCCGTCGCAGTTGTCGCCGAAGGCCAGCTCCTGGCTCGCGCCGGTGCCGCGTGTCGCGTGGTCGAACGGCGCGCCGTCCGACCAGAGCGGATCGCCCCAGCGTGCCACCACATGCCAGCTGTAGCCCTCCGGCACGGTGACCGTGTCGAGGCCGTTGGCGGCGACCGGCGTGAAGTCGAGACCGGCCACGGCAGCGCGCACGGGCATTGCCGCCATGCCGCCGGCCCCCAGCACGAAGGCCGTTGCACCGCCGGCCGCCGTGCCGCGAAGGAAGCCGCGCCGCGAGACCGCCCGCTCGGCCAGCCGCTCGAAATCGGTGGGCAAGGCGTGCCGGCCGTTGCTGTCGCCGGCATCGGCCCGTGAGACCGCATCGAGTGCGGCCACCGCGTGATCGCGCATGTCCATCTCCCGTGGTCGAGTGAAGTTTGCACCGGGCCTGCGCCGCCCATCCAGCGCCGCAGGCGTGGTTGGGAATATAGATGGCCGGTTACCGCTCTCCGGCACTCGTGTGACGGTTTCACGACGCTCGGCGGCTTCGCCGCCTGGTTGCCGAAGGCGTACGCCGAGCGACGGCGGCCAACGGTGTGGATCCCGCAAAGTGCGCTCATCTCAGAGATTCATGTGTGAATCGCGCGCCTATTTCATGTGTCGTCTGATGTTGACCCTAAGCCATCAAACTTTGCGGCATAACTGGAGCCCAACGCGGGGCTGACTATTTTGAGAAAATGCATGCTGCAACGGCATAGAGAGCCGAGCAAGCCTTGCGCAGAACGCTTACTCCGGGCAGGAAGGGATCATCACACCCCGCCTGAGAATTCACGATTGTTCTACGCTGACCTTTGGGACTCGTATGGACTGACTTCAAGGGCGGTGGCTGACGCCGGCCGTCGACGGCTCGGTCCTCTCTCCATTTAAGACGTATAAACAACGTGTTGATATTGTTTTGGCGGAATCGATGCGGCGCTCTTGGGCGCCATACGGCCTGTCCGGCGTCCATCGCGACACTGAGAAACCGCGATTCGTGCCGCCGGTCACGCCCGCCCTGTCTCGTGCCCGGTGCCGCAGTCCGATAAGTTTATCCTATCGGGTGAATCAGAATTCAGTGTTAGACGGTATTCAAACCGCTTGCCACATCCATGAGCGAGGGACATGGAGTTAATTCCCGAAGGATGTGTGTCGAAGATGTTCGAAAAGCGAAAGGACCTTACTAAATTCCTTGCCGTCGCGGAGACCGGCGCGATTCTCTCCGCCGCCGACAAGCTCGGCATCACGCAGCCCGCCCTCTCGCGGGTCGTCGCAAGGCTGGAGCGCCAGTTCGGCGGGCGACTCTTCGACCGCATGTCCACGGGCGTCCGGCTCACGCCGCTCGGCGCCGTGGTCGCCGATCTGGCACGCCATATCCTCTACGAGATCGAAGTCGCCGAAGAGAAAATCACCGCCACGCTCTCCGGCCGCACCGGCAGCCTGCGGATCACGGCCGGGGCCATGTGGATGGGCGCCGTCCTGCCTGAGGTCATCGCCAGGTTCCACGAGGCCTGCCCAGGCGTGGAGCTCAAACTCAAGACCACGCCCCTGCCGGAGGGGATCCGCCTCTTGGCGAACGGCGACAGCGACCTTCACTGCGGTGGCATCAGCGGCGATGAGCCCCTGCCGCAGTTCCTGAGGAGCGAGCGCTTTCTCGACATGACATGGGGAATCGTCGCCCACAGGAACCATCCTCTCCATGCGGGGATCGTGAGCGAAGAAGCGCTCGCCGACTACCCGTGGATCGACTACGACGCACCCCTGCGTTCGGATGCCGCCAACGGGCGGCCGTCGTTGGTCGGGGTTCTCGACCAACTCCACGACCGCACGGGAAAGCGGGTGCAGACCGTCACGCGCGCGGGTTCCGCCGGCTTGTCGCTGATGCGGTCCGGTCCCTACCTGTCGTGGCTCTCGCTGACCTTCCTCGACCGGATTCCCGGACACCCGCTGAAACCCCTGCCGGTGGCGTTCGGCTCCTACCGTTATCGTGCCGGGATGATCTCGCGGCGCTCTGCCGATGACCTGTCTCCGTTCGGGGTCTTCAGGGACATGGTCCGTGAGGTGGCCTCCTCGAAAGAGGGGTGAAGCCCGCCGTTCCCACCCGCCGACAGCAACCGCGGTGAGACATGAGGGTCAGGCGCTTTCCGGCTCGTCTTCGTCGCCGGGCGTGAGCACGAGCGCGGCAGAGTTCATGCAGTAGCGCAACCCCGTGGGCGCCGGCCCGTCGGGGAAGACGTGGCCGAGGTGCGCGTCGCAGCGGCTGCACATGACCTCGATCCGCCGCATGCCGTAGCTCGTGTCCTCCAGCGTGCCGACGTTGGCGTCGTCGATCGGCCTGGTGAAGCTCGGCCATCCCGTGCCGGACTCGAACTTGTCGGCGGAATTGAAGAGGGGGGCGCCGCAGCAGACGCAGGCGTATTCGCCCGGCGCCTTCTCGTAGCAAAGGTCGCCGGTGAAGGGCCGCTCGGTGCCGCCCTGCCGGGTCACGTAGTACTGCTCCTCGGTGAGCGCCGCGCGCCACTCCGCGTCCGTCTTCACTACCTTGTCCGCCATGATGCCCTCCGTCGGCAGTGCCCCGCCCCGCGCCGCTCTCTCAATTGCCGGGTGCGCGCGGAATATGTCGAGCGCCTAGCGCTCGCGGTATATATAGCGCCGGGCGGCGCGGCCTGGCGGCAAAATCGACAGTGCCGCCCGAAGAATGGGCCGCCGGCATGCGAGGGAGGCACCCATGGCACGGCCTGCACCTGAGGCGGTCGGCGACATTGCGCTGCTTGGCACCGGGACGATCGGCGCGAGCTGGGCAACCTATTTCCTGGCCCGCGGCTTCTCGGTCACGGCGTGGGACCCGGCGCCCGATACTGCCGGGCGCCTCCGCGCCTTCATCGACGCGGCCTGGCCCGCGATGGAGCGGCTCGGCCTCGGCCCGGGCGCGGATCCTGCACGGGTGCGCGTGGTCGACGAGCCGGAGCAGGCGGTGGACGGCGCGGTCTTCGTTCAGGAGAACGCGCCGGAGGAGCTCGCGCTCAAGCGCGACCTCTACGCTCGTGTCGACCCGGTGCTGACGGCGGACGCCGTGATGGCCTCGAGCTCGTCCGGGCTCCTCATCAGCGCGCTGCAGGAAGGCTTCCGCAACGGCGCGCGCTTCGTCGTGGGCCATCCCTTCAACCCGCCCCATCTCGTCCCCCTGGTCGAGGTGGTGGGCGGCGACGCCACCGATCCGGAGGCGGTGGACTGGGCGGTCGCCTTCTACAACGCCCACGGCAAGCGGGCGATCAAGGTCGAGCGCGAGGTGCCCGGCCACATCGCCAACCGCCTGCAGGCGGCGCTCTGTCGCGAAGCCTTTCACCTGCTGCTCTCGGGCACGGCGAGCGCCGCCGACATCGACACGGCGGTCTCCCACGGTCCCGGGCTCCGCTGGTCCTTCATGGGGCCGTTCCTGACGTTCCATCTTGCGGGCGGCGAAGGCGGCGTGCGCGCCGCGTTCGCGCAGTTCGGGCCGCCGATGGAAGACTGGTGGGCCGATTTCGGCACGCCCCACCTCGATTCGGACGCGATCGAGACCATGACCCGCGCTGTCGACGAAATGCTGGCCGGCCGTTCGCTTCCGGCGCTCGCGGCAGAGCGCGATGCGCGGCTGCTCGGCGTGCTGGCCGGGCGGGAGGCGCCGTCACCATCGTCCGACGAAGGCTAGCGTAGCCGGCTGGCGCCAGGGACCGGCTTCGGCCATCATCGCGCCGCTCGGGCGCGATACGGGAGGGGAGCATGATCACCAAGGGGATCAAGGAGCTGGTGGCCGAGGCGGAGGCCGAGATCGAGACCCTCTCTGCCGAAGACGCCATCGCGCTCGCAGACGACGAGAGCGTTGAGCTCGTCGACATCCGCGACATCCGCGAGCTGTGGCGCGAAGGCGCCGTCCCCGGCGCGCGCCACGTGCCGCGGGGCATGATCGAGTTCTGGATCGACCCCGATAGTCCCTATCACAAGCCCTTCTTCGCGAGCGGCAAGAAGTTCGTCTTCTTCTGTGCGGGCGGCATGCGGTCAGCGCTGGCGACGCAGGCGGCGCAAAACATGGGGCTCGGCCCCGTCGCCCACATCGCCGGCGGCTTCGGCGCCTGGAAGGAGGCCGGCGGCCCCACCGAGGAGAAGCCGCGTCCCTAGCCCTCCGCGGGGCAGCCCGCCGCCGGCCGGCCGCCCGCGCCGGGCCGGGCCGCTCGCTCCGCTACTCGCCGCCTATCTCTCCCTGCCGCCGCCGGCGCGCGGCATGCTTCTGCTGCTGGGCGCCACCATCGGCTTCGCCTCGATGCATGCCGTGATCCGCATCGCATCGAGCGAGCAGCACCCGTTCGAGGTCGCCTTCTTCCGCAATTTCTTCGGCCTCGTCTTCATCGCGCCCTTCCTGCTGCGGCACGGCTTCGGCGCGCTCAGGACGCGCAAGCTGCCGTTGCATGCCGCGCGCGGCGCGGTTCACGTCTCGGCCATGCTGATGTTCTTCTCGGCGGTGCCGATCACGCCGCTCGGCACCATCGCAGCGCTGAGCTTCACGGCGCCGCTCTTCGTCACCGTGGGCGCGGTCCTGCTGCTCGGCGAGGTCGTGCGCATCCGGCGCATTGCGGCGCTGGTCCTGGGCTTCGTCGGCGCGCTGGTGATCATTCGCCCCGGCATGGCGGCTCTCGACCCCGGATCGCTGCTGGTGCTGGGCTCGTCCGCCGTCTGGGCCGGCGCGTTGATCCTGCTCAAAGTGCTGTCGCGCACGGAATCGAGCCTGACGATGACGGTCTACATGGCCGTTTTCCTCACGCCGCTGTCGTCGATCGCGGCGGCCTTCGTCTGGCAATGGCCGACGCTCGAGGACCTCGGCTGGTTCGCGCTGATGGGGAGCGTCGGCACGCTCGGCCATCTCTGCCTCGCCCAGGCCTTCCGCGAGGCGGACGCGACCGTGGTGCTGCCGGTGGACTTCCTCCGCCTGATCTGGTCGGCGCTCTACGGCTACCTGCTGTTCAATGAGGTGCCGGTGCTCTACGTCTGGATAGGCGGCGTCGTCATCTTCGCGAGCACGCTCTATCTCGCCTACCGCGAGGCCAAGGTCGCCCGCACCACCATCGACGCCAAGGCCGGCGCGCCGCCGCCGAGCTGATGGCGCCCGGCTTGGCGGGCAACCGAGCGCCCCGCTATGCTGCCGCCATACCTGGGCCTCACCGCTGGAGACGGTTCGATGCAACTTGGTCTCTTCACCATGCCGCTGCACCCGCCGGGCGCGAATTTCACCGAGACGCTCAAGGCGGACCTCGATCAGATCGTCAAGCTCGACGAGCTCGGCTATTCCGAAGTCTGGATCGGCGAGCACTTCACGTCGGAGTGGGAGAACATCCCTGCGCCGGACCTGCTCATCGCCCAGGCGCTCCCGCTCACCAAGCAGATCAGGCTGGGCACCGGCGTGAGCTGCATCCCGAACCACGATCCGTTCGTGCTCGCGCACCGGATCGCGCAGCTGGACCACATGGCGGAGGGCCGCTTCAACTGGGGCGTCGGCACCGGCAGCTTCCCCGGCGACATGAAGGTCTTCGGCTACTGGGGCGACAACCCCGCCATCAACAACCAGAGCTACACCCGCGCCGCGCTCGACACGATCCTGAAGCTCTGGACCGATCCCGCGCCCGGCGTCTACGAGAGCGACGGCTTCCGCTTCACCGTGCCCGAGACCGAGACCGATGTCGGGCTGAGAGCGCACGTGCGCCCCTACCAGAAGCCCCATCCCCCCATCGGCGTCGCCGGCGTCTCGCCGCGCTCCTCCACGTTGAAGATGGCCGCCGCCAAGGGCTGGATGCCCATGTCCATCAACCTCGTGCCGCCGGTGCTGCTCAAGACCCACTGGGAGGCCATCGAAGAGGGCGCGCAGAGCGCGGGCCGCGAGCCCGATGCCAGCCAGTGGCGCGTCGCCCGCGAGGTCGTGGTGGCGGAGACCGGCGCCGAGGCCCGCAAGATAGCAGGCGGGATTCTCACCCGCGACTTCGAGGACTACTTCTTCAGGCTGCTGCCCAAGGTCGGCATGCTGCGGCTGCTGAAGAACGATCAGGACATGGCGGACAGCGATGTCACCATGGAGTACATGCTCGACAACGTCTTCATCGTGGGCTCCGTCGACGAGGTCGCGCAGAAGCTGAACGACCTGCGCGGCGAGATCGGCACCTTCGGCACCCTGCTCGCCATGGGCCACGACTGGGAGCCCTACGGGGCCTGGTACGAATCCATGGCGCTGCTGAAGAACGAGGTGCTGCCCAAGGTCGCGTAGGCGGCGGGCCGGCGCTGCGCTAGAGGGGTTCCCGGCTCGCGTCGACGAAGGGGGCGATGTCGGCTTCCGGCCGGGCGCCGTAATGGCCGAGGATCTCGCCGGCCGTCAGAGAGGCGAGGCGTCCGCAGCGGGCGAGGTCGAAGCCCCGCGCCAACCCAAGCAGGAAGCCCGCGGCGTAGAGGTCGCCCGCGCCGGTGGTATCGACCAGCCGGCCGATGGGCGCAGCCTCGATGGTGTGCACCGCGCCCTCGCCAGCGACCACGGAGCCCTTGGCGCTGCGGGTGATCGCGGCGACCGCGCAGTCCGCGCGGGCGGCGGCGAGCGCCGAGTCGAAGTCCTGCACCTGGTAGAGCGCCATTGCCTCGTCCTCGTTGGCGAACAGCACGTCGATGTGGTTCGCCACCAGATCGCGCAGCTCCGCCCGGTGGCGGTCCACGCAGAAGCTGTCGGACAGCGAGAGGCAGACCCGCCCGCCTGCCTGCCGCGTGATGCCAAGCGCCTTGCGGAAGGCCTCCTTGGCCGCCGGCGGGTCCCAGAGATAGCCCTCCATGTAGAGCAGCCCCGCGCTCGCGATGAAGTCCGGGTCGATATCGGCGGGGCCGAGCTCGACGCAGGCGCCGAGATGGGTGTTCATGGTGCGCTGGGCATCGGGGGTCACGAAGATCAGGCAGCGCGCGGTCGCAGCACCCTCGGCCGCCGCAGGCGTGGGGAAGGCGACGCCGGCCTCCCGGATATCGCGGCGGAACACTGCGCCCGCCGCATCGTCCCGCACCTTGCCGACGTAGCCGGCCGCGCCGCCGAGCCTCGCCACACCCACCATGGTGTTGGCGGCCGAGCCGCCCGAGACCTCGACCGCGGGCCCCATGCGCGCGCGGAGCACGTCGGCGCGCGCGGCGTCGATCAGGGTCATCGAGCCCTTGGGAAGACCCTCTTCGGCGAGCAGGCCGTCGTCGGCCTCGGCCACGACATCGACAATGGCATTGCCGATCCCGACGACATCCAGCGACCCCATCCGCACATCCTCCCGGAACGGTTCCCGCCTGCTGAGCGGCGGCGGGACTATAGGGCCGCGGCCAGCGGCGGCAAAGCCGGTGCGGGCGCGTGTCGGGCTGGCAAGGCGGAGCGGCTTCCGCAATAGTCGGGCGGATGGGAGTTCACCATGGCGGGGCGTAGCGTAGCGGGATCGGACGCAGCCGGCGGGGCGCAGGTCGCGCAGCCGGTGCTGCGTGCCGGCCCCGATGCCATGGCCGCGGCTCTCGACTGCGTGGCGTGCGAGGACGCCGCGGTGCTGCCGCTGCTGGCAGCCGCAGAGTGCGTGCCCTTCCTCAAGTCTGGCGCGGACCTCTCCTTCCGCAACGCCAAGCCCGTCATCGGCGAGGGGGAACGCGCCGTCTATCAGGATTTCGACATCTGCCTCTCGATTCCCCGGCCGCATCCGCTCTGGAGGCTCACGCAAGCGGTGGAACGGCTGGTCGCAGATGCACTGGCCGTCATGGACACGCCACCGCTGGAGGCGCTGCCTCTCAACGACCTGGTCCTGCAGCGCTATCCGCCCGGCGCGCGCGGCATCACGCCGCACCGCGACCACGTGCGCTACGTCGGGCTGGTGGCGATCGTCCAGCTCAGCGGGGACGGCCGCTTCGGCCTCTGCACCGACCGCAGCGGCGCGGGCGCCCGCGTGCTCGAGGCCGGTCCCGGCGACGGGATCCTGATGCGGGCGCCGGGCTTCGGCGCGCGCAAGGACCGGCCGTTCCACTTCCTCGACGGCATCGCGGTCGAGCGCTACAGCCTCGGCATGCGCTGCAACCGCACGAAGGAACCTGAGGCCGCCTGAGGGCCCTGGTCGGGCGCGACCCGCCCTGCCCGTGGTATAGTGGGCGAATCCTCCCGCGCACTGGTCCATGAACGAGCCTTTCGACATCGCGCCCGGTCTGCCCGCCGAGCCCGACGCCCGCCCGCCGGCGGCAGCGGTTGCCTCGGCCTATCTCGACGGCCTGAACCCGGAGCAGCGGCAGGCGGCAGAGGCGCTCGACGGCCCGCTCCTGGTGTTGGCCGGCGCCGGCACCGGCAAGACCCGCGTCCTCACCACGCGGCTCGCCCACATTCTCGCCACCGGCCGCGCCCGGCCGGGGCAGGTGCTCGCGGTCACCTTCACCAACAAGGCGGCGCGCGAGATGATCGGCCGCGTGGAGCGCCTGATCGGCCGCTCCGCCGCCGGGCTCTGGCTCGGCACCTTCCACGCCATCGCAGCCCGCATCCTGCGCCGCCACGCCGAGGTCGCCGGACTCAAGCCGGACTTCACCATCCTCGATGCCGACGACCAGGTCCGCCTGCTGAAGCAGATCATCCAGGCGGCCGACATCGACGAGAAGCGATGGCCGGCCCGCACCCTCTCCATCGTCATTCAGCGCTGGAAGGACCGTGGGCTCACCGTCGACAGGGTGGCGGGCGCGGACGGCGCCGACTACGCCAACGGGCGCGCGCCCGCCCTCTACGCCGCCTATCAGGAGCGGCTGCGGGCCGTGAACGCCGTCGATTTCGGAGATCTCCTGCTCCACAACCTGACGCTCTTCACCAAACATGCCGACGTGCTCGCCGACTACCAGCGGCGCTTCCGATACCTGCTGGTGGACGAGTATCAGGACACCAACGTCGCGCAGTACCTGTGGCTCCGGCTGCTGGCGCAGACCCATCACAGTATCTGCTGCGTCGGCGACGACGACCAGTCGATCTACGGCTGGCGCGGCGCCGAGGTCGGCAACATCCTCCGCTTCGAGCAGGACTTCCCCGGCGCGCAGGTGGTCAGGCTGGAGCGCAACTACCGCTCCACCGGGCACATCCTGGCCGCCGCGTCGGGGTTGATCGCCCACAACGCCGGCCGCCTCGGCAAGACGCTCTGGACCGAGGGCGAGGACGGCGAGAAGGTCCGCATCAGCGAGAGCTGGGACGGCGACGAGGAAGCACGCGCCGTCGGCGAGGCCATCGAGGCGCTGCAGCAGGGCGGCGAGAGCCTCGACAGCATCGCCATCCTGGTCCGCGCCGGCTTTCAGACCCGCGCCTTCGAGGAGCGCTTCCTCACCATCGGCCTGCCCTACCGCGTGATCGGGGGCCTGCGCTTCTACGAGCGCCAGGAGATCCGGGACGCCGTTGCCTACATCCGCGTCGTGGCGCGCCCCGACGACGATCTCGCCTTCGAGCGCATCGTGAACCTGCCCAAACGCGGCCTCGGCGAGGCCTCGCTGCGCCCGGTCCACCAGCTCGGGCGCGCGGCCGGCCTCTCCCTCTACCGCGCGGCGGAGCGGCTGATCGAGACCGACGAGCTGAGACCGCAGGCCCGCACCGCACTCGGCCGGCTAATCGAGCAACTCCGTGGCTGGCGCGCCGCCCTCAACGACAAGCCCCATGCCGAGGTCGTCGGCAAGATGCTCGACGAGTCCGGCTACACCGAGATGTGGCAGAACGACCGCTCGCCTGCAGCCCCCGGCCGGCTCGAGAACCTGAAGGAGCTGGTGGACGCGCTCTCCGAGTTCGAGGACCTCGCCGCCTTCCTCGATCACGTGAGCCTGGTCATGGACCGGGAGGGAGAGGGCGCGGAAGAGATGGTCAACATCATGACCCTCCATGGCGCCAAGGGCCTGGAGTTCGACACCGTGTTCCTGCCCGGATGGGAGGAAGGGCTGTTCCCGCACCAGCTCGCTCTCGATCAATCCGGCGCCGCCGGGCTGGAGGAGGAGCGCCGCCTCGCCTATGTCGGCCTCACCCGCGCCCGCCTGCGCGCCCACGTTCTCTTCGCCGCGAACCGCCTTCGCCACGGCCAGTGGGTGAGCGCGATCCCGTCCCGCTTCGTCGCCGAGCTCGCGCCAGAGCACGTGATGCTTCCCGACGGCACGGGTATGCAGCCGGCGCCGGGCGGGCTCTATCGGGGTCACGGCGGGGCCAGTACTGCCCGGCGCCTCATGTCCGAGCACGCGGCCTACCGCAGCCGCCGGACGCCGCCCGTTATCGATGCGGCTCCCGTGCCCTCGGCCAGCGGGGCAGCGTCCGGCGGCTACACGGCAGGCGAGCAGATCTTTCACCAGAAGTTCGGCTACGGCCGGATCCGCTCCGTCGACGGCGACAAGCTGGAGATCGAGTTCGACAAGGCCGGCACCAAGAAGGTCGTCGACCGCTTCGTTCAGCCCGCCGACAGCGTCTGACCGGCCGATTCAGCCACGCAGGCGCCTGATGGTGCCGCTGGTGCTGTAGCCGGGCTCGTTCTCGGCGATGAGCACGGTGCCGCCGTAGCCCTGCACGATGTCCGCGCCCACCACCTCGTCGATGGTGTAGTCGGAGCCCTTGACCAGGCAATCGGGGCGGAGCGTCTCGATCAGGCGCACCGGCGTGTCCTCGGCGAAGATGACGACCAGATCGACCGTCTCCAGCGACGCGAGCACCTGCGCCCGCGCCGCCTCGCCCTGCACCGGGCGCCCCTCGCCCTTGAGGCGGCGCACCGAGGCATCGCTGTTGAGGCCGACGACGAGCCGGTCCGCCGCCTGCCGCGCCTGGCGCAACAGCGAGACGTGGCCGGGATGGAGCAGGTCGAAGCAGCCGTTGGTGAAGCCGATGCGCTGCCCGCGCGCGCGCCATCCGGCGACCGCTTCGAGCGCTGCGCCGAGCGGCATGATCTTCGCCTCCGAGGCGGAGAGATCGCCCGCGCGGACCGCGCGCAGGAGGTCGGCGGCATGAACCGCCGCCGTGCCGGCCTTGCCGACCGCGACTCCGGCGGCCGCGTTCGCGAGCTGGGCGGCGGCGATGAGGTCCGCGCCCTGGCCGAGCGCCGCGGCAAGCGTCGCCACCACCGTGTCGCCCGCGCCGGAGACGTCGAACACCTCCCGCGCCTCCGCCGGGAGATGGGCGAGGCGGCCGTCGGCGGAGACGATCGTCATGCCGTCGCGGCTGCGCGTGACCAGGATCGCGCCGAGCCGATGGCGGGAGATCAGGTCGCGGCAGGCGGCGACGATGGCCTCGTCGGTCGCCAGGCTCTCGCCTGCGGCGAACCCCAGCTCGGCACGGTTGGGCGTCAGCACCGTGGCGCCGGCGTAGCGCGCGAAGTCGCGGCCCTTGGGATCGACCACCACGGGCCGGCCGGCGTCCTCGGCCGCCTCGATGAGCTGCCGCACCAGCTCGGGGGTCAGCACGCCCTTGGCGTAATCGGAGAGCACGACCACGTCGCAGGCGGCGAAGGCATCGCGGGCGAGGCCCAAGAGGCTCTCGGCGGAGCGCTGCGAGATCGCATCGGTCGTCTCCGAATCGGTGCGCAGGAGCTGTTGGCCGCCGGCGACGAAGCGGGTCTTCTCGGTGGAAGGCCGGCCGCGCTCGACCAACAGATGGGGCTCGACCCGCTCCTCACGGCCGACCATGCCGGTGAGCCTCCGCCCCACCTCGTCGTCGCCGATCACCGAGAGCAGGGTGGCCTGCGCGCCGAGCGAGACGAGATTGCGCACCACGTTGCCGGCGCCGCCCAGCATGTGGTCGTCGTGATCGGTCCGCAGGACCGGCACCGGCGCCTCGGGCGAGGTGCGCTCGACCCGCCCGTAGACGAAGCGGTCCAGCATCAGGTCGCCGACGCAGGCAACCCGGCTCAGGCCGAGCGATTCGATGGATGAGGCGAGGGTGGACGGGTCGGCCATGACCGGAGTGTCCCGGCGTCGTCACGAGCGAGCGGCTGCACGGTACAGCATCCCGAACCCAAGACAAGGCGTTCGGACCTTGGTAGGGGAGCGCGACTTCGGCATTCCGGTGCGCCCTCGAATCTGCGGCGATACCGCATCGAAGTGTCGAACCGCACCCGCAACGACGGTGTTTGGTCCTGACATCACTTGTCATTATGATGATTTAAACGACATTATAGTGAGCCATGAGCCAGATCACTGCACGTCTGCCGGACGGCCTCGTCGCCGCACTGGACGAGGCTGCGGCCAAGCTTAGGCGCAGCCGGGCTGAAGTCATCCGACAGGCCGTCGAACGCTACCTGGAGGATTTCGAAGACCTCTCGGTCGCCGTTGAACGCCTCCGCGATCCGAGTGATCGGGTGTTGGACTGGGATCGGGTCCGGCATGCGCTACGCGATTCGGATTAAGGAGAGCGCGGCAAGGGAGTTGCAGCGCATCGAGAGGTCCGACCGGGAGCGCCTCATCGCGGCCATCGATCGGCTGGCCGAGAATCCCTTTGCGGGCAGCGCGCTTAAGGGGGAGCTGCGCGGACTGCGGCGCATCCGGGTCGGCGACTATCGGCTGCTCTACGAGGTGCGGGAACGCGATCTGGTCGTGCTCGTCCTGCGTGCCGCTCATCGCCGCGAAGCCTATCGCCGCAGAGCACGGTGATCGGGGCCTTCCCCGCCCAGCATTCGGAGACAGCCGCCATCGCGCGCGGCCGCTTGCCCGGCCTGCGAGCGCGCGCCAATATCGGCGGCGCCATCACCGACCGGGATCCGCTCCATGACGAGCCGCTACGACGAGACCTACGCCCGCTCGCTCCAAGACCCCGAGGCTTTCTGGGCCGAGGCGGCCGAGGGCATCGATTGGGCGAAGCGGTGGGACCGCGTGTTCGACGGCTCACGCGCGCCCTTCTACCGGTGGTTCCCCGGCGCGGAGGTGAATACCTGCCACAACGCGCTGGATCGTCACGTAGACGCGGGGCGCGGCGAGCAGACGGCGTTGATCTACGACAGCCCCGTTACCGATACCGTTCAACGCTTCACCTATGCCGAGCTTCAGGGGCTCGCCGCGCGCTTCGCCGGCGCGCTCAGCGCCCGCGGCGTGGAGGCGGGCGACCGCGTCGTGCTCTACCTGCCGATGATCCCGGAGGCTGCCATCGCCATGCTGGGGTGCGCCCGCATCGGCGCCGTTCACTCCGTGGTGTTCGGCGGCTTCGCGGCGAACGAGCTGGCGACCCGGATCGACGACGCCAAGCCCAAGGTCATCGTCTCCGGCTCCTGCGGCATCGAGGTGAACCGCGTCATCGCCTACAAACCGCTGCTGGACGAGGCGATCGAGCGCGCGAGCCACAAGCCTGAGTGCTGCATCGTCGTGCAACGGCCTGAGCTTGAGGCGCCGCTCACGGCCGGCCGCGACGAGACCTGGGCGGACGTCATGGCGCAGGCGGAGCCGGTGGACTGCGTGCCCGTCGCCGCGACCGACCCGCTCTACATCCTCTACACCTCCGGCACCACCGGCGATCCCAAGGGCATCGTGCGCGACAATGGCGGGCACCTCGTGGCGCTGCATTGGACCATGCACGGCGTCTACGGCCGTAACCCCGGCCAGGTGTGGTGGGCGGCGTCGGATATCGGCTGGGTGGTGGGCCACTCCTATATCGTCTACGCGCCGCTGATCTACGGCTGCCCGTCGATCCTCTTCGAGGGCAAGCCGGTCGGCACGCCGGATGCCGGCGCCTACTGGCGGGTGATCTCGCAGCATGGGGTGAGCGCCATGTTCACCGCGCCCACCGCATTCCGTGCGATCAAGCGCGACGACCCGGATGCGGCGCGCCTCGCGGACTACGACATCTCCTGCTTCGACACGCTATTTCTCGCTGGCGAGCGGACCGATCCCGACACCCTCGCCTGGGCCGAGCAGAGTCTGGAGCGCCCGGTCTACGATCACTGGTGGCAGACCGAGTCCGGCTGGGCCATGGGCGCCAACTGCACCGGCCTCGGCGCGCTGCCGGTCAAGCCCGGCTCGCCCACCAAGGCGGTGCCGGGCTATCGCATCGAGGTGGTGGACGAGGCGGGCGAGCAGGTGCCGGTCGGCACCATCGGCTCCATCGTGGTCAAGCAGCCGCTGCCGCCCGGCTTCACGCCGACGCTCTGGAACAACGACAAGCGCTTCGAGGAAGCCTACTTCACGCGCTTCCCCGGCTATTACCTGACCGGCGATGCCGGCGTGCTGGACGAGGACGGCTACCTTTGGATCATGAGCCGCACCGACGACATCATCAATGTCGCCGGCCATCGGCTCTCCACCGGCGCCATGGAGGAGGTGCTGGCGGCGCACCAGGACGTGGCGGAATGCGCGGTCATCGGCGTGGCCGACGCGCTGAAGGGGCAGCTCCCACTGGGTTTCGTCGTGTTGAAGGCGGGCGTCAACCGGCCTTCGGACGAGATCGTGGTGGAGCTGGTGCGCATGGTGCGCGAGAGCATCGGCCCGGTCGCCGCCTTCAAGCAGG
>JAPPHR010000140.1 GCA_028820995.1 Rhodospirillales bacterium
GGCGGTCGATCTGCGGCTCGGGCTCGATATCGGCGTCGGGAAGGGCGACCTCGCCGAGCTCGGCAAGGCTGGTCAGGGTCTTCGGCTCGTCAACCACGGAGCGTGCTCCTCGCGTTCTTCGGATTCATCGCAGCGATGTCGAGGGGTTCGGGTTGCTGCGCCTCGTGCGGATGCTCCGGGCCGGCGTATACCTTGAGGTTCGCAATCTGCTGGCGGCCGAGCGGACCCTTGGGGATCATCCGCTGCACCGCCTTGATCACCACCTCCTCCGGCCGCTTGCCGCCGAGGATGCGCCCGGCGGTGCGGGTCTTGAGCCCGCCGGGATAGCCGGTGTGGTGATGGTAGAGCTTGTCTTCCCGCTTGCGCCCGGTGAGCCGCACCTTCCCGGCATTGACGATGATGATGTTGTCGCCGCAGTCCATGTGCGGCGTGTAGCTCGGCTTGTGCTTGCCGCGCAGGCGGGTGGCGACGATGGTGGCGAGCCTGCCGAGGACGATGTCCTCAGCGTCCACCAGCATCCACTTCTTCTCGATGGTGGCAGGCGTGGCCGAGAAGGTTTTCATTGTGCTCACGACGGTGGGTAAGATGCAACGGCGCGCGGGTGTATCCGGCGAACGCCGGCCCGCGCGTCGTCGGCAGTATGCCACAGGATCGGCCCCAGTCAACGGCGGCTTTGCGCTCTCCGTGCAGGCCGCGGCGGCGTGGCGTCAGTGGGCGTCGGCCCAGCTCGTCCCCGTGCCGACATCGACGGTCAGCGGCACGTCCAGATGGGCAGCGCTTTCCATGACCCGCTTGACCACCGCGCTTGTCTCCTCGACCTCGCCCTCCGGCACCTCGAACACCAGCTCGTCGTGCACCTGGAGCAGCATCCGGGCGCCCAGGCCCCCGGCCTCAAGCGCGCCCTGCATGGGAATCATCGCGCGCTTGATGACGTCCGCCGCAGCACCCTGGATCGGCGCGTTGATAGCCGCGCGCTCGGAGAAGGCGCGCCGGGCCGGGTTGCGGTGATTGATCCCCGGCAGCCGGCACTTGCGGCCGAACAGCGTGGTCACGAAGCCCTCCGCGTGGGCCGCCTTCTTGGTGCGCTCCATGTAGTCCTTGATGCCGGGATACTGCGTGAAATAGGCCTCTATCAGGCCCTTGGCCTCGCCCTGCGGGACACCGATCTGGCGCGCCAGCCCGAAGGCGCTGATGCCGTAGATGATCCCGAAATTGATAGCCTTGGCCGAGCGGCGGACCATCGGGTCCATGCCCTCCAGCGGCAGCTTGAACACCTGGCTCGCTGTCAGCGCGTGGATGTCGATCCCCTCGCGGAAGGCCTCCTTGAGTGCGTCCACGCCGGCGACGTGGGCGAGGATGCGAAGCTCGATCTGCGAATAGTCGGCGGAGAGCAACACGTGGCCGGGCGCAGCCACGAAGGCGCGGCGGATGCGCCGGCCCTCCTCGGTGCGGATCGGGATGTTCTGCAGGTTCGGGTCGTTGGACGAGAGCCGCCCGGTGTTGGCGGCGGTCATGGTGAAGGTCGTGTGCACGCGCCGGGTCGCGGGGTCGATGTGCTCGATCAGGGCATCGGTGTAGGTGCTCTTGAGCTTGGTGAGCTGGCGCCAGTCGAGCACGCGCGCCGGCAGGTCGTGGCCCTGTGCCGCCAGCTCCTCCAGGATGTCGGCGCCGGTGCTGTAGGCGCCCGACTTGCCCTTGCGCCCGCTCTGGAGGCCCATCTCGTCGAACAGCACCTCGCCAAGCTGCTTGGGCGAGCCGATGGTGAAGGGATGGCCGGCAAGGGCGTGAATCGCGCTCTCCAGCGCCTCGATGCGGCCGGCGAAGTCCGCCGACAGCGCGACCAGCTCGCCCTGGTCGACCAGGATGCCGGCGGCCTCCATCCGGGCAAGCACGCCGATCAGCGGACGCTCGATCCTCTCGAACACCGTGGTGAGGCGGTCGGCGACGAGGCGCGGTCGGATGACCCGGTGCAGGCGGAGCGCGAGGTCGGCGTGCGCCGCCGCAGTGTCCCGCAGCGCCTCGGGCGAGACCGCGTCGACGGAGACCCTGCTGCGCCCGCTGCCGAGCACGTCGGCCAGCGCTGGTGCTGCGCGGTCGAGGTGAAGCTGGGTCAGGTCCTCCAGTCCGTGGCCATGCAGGCTGCCGTCGAGCACCCAGGAGGCCAGCATGGGGTCGTCGACCGGGGCGAGCCTTGCGCCGTGCAGTGCCAGCAGGCGCACGGTCTGCTTGATGTCGAGGGCGAGCTTGAGCACGCCGGGGTCCCTCAGCACCGGGTCGAGGGTCGCGAGCGCCTCGGCAATGTCGAGCTGCGGAATCGCCTCTTCCGCCCCCAGCAGGTCGGGTCCGGCGTGGCCCAGCGGCACGTAGCAGGCATCGCCCGGCGCCGTGGCGAGCGCGAGGCCCGCGAGGCCCGCGCCCTCCGGAGACCCCGCCGGCCGGAACGGCTCCAGCGCGAGCACGCCGCTCTCCCGCGCCTTCTCCGCCCATTGCGCAAGCGTTTGCGCATCGGTCACCAGCGGGTAGGCGGCGGGGAGGGCGGCCGTCTCTTCCGGCTCCGCCTCCTCCTCCGCGAGCCTCGATTCCCCGTCTTCGCCGTCGAGCCGCGCGGCGATCGACCGGAAGCCGTTCTCCTGGAAGAAGGCGCGGAGCGCGCCCGGCTCCGGCTGCCGCCGCGCCAGCGCCTCCAGCGGCATCGGCAGCGGCGCATCGCGGCGCAGCGTGACCAGCTCCCGCGAGACGCGCGCCATCTCGGCGTGTTCGATCAGGTTCTGGCGCCGCTTGGGCTGCTTGATCTCCTCGGCACGCGCCAGCAGTTCGTCGAGGTCGCCATAGTCGTTGATGAGCTGCGCCGCGGTCTTGACCCCGATGCCCGGCACGCCCGGCACGTTGTCGGAGCTGTCGCCGGCGAGCGCCTGGACGTCGATCACCCGCTCAGGTCCCACGCCGAAGCGCTCCTGCACCTGATCCGGGCCGATCTCCCTGTTCTTGAAGTAGTCGTACATGATCACCGAGTCGCCTTCGACGAGCTGCATCAGATCCTTGTCGGCGGAGACGATGGTGACCCGGGCGCCCCTGGCCCGCGCGGCGACGGCATAGGCCGCGATCAGGTCGTCGGCCTCGAAGCCCTCCAGCTCGATGGAGGCCAGGTTGAAGGCGCCGGCAGCCTCCCGCACCAGCGGGAACTGCGGGATCAGCTCCTCCGGCGTCTCGCCCCGGTTCGCCTTGTAGGGCTCGTAGATCTCGTTGCGGAAGGTGAGCCGCGCGGTGTCGAAGATCACCGCGGCATGGTCGGCATCGGTCTCGCGCAGGATCTTCCACAGCATGTTGCTGAAGCCGAGCACCGCGTTGACCGGCGTGCCGTCGGGGCGCGTCAGCGGCGGCAGCGCATGGAAGGCGCGGAAGATGAAGCCCGAGCCGTCGATCAGGTAGAGGTGGCGCAGTTCGATTGCGTCGGGGGCGTCGTCGCTCACGGTGGGCGTTCCGGTTTCAGGGTCTGCGGGCACTTGCCCTCAGGAGTGCGCGCCACTATGCCACGCAGGCCGGCCCCCGCACAGCGGGCGCCGCGCGGACGCTGCCACCCGCCGCCGCCAACCGCGAGTTGCCGCCTGTGTCTGCCCGCAGCGCTTCCATCCCTTACGCGGCCCCGCGCATCTCCGCCTTCTACGCGGCGTACTTTCTGGTGGCGGGAGTGGCTCTGCCCTTCTGGCCGCTCTTCCTGCAGGCGCGCGGCCTCTCGGTGACCGAGATCGGGCTGATGCTGGGGCTCACGCTCATGCTGCGCGCCGCCGTCGGCCCCTTCATCGGCCGCTTCGCCGACCGTCGCGACAGCACGCGGGGGCCGCTGGTCGCCTGCGCCTTCACCGTGCTTCTGGTCACAGTCGCGTTCTATTGGACCTGGGGGTTCTGGCCGATCTTTGCGGTGAGCACCGTCTTCACGCTGGTCTATGCCGGTGTGCTGCCGCTGGGCGAGACCATCGCTCTCCGCACTGTCTCGCCCGAGTCCGGCTACGGCCGGGTGCGGCTGTGGGGCTCGGTGTCCTACCTCGTCGCGGCGGCGGTGGGAGGCGCCGTGCTGGAAGTCGTCGCGGTGCCGTCTGCCGACCTCATCGTCACCATGATCCTCGTCTGCATCGTGCTGATGATCGGAGGCTCATTCGCCATGCCGGACAAGCGCGGCGGCGATGCGCCGCCCGCAGCGCCGATTCTGAGCGTGCTGAGCGACCGCCGTTTCCGCCTCATGCTCCTCGCCACCACGGCGATTCACGGCGCGCATGCGGTGTTCTACGGGTTCTCGACGTTGCACTGGCTCAGCGCCGGGATCACGGAGTGGGTGATCGGCATGCTCTGGGCGGGCGGCGTCATCGCCGAGGTGATCCTCTTCGCATGGAACGCGCCGCTGTTGCGCCGCATCGGGCCGGTGGGGCTCCTGGGCGTGGCGGCGTTGGCCGGCGTGGTGCGATGGGCGGTGCTGGCGCTGACGACGGAGGTGTGGGCGCTGGCACTGGCCCAGTGCCTGCACGCGTTCACCTTCGGCGCGATGCACCTGGGCGCGATGGTGTTCATCGCCCGCACGGTGCCCGCCGGCTCGTCGAACACCGCACAGGCGCTGTTCGCCGCGCTCACCAACGGTCTGGGTCTGGGCGCCGGGCTCCTGATCGCGGGCCTGCTTTATGCCGCCTGGGGCGCGGGCGCCTACTGGGTGTGCGCGGGGGTCTCGGGCCTGGGCTTCATCGCCGTGCTGGCCATGCGGACCGGTGCTGAAAGAGGGGCGGCCTAGTGGCTGCCGGCTTTGGCTGCGCTGGCCTTGAGCACGAAGCGCCGGTCGCAATAGGGGCAGTCGATGGCGCCGTCGGATTCCAGATTGAGGAACACGCGCGGATGGCCGAGCGCACCGCCGCCGCCGTTGCAGGCAACGACCGTCTCTTCCACCTCGATGATCTCCGGCGGATCGATGGTCACGGAGCGTCCCTCGTCGTCTCTGGTGGCACCGTCCCGGCATTTGACCCCGGCGGCGGGGCGATGATACCCATTGCCCGCCGCCATTCAACCGGGCGCTGCCTTCCATGCCGGCGCCATTCATTTCACCGCGAGGCCGCCCCATGAGCGAGCCGATCCCCTACGTGCGGGAGCTCGACTTCACGTACGGCGCGGTGGCGCAGGTCTCGCCGCTGATCCGCCGCGTCATCGCACCCAATGCGAGCGTCTTCACCTTCCACGGCACGGGCACCTACATCGTGGGCCGGGGCAAGGTGGCGATCATCGATGCGGGGCCCGACCTGGCCGAGCATGTCGACGCCGTGCTTGCGGCCGTGCGGGGCGAGACCGTAACCCACCTCATCGTGACCCATACACATATCGACCACTCGCCGGCGACGCGCCACGTCAAGGCCGCGACCGGGGCGCCGAGCTACGGCTTCGGCCCGCACGGCGGCGGGGAGGGGCCTGCGGTGGAAGAGGGCGCGGACCGTGACTTCGTGCCGGACCACCGGCTCGCGGACGGCGCCGTGGTCGCAGGGGACGGCTGGACGCTGGAGGCCGTGCATACCCCCGGCCACACCTCGAACCATCTCTGCTTCACGCTTGCGGAGGAGCGGGCGCTCTTCTCCGGCGACCACGTGATGGGCTGGTCGACCACGGTGGTCTCGCCGCCGGACGGCGACATGGGCGCCTACATGGCTTCGCTGGAGAAGCTCAAGGCGCGCGACGAGACGACCTACTGGCCCACGCACGGGCCGCCCATACCCAAGCCGCAACGCTTCGTCGGCAAGCTGCTCGGCCACCGGCGCCGGCGGGAGGCGGAGATCCTGTCTGCCGTCGTGGAGGGTGCCGCGACCATTCCCGAGATCGTGGCCATGCGCTACCGGGGCCTCGACCCGCGGCTGCGCCCCGCTGCGGCGCGGACCGTGCTCGCCCACCTGATCCATCTGGTCGACAGCGGGCGCGCCGCCTGCTCCGGCGCGCCGGACGAAGAGGCGTACTACCGCGCGATCTGATCGGCCCGGCGTATGCGCTGTTGGCCGCGTGGTGCCGTCCCTACTTGCGCTTCTTCGGCGGCGAGTCTCGGAATTCCTTGACCTGGGTTGCGGCCGCGCGCTGGAGCAGGCGCGCATCGCCGCCGGCAATGACCATGTGGTAGCCGCGTTCGAACGTCCAGTTGACGGTCTTGCCGGGGCGGGTGACCGTGCCGAGCAGCTTGCCCGTTGCCCGCATCTTGCGCTCGGCCTTCTGGATCAGCCGGATCACCTTGGGCTCCTGCATGTCGAGCATGTGGTCGATGCTCGCCGAGATGTCGCTCGGCCCCAGGAAGAGCATGTCGACGCCGTCGACCGCCGCGATCTCCTCGATGTTGTCGATCGCTTCCTCGGTCTCGATCTGGCAGGCAACCAGCAGCTCGTGCGGCATCGCCTCGAGGTAGGCCTTGAGCCGCGTGCCCCAGCCGGAGCAGCGGCCTGCGTGGGGCGCCACGCCGCGCACGCCCGCGGTGGGAAAGCGGCAGGCGGCGACCGCGGCCTCGGCCTCGTCGGCGTTCTGCACGTATGGAATGATGATACCCATCACGCCGATGTCGAGCGCCCGCTTGATGTAGACAATGTCGTTCCACGGCACGCGCATCATCGGCGTCGCGCCGGAGGCGCTCGCGGCCTGCATGAGGGTTACGGCGTTCAAGAGGTCGCCGGGGCCGTGCTCGTGATCCATGATAACTGCGTCGTAGCCGGCGTCGGCGACGATCTCGGCGGCGATGGGGCTGCCCATGGAGAGCCAGGCCCCGAGCGCGGGCTCGCCCGCGAGCATCTTTCTCTTGCAGCGGTTCTCGACGGTCATGCGCGGCGCCTCCGGACGATGCGTTGAATTGGGGTGAGGGAACTCCCGTCGGCCCAGGACGCGCGGGCGACGGGTGCGGCCGGTTCTAGCACGGCGTGCGGAGGTGGGCGAGGGACGCGAAGTGCTCCAGCCGAGACGCGGCCTTCGCTTGCGTTCAAACCTTCATTCGGGTGCGGCCCACGGCCTCTGTGCCGTCGACCTTGAAGCGCCGGATCGCGTTGTCAGCATCCATCAGCGCCTGCGGCCCCAGCTCGCCCGGACCCTCGCCGGAGGTTCCGTTCAGGACGTCGTTCGGATGCTTGTGGTCGACGAACCCAAGATTGACCGAGCCGAGGTCGTAGCCCATCAGGCACTGCAACTGCCGGGTGAAGGTGCGTGCCTCCTCCATCGGCACGGCAAGATACTGGTTCTCCTCCTGGCGCAGCCAGCCGAGGGAATAGTGAAGCGCGAGGCCGCAGCGCGCCGCGTTGGAGCTGTTGGCGCCTCCGCCGTGGATGATGTTGCCCACGTACAGCATGAGTGATCCCGCCGGCATTTCTGCTGCCCTGATCTCGTCGGAGTCAGGAACGCGCGCGTCCGGCCAGCGGTGGCTGCCTGGCACGATGCGGGTAGCCCCGTTCTCCGCAGTGAAGTCGGTGACCGCCCACATGGTCGCGAGCGTGAGCGGGGGCGCGGGGTTCTGGATGGGATAGAGGCCGGTGTCCCGGTGCATCGTCTGCGCGGACTCGCCGGGCTCGATATGCATGATGCCCGTGTAGTTGATCTGATAGCGCGCGCAGTAGGGCCCGAGGACGCGGTCGGCGACCGCCAGCACAAGCGGGTGAACCACCATGTCGCGAGCCGAGGGACAACGCGAGAGCAAGGCGCCGAAGCGCTTCGTCCTGCTTCCAAAAAAGGCGTCGGGATCGCCGGTCTCCGTCGCTTCCAGATGCGGTGCGAGCTCACACGAAAGCCGCGCGACGGTCCCGGAATCGAGAATTCCCCGAACGATGGCATACCCGTCCCGCTCGATCGCGGTGACCAGCGGATCGGCAGCGACGCCGGCGTCGAATGTGTTCAGCCTCGCCATGGTGTCGCCCCCTGTTCTCGTGAGGCTACCCTCAACCGGCCTCACCAACCATGACGGCGCTGGCGGGTGAGCAGGGCGTCCGGCGCGGGCCTGCGCTCAGGAAACTGGGGGGGGGACGGGCGCCTCGTGGCCGCCGAGCGGGGGCAGGACGCTCACATCCGCGTCGTCGTCCGCGTCGATGCCGTAGAGCGCCGCTTCGTCCGCTTCGGTCCATTCGATGGGGACGAGCGGGGCGACGAGCGCGTACTTCAGGATGTCGTCCACGGATTCGACCGGGACGATAGTGAGGTCCTTTTTCACGTTGTCGGGGATGTCGTCGAGGTCCTTCTCGTTCTCCTTCGGGATCAGGACCGTGGTGAGACCCCCGCGCAGCGCGGCCAGCATCTTCTCTTTGAGGCCGCCGATCGGCAGCACGCGCCCGCGCAGCGTGATCTCGCCGGTCATCGCGATCGACTTCCTCACCGCGACGCCCGTCAGCACCGAAACGATTGAGGTCACCATGGCGACGCCGGCAGACGGGCCGTCCTTGGGCGTGGCACCCTCCGGCACGTGGACGTGGATGTCGCGCTTGCTGAGGATCGTGGGCTTGATGCCGAACTCGACCGCGCGCGACTTCACGTAGCTCTCGGCCGCCTGCACCGACTCCTTCATCACGTCGCCGAGCTTGCCCGTCGAGATCACGCGGCCCCTGCCCGGCAGCGTCACCGACTCGATGGAGAGCAGCTCGCCGCCGAACTCGGTCCAGGCGAGACCCGTGGTGACGCCCACCATGTCCTCGTGCTCGGCCTCGCCGTAACGGTACTTGCGGATGCCGGCGAACTTCTTGAGATTGCGCCGCGTGATGCGGACCTTCTCGCGGCCCTCCGCCACGATCTCCCGCGTTGCCTTGCGGGCGAGGTTCGCGAGCTCCCGCTCCAGATTGCGCACGCCGGCCTCGCGCGTGTAGTAGCGGATCAGGTCGGTCAGCGCCTCGTCCGAGATCGACCACTCGCCCTTCTTGAGCGCGTGCGCCTTGGCCTGCTTCGGGATCAGGTGGCGCTTGGCGATCTGGATCTTCTCGTCCTCGGTGTAGCCGGGGATGCGGATGGTCTCCATCCGGTCGAGCAGCGCCGGCGCCATCCTGAGCGTGTTGGCTGTGGTGATGAACATCACGTCCGAAAGATCGTAGTCGACCTCCAGGTAGTGGTCGTTGAACGTGTTGTTCTGCTCCGGGTCCAGCACCTCCAGCAGCGCGGACGCGGGGTCGCCGCGGAAGTCGGCCCCCATCTTGTCGACCTCGTCGAGGAGGAAGAGCGGGTTCGACGACTTCGCCTTCTTCATCGACTGGATGATCTTGCCCGGCAGCGAGCCGATGTAGGTGCGGCGGTGGCCGCGAATCTCGGCCTCGTCGCGCACACCGCCCAGCGAGAAGCGCACGAAGTTGCGCCCCGTGGCGCGCGCCACCGACTTGCCGAGCGAGGTCTTGCCGACTCCGGGCGGGCCGACCAGGCAGAGGATCGGCCCCTTCATTTTGCGCGAGCGCTGCTGGACCGCGAGATACTCCAGGATCCTCTCCTTGACCTTCTCCAGCCCGTAGTGGTCGTCGTTGAGGATCTTCTCGGCGTTCTTGATGTCCTTCTTGATGCGCGTGCGCTTCTTCCACGGGATCGACAGCATCCAGTCGAGGTAGTTGCGGACCACCGTGGCTTCGGCCGACATCGGGCTCATCGAGCGCAGCTTCTTGACTTCGGCAAGCGACTTCTCGCGCGCCTCCTTGGAGAGCTTCGTGGCCTTGATGCGGGCCTCGAACTCCGCCGCCTCGTCGCGCCCGTCCTCGCCCTCGCCCAGCTCCTTCTGGATCGCCTTCATCTGCTCGTTCAGGTAGTACTCGCGCTGCGTCTTCTCCATCTGACGCTTGACGCGCGAGCGGATGCGCTTCTCCACCTGGAGCACCCCGATCTCGCCTTCCATCAGCGAGATCACGCGTTCCAGCCGGCCGCCGACCGAGCCGATCTCCAGCAGCTCCTGCTTCTCTTCGAGCTTGATCGAGAGGTGCGAGGCGATGGTGTCCGCGAGCTTGCTCGGCTCCTCGATCTGGTTCACCGAGACCAGCACCTCGGGCGGCACCTTCTTGTTCAGCTTCACGTACTGCTCGAACTGATTCACCACCGAGCGGCCGAGCGCCTCGAGCTCGCCGGGGTCGCCCTCGTCCTCCTCCATCTTCTCGGCCCGCGCCTCGAAGAATGCGGGATTCTCGCCGAACTCGACGATCCGCGCGCGGGCGCCGCCCTCCACCAGAACCTTCACCGTGCCGTCCGGCAGCTTGAGAAGCTGAAGCACCGATCCGACCACGCCCACGGTATGGATATCCTTGGGCGTGGGATCGTCCTGGGAGGCGTTCTTCTGCGCCACGAGGAGGATCTGCTTGTCGTCCTTCATGACGGTCTCGAGCGCCGCGACCGACTTCTCGCGCCCGACGAAAAGCGGCACGATCATGTGCGGAAAGACGACGATGTCCCTCAGCGGCAGGACCGGGTAGCTCGGTATCGACGACACGTCCAACATTGCTCCTCGTGCACCTGACGATTGCGCTTCTGAGCGGTGGCCGGTGCCGCCGCTCTCACTCACGCAAGGTAAGTACTGAGGCGCGGCCGTTCAAGCGGCCTCTCAGGACGCCGACGAGCTCGCGTCCTCGAGACGGTCGGAATAGATCAGGAGAGGCTGCGCCCGGCCCTCGACCACCTCGCGGTTGATGACGACTTCCTCAACCGAATCGTAGCTCGGCAAATCGAACATGGGGTCGAGCAGGATGCCCTCCAGAATGGAGCGGAGCCCGCGTGCGCCGGTCTTGCGCGCAATGGCCTTGTGGGCGACCGCGCGGAGCGCGTCCTCGGTGAAGGCCAGCGTCACGCTCTCCATGTCGAACAGCTTCTCGTACTGCTTCACGAGCGCGTTCTTCGGCTTGACCAGAATCTCCACCAGCGCGTCGGCCTCGAGGTCGTCGAGAGTAGCCAGGACCGGCAGCCGGCCGACGAACTCGGGGATGAGTCCGAAGCCCAGCAGATCCTCCGGCTCGACCTCGCGCAGGATTTCGCCGGTCTTGCGCTCGTCGGGTGCACGCACGTCGGCGCCGAAGCCGATCGCCATGCCGCGCCCGCGCTGAGAAATGATCTTTTCCAGGCCCGAGAAGGCGCCGCCGCAGATGAACAGGATGTTGGTCGTGTCGACCTGCAGGAACTCCTGCTGCGGATGCTTGCGCCCGCCCTGGGGCGGGACCGAGGCGACCGTGCCCTCCATGATCTTGAGCAGCGCCTGCTGCACGCCTTCGCCGGAGACATCGCGCGTGATCGACGGGTTGTCCGACTTGCGCGCGATCTTGTCCACCTCGTCGAGATAGACGATGCCGCGCTGGGCGCGCTCGACATTGTAGTCGGCCGCCTGCAGCAGCTTCAGGATGATGTTCTCGACATCCTCGCCGACGTAGCCGGCTTCGGTCAGCGTCGTCGCGTCGGCCATGGTGAAGGGCACGTCGAGGATGCGGGCCAGCGTCTGGGCGAGGAGGGTCTTGCCGCAGCCGGTCGGTCCGATCAGCAGGATGTTGGACTTGGCGAGCTCGACTTCGTTGCCCTTGCTGCCGTGGGCAAGGCGCTTGTAGTGATTGTGCACGGCGACGGAGAGCACGCGCTTGGCGTGATCCTGACCGATCACGTAGTCGGCCAGCACCTCGCAGATCTCGGAGGGCGTGGGTACGCCGTCACGGCTCTTCACCCGCGCGCTCTTGTGCTCCTCGCGGATGATGTCCATGCAGAGCTCGACGCACTCGTCGCAGATGAAGACCGTGGGCCCTGCGATGAGCTTGCGAACCTCGTGCTGGCTCTTGCCGCAGAAAGAGCAGTACAGCGTGTTCTTCGAATCGCCGCCACTGGACTTGTTCATGTCCGCTCCGTGCCGTCGCCCGTCGGGACCTGCCTCGAAGAGCCGCCCTCAGGCTTGAGCGGCTCTTCTCCAGACAACCCGGACAGCGTGAGGTTGGCAAACACCCCGGCCCGTGTCTAGGCCCAACATGTGCTGTTTTCCATCCCCAATATGTAGTGCTTTTCGGCCTAGAATCGCAGGCCGGATGTACCACGCAGCGGCCGGCTCTCGCGCCCGCCGCGGTCCCTAACCGCCCTTTTTGGCGCTGCCCTTGGCCTCCGAGTCGTCCGGAGTCTCTGGCCGGCGCGCCACCACGTCGTCCACGATGCCGAAGTCCTTGGCTTCGTGGGGGGTCATGAACTTGTCGCGCTCCAGGTTCTCCTCGATGACGGCCATGTCCTGGCCGGTATGATTAACGTAGATCTCATTGAGGCGTTGGCGCAGCAACAGGATTTCCTTTGCGTGAATTTCGATGTCGCTGGCTTGGCCCTGAAAGCCGCCGGATGGCTGGTGCAGCATGATGCGGGCGTTGGGCAAGGCGAAGCGCTGGCCCTCAGCGCCGGCCGACAGCAAGAGCGAGCCCATGGAAGCGGCCTGGCCGATGCACAGCGTCGCCACCGCCGGCCGCACGTACTGCATCGTGTCGTAGATCGCGAGGCCCGACGTCACCAGGCCGCCGGGACTGTTGATATAGACCGAGATGTCCTTGGTCGGGTTTTCCGATTCCAGGAACAGGAGTTGCGCCGTCACCAGGCTCGCGACCTCATCGCCAATGCCGCCGGTGAGGAAGATGATCCGCTCCTTGAGCAGGCGCGAGTAAATGTCGTAAGCGCGCTCGCCCCGGTTGGTCTGCTCCACGACCATGGGCACGAGGGTGTTGGCGTAGGTCTCGACGATATCCGCCATGACGCTCTCCCTTTCGGCAGCGCCGGTCAGTCCGACTTGTCCGGCGCGGCGCTCTCGCCCTTGTCGGCCGCTGCAGCCTCTTCCTCATCCGCCTCGGCGGACTCCGCGTGTGAATGTTCTTCGTCCTCGTCCGGGTCGCGCAGCAAGGTCTCCACGTCGACCACCTCGTCCGTGACCGTGGCGAGCTCGGCGAGGAAGGCGATCACCTTGTCCTCGAACACCGAGGGGCGGAATTGCTCGAGCGCTTGCGGCTGGCCCCGGTAATACTCGAGGAGCCGCTGGGGCTCGGGATGCCCGCGGGCGCTCATCATGGCGGCGCGGAGCAGGTCCTCCTGCTCGACCGTGATCTCGTTGGCGCCGCCGATCTCTGCGATGAGCAGCCCGAGGCGCACGCGGCGCTCGGCGATCTGGCGGAACTCCTCACGGGCCTCCTCCTCCGGCTGATCGAGAGCCGTGGCGATGTCCGTCTCGGCCCGCTTGGCGTCGTTCTCGATCTGCTGCCAGACGGCCTCGAACTCCCGCTCGACCATGCCGGGCGGCACCTCGAACCGGTAGTGCTCGTCGAGGACATCGAGCATCGAGCGCTTGAGGCGGGCCTGCGAAGCTTGCTCGTACTGCTCCTGCATCTGTTCCCGAATCATGCCGCGCAGCGCGTCGAGGTTCTCGGCGCCACGGCGTTCGGCGAAGGCCTCGTCGACCGTCACGGGCTGGCGCTCCCGCACCTCCTTGACCGCGATCTTGAACACGGTGGTGGCATCCGCCGCCTCCGCCTCATGCCGGTCTTCACTCTCGCCATCCTCTTCCGGGTCCGGAGCCGGAGGGGTCAGCGTCACCTCGCGTTCCTCGCCGGCCTGGGCGCCGACGAGCTGCTCGGTCATTTCGGGTATCAGCGCTTCGGTGTCGAGCTCGAGCGGCAGGTCCTCGCCGCTGCGCTCCGGCGCGGGCTTGCCGTCGACCTCGACGGCAATGTCGACCAGCAGCTGGTCGCCTTCCGCAGCGGGTCGCGCCGGTTCCACCGCCTCGAAGACCTTGTCGGCCTCGGCGAGGCGGCCGAGCGCGTCTTCGACCGCATCGTCCCCCACCTCGGCCTTGAGCCGGGTGACCTCGAGCTCGGAGAAATCGCCGAGCTCGATCGACGGCAGGATCTCCATTCCCATGGTGAACTCGAGGTCCTTGCCTTCGTCGAAGGCGGTGATCGCGATCTCGGGCTGCGTGGCCGGGCGGAGCTGGCGCTCCTCGATGACCTCGCGCGAGCGGGTCTCGACCGTCTGCTGCAGCACTTCGCCCATCACGCGCGGCTGAAAGCGGCTGCGCACGATCGAGAGCGGCACCTTGCCGGGCCGGAAGCCCTTGATGGTGATGGTCTTGCGCAACTCGTCGAGCCGCCCCTCGATGTCGGCTTCGAGGTCGGCGGCCGGGACCGTCACCTTGAGCTCCCGCCTCAGTCCCTCCGCGAGGGTCTCGGTCACCTGCATGGTCTAGCGCTCATGTCGTACTCCGCGTGTCCGGCGAATGCCGGTTGGAGCGGGCTGCATCGGCGATGGTGCGGGCGAAGGGACTCGAACCCCCACGGCCTTAGCCACGTGGTCCTAAACCACGCGCGTCTACCAAATTCCGCCACGCCCGCGCGCCCGTCGCGCCCCCTTCACTGGTGAGCCGCTCCGGAGCGGAGCGGCGTGGGCGCCCTATATCATAGAAGTGCGGCCGTTAGTCAAAAAGCCGTTGGAAGGCGTTTCACGCTTGAACGCGGGCCGGGGGGCTGATGATATCGCAGCGCGGATGGGTGGCCGAGCGGTCGAAGGCACCGGTCTTGAAAACCGGCAGGGGTGCAAGCCCCTCGTGGGTTCGAATCCCACCCCATCCGCCACTACCATCTTATAACTTCTTGTGTTAGATGAGTATTATGCAGAAACGTAGGGTGGCGCCCCCGATTTACGACCCTATTTGAAGCGCGATTTTGCGGCACGCCCGGGGACCGCACAGGACGGTCCCGCCCATCGTTCTCCGACCGCCCACGGGGTGAGACTGCCGTCGATCAGCGCTCGGCAACGTCGCCGACCGTAGCTCACCCGTCGCTCCATGGCCCGAATCGCGTGCGACCCTCCGGCTGTGGACCGGCTGCATTCGCGTCGGGGCGACACGTGTCACCTGCATGCGCTCTGTCCTGTGAAGATACCAGTCTGCTTGAAGAAGGACTCGCTGCTCATGGTTGTCGGCGGCAGCCCGAGGCCTCTCGCGCTTGTCATCGAACCCACGCCGTGAAAGGTTTCGTCGCCGCGACGGGAGCAGCCGGGTGGCCAATGAATTGCGGACTGTCGATCTGGTCATATTCGACTGCGATGGAGTCATCGCCGACAGCGAGGTCATCAGCGCAACTCTGCTGGTCCGGCAGCTTCTGCCCTACGGCATCCGCATCGACACCGAATACGTCTTCCGCAATTTTGTCGGCAAGAGCTTTCCCGTCGTGGCCGGAATCATCGGCGAGCGTTTCGGTATTGCGCTGCCGTCGACGTTCGTGGGCGATTACCGCGCGGCGCTTCGCGAGGCCTTCGCGGACAGCCTGCAGACTACGCCCGGACTTCTCGACGTCCTGGGTCAACTGGCCTGCCCGGCGTGTGTCGCGACCAGCTCGAGCGCGCCGCGTGTGGCCCATACGCTGGAGGCCGTTGGGCTGACCGACTATTTCGGCGCCGATGTTTTTACCGCCTCCCAGGTCGCGCAGGGAAAACCGGCGCCAGACCTCTTCCTGTTCGCCGCTCGCGAGATGTCGACGGCGCCGGAACGCTGCCTGGTGATCGAGGACAGCGTTCCGGGCATCGAAGCGGCGCTGGCCGCAGGCATGAAGGTCTGGCGCTACGTGGGCGGATCGCATATCGCCGACGTCGCCCGGGCCCGCGGCGAGACGCCTGCGGACGTGACGGTCTTTGACAACTGGGACCGATTTTACGTATTGGCGCCCGAACTGAAGACGCGACAGGGCGAGCATGGCGAGGAACAACGGCGGCGCTAATCGCCTGGACGACGCGGCCCGGGCCGGCTGGCTCTACTACGTCGCGGGCAATACCCAAGACGAGATCGCCCAGAAGCTCGGCGTCTCGCGGCAGTCCGCGCAGAGGCTGGTGTCGTTGGCAGTCAGCGAGAAGCTGATCAAATTTCGACTGGATCACCCTATCGCACACTGCATGGAGCTTTCGAGACAGCTATGCGACCGGTTCGGCCTTCAGTCATGCGAGATCGTGCCGACGGATCCGGGCGCGCCAGAGTCGATCGCCGGTGTTGCTATTGCCGGCGCAGCCCAGATGCAGAAACACCTCGATACGAAGACGCCCAGGGTCGTCGCCGTGGGGACGGGGCGCGTCCTGCGCGCCTGTGTCGAGCAACTTCCGCCGATGGATTGCCCGCAGCATCATCTCGTTTCGCTGGTCGGCAACACGATGCCCGATGGGTCGGCGACCGCCTACAACGTCGTGGTGCGCATGGCCGAGCGGGTCGGCGGGCGGCACAACCCCATGCCGCTCCCCGTGCTGGTACGCAAGCCGGCTGAGCTCCCCATTCTGCACAGCCAGGAACCGGTCGCGAAGACGCTTGGGCTGTGCGCTCGCGCCGACGTGACCTTTGTCGGGATCGGCCATATCGACGGTTCGGCGCCGCTGACGGTGGACGGGTTCATCACCCATGAGGAAAGCCGGGCACTCATCCGCGTCGGCGCGGTCGGCGAGATCGTCGGCTGGGTCTTCGATGCCGGGGGCACGCTGATCGAGGGCCTGACCAACGATCGGGTTTCCAGCGCGCCGCTCATGGCGGCAAACCCCCGCCCAGTGGTCGGGCTGGCCGTCGGCGAAGTCAAGGTTGCCGCCATTCTAGGCGCGCTGCGCGGCCGGATTGTCAACGCGCTGGTCACCGACGAAGCGACGGCCGAGGCCATTCTCGCGCAGGCCTGATCGCCCTAACTCTTCGGAATGAAGAGACTCTCGTGGCCCTGCCGGGACGGGAACTCATTCCGCATTGACTCTGGACATCACTTGGTTGAATATTTGCCCGGAGCAATAGCAATTGCTCAACTTGGGCATGGAGAGAAACCGATGAAGACCAGACTTGGTACCCTAATGGGCGCCGTTGCTGCCACGTGCCTCTTGGCGACGGCAGCCGCCGCCGAGACGCTGACCATCGCCACGGTCAACAACGGCGACATGATCCGCATGCAGGGTCTGACCGACGACTTTACCGCCAAGAACCCCGGCATCGAACTGGAGTGGGTGACGCTGGAGGAAAACATCCTGCGCCAGCGTGTCACCACCGACATCGCCACCAAGGGCGGCCAGTACGACATCATGACCATCGGCACCTACGAAGTGCCGATCTGGGGCAAGCAGGGCTGGCTGGTCAGCCTGAACGACCTGCCGGAAAGCTATGACATCGACGACCTGCTGCCGGCGATCCGCGGCGGCCTGACCGTGGACGGCGAGCTTTATGCCTCGCCCTTCTACGGCGAGAGCTCGATGGTGATGTATCGCACCGACCTGATGGAGAAGGCCGGTCTCGAGATGCCGGAGGCCCCCACCTGGGACTTCATCGCCCAGGCTGCCCGCGCCATGACCGACAAGGACAACGAGGTCTACGGCGTCTGCCTGCGCGGCAAGGCCGGCTGGGGCGAGAACGCGGCCTTCATCACGGCCACGTCCAACAGCTTCGGCGCGCGCTGGTTCGACGAGAACTGGAACCCGCAGTTCGACAGCCAGGCGTGGGCGGACACGCTGAACTTCTACCTTGGCCTGATGGCCGACGCGGGCCCTCCAGGCGCCTCCTCCAACGGCTTCAACGAAAACCTCGCGCTGTTCCAGACCGGCAAGTGCGGCATGTGGATCGACGCCACCGTCGCTGCCTCCTTCGTGACCAATCCGAACGATTCGACCGTGCACGACAAGGTCGGCTTCGCGCTGGCCCCCGACAACGGGCTCGGCAAGCGCAGCAACTGGCTCTGGGCCTGGTCGCTGGCGATCCCGGCGGGCTCCGAGAAGGTCGAGGCCGCGAAGAAGTTCATCGCCTGGGCCACGTCGAAGGACTACCTCGCGCTGGTCGCCTCGAAGGAGGGCTGGGCGAACGTGCCTCCGGGCACCCGGACCTCGCTCTACGAGAACCCGGAATACGCCAAGGTTCCGTTCGCCAAGATGACGCTGGACAGCATCAATTCGGCGGATCCGACGAACCCGGCGGTGGATCCGGTGCCTTACGTCGGCGTGCAGTTCGTGGCCATCCCCGAATTCCAGGGCATCGCGACCGCCGTCGGCCAGCAGTTCTCGGCCGCGCTTGCCGGGACGGTGACCGCCGAGGAGGCGCTGGCGAACGCGCAGGCACTCACGGTCCGCGAAATGACCAAGGCGGGTTACATCAACTAGGCTAAGCCTCTTGTTCCGGTGGGGGCCGGCGGACCGGCCCCCACCGGACCCGACGCAATCGAGAGGCCCGATCCATGCCGACGCAACACTCCCGAGTGCATGCGCGGCTGATGATCTCTCCGGCAGTCCTGCTGCTGCTGGCCTGGATGCTCATTCCGCTCGGGCTCACCGTCTATTTCTCGCTCTTGCGCTACAACCTGCTCATGCCGGGCATGGAACAATGGACCGGCCTGACCAACTACCGCTTCTTCCTCACCGATCCCGCCTTCTTCGACGCGCTGCGGAACACCCTGGTGCTCGTCGGCGGCGTCCTCGCGATCACCGTCATCGGCGGCGTGCTGCTGGCGCTGCTGCTCGATCAACCCTTCTGGGGCCGCGGGATCGTCCGCGTCCTGGTGATCGCGCCCTTCTTCATCATGCCGACCGTCTCGGCCCTGGTGTGGAAGAACATGTTCATGAATCCGGTGTCGGGCCTGTTCGCGCACGCCGCCAAGGCGCTCGGACTGGAGCCCTTCGACTTCCTGGCGCATGCGCCGCTCTTCTCGATCATCCTGATGGTGAGCTGGCAGTGGTTGCCGTTCGCCACCCTGATCCTGCTGACCGCCCTGCAATCGCTCGACAGCGAGCAGCTCGAAGCCTCGGAGATGGACGGGGCGAACTACGTGAACCGCTTCCTCTTCATCGTGCTGCCGCATCTGGCGCGCGCCATCACGGTGGTGATCCTGATCCAGACGATCTTCCTGCTGTCGATCTT
>JAPPHR010000145.1 GCA_028820995.1 Rhodospirillales bacterium
TGGAGGTCTACCGCGACCCGAGAAACCTCTTCGTCGCCTCCTTCATCGGCTCGCCTGCGATGAACTTCCTCGAGGTGGAGCTCGGCCGCGGCGACGGCAGCATGCAATGCAGCGTCGGTGAGCAGACACTGGCCTTGCCTCCCGACCTGATCGGCGGCGAAGTTCCGGTCCAGGCGGTCATGGGCGTTCGCCCGACGGACCTGATGGTGGAGGCCAGACGGGAGCTCTCGCTAAGGGGCCAGGTCTTTCTGGTGGAGCCGGTGGGTCCGGTCACCTATGTCGACTGCGACGTCGGCGGCATGGCGGTAAAGGCGGTCTGCGATCCCGATAACGCGCCGGCGATCGGTGCTCGGGTCGCGCTCGGCTTCAGCTCCAGTAGGGTTTACCTGTTCGATCCGGCGAGCGATCAACGACTCTAAGAGGAATAATCCTACTACCGGTGATCTCGGCGGCGATCCGTTTCGGCAGCCGAAGCGACAACTACGCTGTGGCGCCACTCATCGATTCGAATCCAACTCTAGCCCAGCTTGCTGCTCATCTGCATTCCCCCGTCACACGGTGGAATACACGGTGGAATACACCTTAACTCAGCCGCCAAACTATCCGAAAAGGGTGGAGCCACCTCAGTCTGCGTTACCGACGTCGTCCGGCATGCCGAGTTCCTGGTGCCCTCGGCAACGATAAGCGGCGTACTGATCCCGGCGTACGCGACTCGACCGAGCCGCGCTCTGCGTGGGGCGCTTCTACCCTGCCAAGCGCCGTGGTGATACAAGGTGGTGGACATCGAATGCGATTCTCGCGGCGCGCAGTATGACGCGACGTCTCGGGCGGAGAATTCGGAGGACATGGGATGAACTTGTTGAGCAGTGGCCCGGTGCTGGCAGGTTCGCCTGGATCGATGGTGGGACGCGCCTTCGGGCTGACGCAGGGAGCAGGCGACGAGAGTCTCGCTTGCGGAGATATACCCCGCAACGATTCTGGCTTGACGTCCCGAGCCGAGTCCTCGGGTATAATTTCGCCTGGTCGCCGGGCAGGGCCGCTTCGCGCTGAGGTTCGGCGTGGACCTTGAGGTTTTGGTACGGCCGGTGAACTGCGGATGGATTCCCGCTACCCGTCTTCGGAGGCACAGGCTCCGCAGGAATGACAGCCCGCACAGCGTACGCCAGAATGCCTCCCACCGTCATTCCCGCGAAGGCGGAAATCCACGAATTCGAACAGCCAAGATCTCGCTCCGCACACTGCGCCATGGCGCGAATGGTTGCTGGCCTCTATCTCGGCGCCTGTAGGTCTCCGACGGCTTTGGCCATACAATCCCCACGCCCGCATTCCTCACCGATGCCTGTGCTCGGCCACCGGCCGGAGGGAATTGCGGGCTGGCCCGAACCGCAACCGGCGCCTCGAAACGAGCGCTCGACGACGCGAGCGCATGTCGATTGCCCCGTGCGCACCGTCCACATGCAATGCACGGCGGTCATTCGGTTCGCGGACGGGGCCACGGAACTCGACTCTCGGAACTGACTCGCGGAGCCGGCGTTGGAAACAATCGTGCCCCTCGTGCTGAACGCGCTGACCCTGATCAGCATCTTCATGATCGTCGGCCTGGGGCTCGCCATCATCTTCGGGCTCATGAACGTCATCAATCTGGCCCATGGCGAGTTCGTGACCATCGGCGCCTTCACGCTGTCGTTCGTGCAGGCGATGGGCGGCAACTACTGGATGGCCCTGCTGCTCGCGCCATTCGTGGGTGCGGCGGTCGGGTTCGCCCTGGAGCGGTTGATCGTCCAGCATCTCTACACCCGCCCGATGGCGACCATCCTGGCCACCTGGGGGGTCAGCCTGATGATCCAGCAGGTCCTCCAGATCGTGTTCGGATCGGGGCCCCAGCAGGCGTCGGGCCCGATCGAGGGGTCGGTCGAGTTCCTGGGCACGTCGTATCCTGCCTACCGCCTGCTTCTGATTTCATTTGCGGCGGCAATCATCGCCGGGGTCGTCTTCATCTTCCGAAAGACCCGGTTCGGACTGGATCTTCGCGCCGTGATCCAGAATCGGGACATGGCCGAGGCGCAGGGCATCAACACCCGCCGCGTCTACACGATCGCGTTCTGCGGCGCCGCCGCCATCGCTGCTATCGCGGGAGTCCTGATCGCCCCCCTGACCAAGGTCATTGCGCTGATGGGCGCCAGCTACCTCGCCCCCTCCTTCTTCGTCGTCATCGTCGGCGGCGCGGGCAGCATCGCCGGAGTGGCTGCGGGGAGTGCGGTGGTCGGAGGGCTGGAGACGGTGCTCAACTACCAGGTGCCAGTCACCGTCTCCCAGGCCGTGGTGCTGGTCGCGGCGGTGGTCATCGTCCGCTTCAAGCCGCGTGGGCTCATCCCGGCGTAGCCGCCATGGACGGAACCGGCCTTTCGCTCGGACGCGGCCGCAACGCGGCACTGTCCAACCCGTGGGTGCTGCTCACCGTCGGGCTGGTCGGGATCGCTGCCGCGTACCCGTCCTGGACCGATGCCTACAGCCTGTCGGTCATCCGCGACGCGCTGATCTTCGCCCTCCTCGCCCTGAGCCTCGACTACCTGTGGGGAAAGGCTGGAATCCTGAGTTTCGGGCATGCCGCGTTCTTCGGGATCGGCGCCTACTCGATGGCGATATTCGGCCCCAAGATCGACAGCGCGAACGCCGCGCTGGTGGGACTTCTCGCCGGTATGGGCATCGCCGGCGCAGTGGCCCTGGTCATCGGCTACTTCCTGATCTTCGGGGGCGTGCGCGGGGCGTATCTCACGATCGTGACGCTCGCCATCTCCCTGGTGGCCCAGCATATCGCCATCGGGTGGTCCCAGGTCACGGGCGGCGACTCGGGCCTGATCGGCGCGCCGCCGCCGGGCATCGAGATCTTCGGCTTCAGCTACGTAATGCTCGACCCCGTGCATCAGTACTACCTCATCCTCGCGGTGACGGCCATCGCCCTGCTCGCGATTTGGTTTGCCTGCAGCGGACACTACGGGCGTGTCCTCGCCGCAATCCAGGACAACGAGCTGCGAGCCCGAACCCTGGGATACAACACGTCGCTGCACCTGCTGATCGTGTTCGTGGTGTCCGCAATGCTCGCAGCAGTCGCGGGCGGCCTGTACGACATCACCTCCGGCTATGTCGCTCCGGATCTCATCGGCCTGTTCATGTCCACGGAGATCATCGTCTGGGTCGCCGTGGGGGGCCGCGGAACGCTGATCGGTCCGATCATCGGCGCATTCGTGGTCATTCGCCTCCAGCAGGAGGTGAGCTCCGTCAGCTACAAGCTGTGGCCGATGTTCATCGGCGCGTTCTTCGTTGCCATGGTCTTCCTTTTTCCGAACGGTCTGTTGCCTCTTCTGCGGCGCATTCCCCGAATCGTGGCTTCACGCCTGCAGCGCGCGAGGAAGGCCGAATGACGGGCGCCCTGATGCAGGCCGAGGACCTGCACATGCGCTTCGGCGGCGTCACCGCGGTCAGCGGGGTCAGCCTGACGCTCGAACGCGGGGAGATCCGATGCATCATCGGTCCCAACGGCGCCGGCAAGAGTACGCTGTTCAACATGCTGGCCGGCACGCAGCGTCCCATCTCCGGCAGTATTCGCTTCGAGGATCGGGATCTGATCGGTCTTCCGCTCCACAAGTTCGCGGCTCTGGGCATTGCCAGAAAGTTCCAGGTTCCGAGTCTCTTCTCCACCATGTCGGTCTACGACAACCTGGTGGTCGCGAGACCGGCGGGCGGCGGCTCCGAGGACGAGGCGATCCATGTGGGCGGCATGCTCGAGACCCTGGGACTGACCGGCGACGCCGGCGTCGCGGCCGCGGAGCTTCCCCATGGACAGAAGCAGTGGCTCGAGATCGGAATGGCGCTGATGTCGCGTCCGAAACTGCTACTGCTGGATGAGCCTACCGCAGGCATGACATCCGATGAAACGCACCGGACCGTGGATCTGATCGCCGGCCTCCGAGAGGCGATGACGATCGTCGTGATCGAGCACGACATGAACTTCGTACGGGCGCTCGCCTGTCCGACCACCGTGATGCACCAGGGCCGCGTCATCGCCTCCGGTCCGTTCAGCGACATCGAACGCGACCACACGGTGCGCGACGTCTATCTCGGGCGGCAGTAGCCGTGCTCAAGGTCAGCAACCTGCACGCGGCTTACAGCACCGTCCCGGTGCTGACCGGCGTCGACTGCGAGCTCGGCAAGGGCGAGGTCCTGGCCCTGCTCGGTCGCAACGGCGTCGGCAAGACGACGTTCATGAAGGCGCTGATCGGTCTGCTCCGGCCGACCGACGGACGCGTCGAGCTCGACGGCAACGCGATTCAGGGGCTCCCGCCCCACCGCATCGCCCGCCTTGGCATGGCCTACGTGCCGCAGGGCCGCGGAATATTCGCCAAACTCTCGGTTCGAGAGAACCTGCTGGTCGGAACCCGGGCGCAGCGCGACGGCACCGGAACCATTCCCGACGATGTCTTCTCGTACTTCCCGATCCTGCAGGAGAGGCTGGGCCAGGCCGGGGGAACGCTGTCGGGCGGCGAGCAACAAATGCTGGCGATCGCCCGGGCGCTCTGCGGCCATCCGGATGTGCTTCTCCTGGACGAGCCCTCCGAAGGGATTCAGCCCTCTATCGTCCAGGAGCTCGGACGCATCATCGGCCGAATCAGCGAGAGCAGCGGCACGTCGGTGCTTCTCGTGGAGCAGAACATCGACTTGGCACTGGAGACTTCGGGCCGGTGTCTCGTCATGGAGAAGGGTCGGATCGTGCACGAAGGCGCTCCGGACGACCTGCGCGACGAGGCGGTGCTGAGCAAGTATCTGGCGATCTGAGCTACAGGTCCGTCCCGTCCACGTCCTTCGCTCAAGCAATCCCGGGTCCGCAGCTCGGGTGTGCTTCTGCGTCTCTATCCAAGCTCGGGGCCGGCGATCACGAACACGCGCCCCGGATCGTCGTAGGGGACGCTGCGCTCGTGCACCATGCGCATGAAGCCAACGACGGGGGAGAAGCCGCGGGAGTCGAGCCAGATCCGGATTGGCTCGTGGTGGTCCGCGATATCCAGGCAAACCGGGCCTGGAATCGCGTTGAACGCGCGCCCCAGCAACGTCACGGCCGTCTCGGTGTCTTCGGCGATGAGCGGTCCCACCTGGGCACAGGTCCGGCCATCCCGTGCCAGCACATAGCCGTTCACACGTCCATCGCGCTCGGACAGGAATGCGGCCGCCGGAAGACGGCCGTGCAGGTGTTTCAGCAGGTATGAGCGGTCGGCTCCACAGGGATTGAGGTCGCAGGCGATGACGGCCGGAAGGTCTTCGGCGCTCATGCTTCGAATACCGGTCAGGGTGCCGGCACTCCCGGCAATCGCGGCAGCGGCATTGGGCGCGAACATCCGGGTCGTGCGGTAGATGTCCCTGAACCCCAGGCGCAGGTACACCTCGCGTCCCTCCGGACTTGCATCGAGGCCCGGTGTAAGGCCATGGCCGCGGAGCGCGTCCATGCACGAGCGCATGAGCCGGGTCGCGAGACCGCGGCGCTGAAACTCCTGCGTCACCAGGATCATGCTGATCCAGCCGAACGGGCCGTCGAACATCACGGTCAGCCCGCTCGCAATCAGCCGGCCCGCTTCCGTGGAGACTCCAAAACTGTCGCCGTTCTCGATCATCAGCCGCCAGTCGGCAGCAACCTGATTCCATCCCGGCTCCGCGGACAGCAGCAGCGCCTCCGGAATCCGGCCGGTATCAAGCGCGTGAAGGGGAACGGCTCCGGGGTCCATTGGCATGCGTACCGTGGAGGGGCGGTTGCGCTGCGCAGCTCGGTTTGCAGTCAGCGATAGAGTTCCGGCCGGCGGTCGATGCGGTACGTCGCGATGCCGCGCCAGCGATCGAGCTCGGATTCGGAAATATCGACATGGGCGACCGCCACGCCCTCGCCATCAACGATCCTGGCCAGGATCTTGCCCGACGGCGACACCACGCAGGACGGGCCAAAGCTGTCGAACGCGAGGTCGGGGCCGGCCACCTCGTGCCCGACCCGGCAGGACATGGCGACGAAGGCCACGTTCTCGAGGGCGCGGGTGGACACCAGGCCCTGCGTGCGCTCTGGGCTCCAGCCCCAGAAGTCTCGCTGGTAGGGGTCGTGGATCCAGTTGGTGCTGTTGATGACGATGTCCGCGCCGAGGTCGATCAGGCTCCGGATGTACTCCGGAAAGATCAGGTCGTAGCAGATCGTCATCCCGATTCGGCCCAGGGCGGTGTCCACGACCACCGGGTTGTTCCCCGGCTCGCAAAGGGTCCGCTCCGCCGAAAACAGGTGCGCCTTGTGGTACGTCGCCAGGCACTCGCCCTGGGGCGAGAACATCTGTTGCGTGTTGCGGATCGCGTCTCCCTCGCTCGTGAAGAGGCCGCAGGCGAGATGGAGATTCGCGGACCGGGCGATGTCGCCCAGAGCCTTCGAAGGCGCGCCGTCGGGGGGGGCTGCGAGCTCGCTCAGCTTGTCGCCGACGAAGTAGCCGGTGACGGCACACTCGGGAAAGATGACGAGCTGGGCGCCCAGCTCGGACGCGGTCTGCGCGAGGCGCCGAATCTTGTTCAGGTTCGGCTCGATCTCACCGACGGTGCAGTCCATCTGGGCGACTGCAATCGCGAACTTGGCATCCGGCATGGTCTGCTTCTTCGCTCCCGTACCGTGCCATCCACACTACCTCGATGACGGCGGTACATTCTCGGTGAATATCTGAACTGAACTCGCGGTCTGCGCTGTGCCTCCCTGTCCGGCGCCGGCGTGCCTTCAGACGCGTACGCCGTAGTCGATCTCCAGGCGCATCGCACCTTCCAGCCGCTCCGCGAAGCCGACGGCCACGCCGTCGCGTCCGAGCGGAGCCACGACCTGCGCGCTCACCGCGACTCCGGGACCGATCAATTCGACGGGCATGGCCACTACAGGATGGCCGGTGTGGTCGAACAGGCACGTATAGCGAACCAGCGCCAGGGTGAACTCGTGCTCCCGGCCGGCAAGCGTCAGGGTTTCGACGTCGCGGTGCGGCGGCGGCACGGCCAGCGTCGGCACCATCAGAATGTCGATTGTCTTGAAAAGGCCCTCCACGCTGTGCGTGAACGCCTCGCGCCGGCGCATGGCCGCCACGTAGTCGGCGCCGGTGTGTTCCTCCGCATGCCCGAGCAACCGGCGCACGAGCGGCGGATACTCGTCCCAGTGATCGGCGAAGATCGAGCGATGATAGGCGGCACTCTCCGCGCAGAAGATGACTTTGTGGATCTCGATGACGTCGTCCGGATCCGGCAAGGCGACCTCCACAACCTCCGCTCCCAACTCCCGGCAGGCGTCGAGGGCGGACTGGAACCCGGCCTGTATTGCGGGGTCGGCGTCCCGGTAATACGTGGGATCGTGCCCGACCCTGACGGAACGCTCGTCGTCGCGTGGAGCCGATCGGCGGTAGCGCGGGTCCAGCGCCTGCTGAACCAGCCCCAGGTCGCGAGCCGAGCGGGTCATCGGGCCGACATGGTCGAGCGACCAGACGAGGGGCCGGACGCCTTCCAGGCTGACGCGACCGCGCGTGGGCTTCAGACCGGCCACGACGCAGCAGGCAGACGGAATCCTGATGCTGCCGCCGGTGTCGCTCCCGAGCGCGGCAAACGCAAGGTCTGCGGCGAGCGCTGCCCCCGAGCCGCCGCTCGACCCACCCACCGTGCGCTCGGGGGCCTGCGGGTGGGTCACCGCGGCGGTACGGACGCCGAAGGCGCCGGGGTCGCTTGCGCTCACGCCGACGACGACGGCACCGGCGCGGCGGAGCTGTCGCACCACCTTCGCGTCCCTCTCGGGACGATAGTCGGAGAGAAAGTCGAGCCCCGAAGAGCATACCGCCGGGGTGGTGTCGATGATGTCCTTGACCGCGACCGGAATTCCGGTGAGCGGCTCGACCCGGACGTCACGAGCCCGCCTGCGATCCGCCCTCGCGGCCTCCCGCCGTGCGCTGTCGGCGGTCACGTCGCTCAGCGCGCACAATCGTGGATTCAGGCGCTCGATTCGGTCGAGCGTCTGATCCGTGAGGTCGACCGAGCTGAGCTCTCCGCTCTCGAGAGCGGCGGCGGCGGCGGTTAGATCCAGAGGCAGGCCGCCGCCCGCGCATTCGTCCAGCCCTCGCATCCGCCCTAAACTCCTTGAGCGCCTCGGATCTTCAACAGTTGAGCCGGAGTTCTAAAGCGGTTTCGTGGCCCAAGGGTACGAGGCTGCGACCGGTATGGCGTGCCGCGGTTCGAGAGAAGTCGGGTGACTTCGAATATGTCTCGGCGGTCTGAGGCGCAGCCTCGCTGGTGAATCACGCCAGCTTGCACCCTTCGATGTACGGCTCGATCTGGCCGTAGTTCTCGACGATCTCGAAGCTGGCGTTGTCGGTGACGCGGGCGAGGATGCTGTTGCACAGCATGTGATTGTTCTCGGCCGAGATGTTCACGTGGCCCTGCGGTGCTTCGTGCTCCACCTGGCTGAGCGCCGGTATGACCTTCTCCGGATCCGTGCTGCCCGCCTTGGCGACAGCCTTGGCATAGAGCCAGGTGGCCGCGTACGTCGCCTCCCCGATTGCGTTGATGGGCTTGTCCGCTCCGTACTTGTCGGCAAATCGCTTGACGAACGCGTTGTTGACCGGATTGTCGAGTTGCTGGAAGTACGCCTGACTGGCGATGATCCCGGCCTGCTCGCCCGGCGTGACGGCCGGGAGGAACGCCTCGTCCCATCCGTGGTAGATCAGCTCCGGCTTCATGTCGAAGCTGCGGTACTGCTTGACCGAGGTGATGGCGTCGGAACCGGCGAACATGAACCAGACGATGTCAGGCGCGGCACTCTTGATCTTCGAGAAGGCCGGCCCGAAGTCCTGGGTGCCGAAGGGGAAGAAGTCGGCGCCGACCAGGGTGCCGCCGTTGGCCTCGAGCGCCGCCTTGAGCTGCTCGGTGCTGCCCCGCGGCCAGACGTAGTCGGAACCCATGACGTAGACCGACTTGCCGAGATTGTTCGTGACCCACGGCACCATCGGGTCAATCTGCTGGTTGGGGATCTGCCCGGTGCAGACGAGGTACTTGTCGCACTCGTTGCCCTCGTAGTAGGTCGTGTAGATCAACAACTGCCTGGCGGGACTGGTGACGCTCAGCGCCGCCTGTCGCTCGAGGCTGGCGATCATGCCGACGATGACGTCGACCTTGTCCTGGCCGATGAGCTTGCGCGCCTTGTCGATGGCCCCCTTGGTCGTGGTCTGGTCGTCCTCGACAATGTAGGTGAGCTCCCTGCCTCCGGCGCCCCCCGCCGCATTGATGTCGTCGACCGCGATCTCGAAGCAGCGCTGCTGGGTTTCCCCGAGGATGGTCTCCAGGCCGGTCAGAGCGGTCAGGAAGCCGATCTTGACGGTGTCGGACGCCTTCAGGATTGCCGGAAAGCCCAGCGTGCCGGCGGACAGGGCGGTGGTCCCCGCCATTCCCTTCAGCACCTTTCGACGGGTAATCGGTTTCTTCATCATGTCTGGCTGCTCCTGTGATTGGTGAACTCGTCATTCACGCCTGTGGTTCGTCAGCTTGCCGGAAATTTACATAATCTACAAAGTACCTATCGAGCCGCAATGTGAGGGTGCGGACCGGCGAATTGAGAAGGACACGCCTTGGTCCGGTCTTGGCGTCGGTCAGATTGAGCGCGTACTCGTCAATGTCCTGCCGGCGCAGGGCGTCGCTCTTCAAGGAAGGTCTGATCAAGTCTCGTGTGCCATAATTTGCGCAGGCGTGGGGGATTGGATGATCGGGCCATGGCACAGGCAAGCGTTGCGGAACTGGAGCACGACTTGAAGAAGCGCCGGACGCGGCGCGAGTTGTTCCTTGAGAAGATGGACAAGCTGGTTCCCTGGGAGCGTCTGGAGCGACGGATCGAGCCGTTCTATCCGAAGGCGGGTCGGGGTCGGCGGCCGTACCCGCTGTCGGTGATGCTGCGGGTTCACTGCGTGCAGCTGTTCTACAACCTGAGCGATCCGGGGATGGAGGACCTGCTTTACGAGGTGGAGTCGGTGAGGCGCTTCGTGGGGCTGCGCTTGACAGAGGCGCTGCCCGACGAGACCACCATCCTGAACTTCCGGCATCTGTTGGAGCAGCACGGCCTGGGCGAGGGTCTGTTCGAGGAGATCAATGCGCACCTGGCGTCAAATCCAAGCTGCTTCCGCCCCTCGAGGCCTCGGAGATGGGGTTGTTCAGACTTTCCCTAAGGCGATGCCGGGCGACGCCGCGGCCTTCTCATCGCTTCCTTCCCGGATCGCGGCCATCACCGTCTTTGCTCGGTCGCGAGCCTCGTCCGTGCCGATAGAACCCACTTGGCCGACGATCTTCCAGGTCCGTCTTCCCTGGTACTGGAAGTGTACGAAGTAGCGTTTGGCGCCCGAGGGCATTACCCTTACGCCGAAGCCCATGAGTCTTCGGTCGCGCACGTCGTAAGCGGACTTGCGCGGCTTGAGCGCGCGGACGCGGCGTTCGTCGAGGCGGACCGTGGCCATCGATGTTCCTCCCGTGCTCTCAGTTGCAGTGGGGGCGAAATCGGGGACCGATTCCACCTCCAGCGGCCGAATCAGGAGGAACAAAGCAACGCCGTCTCAGTCAGTTAGCACCGAAGGTGCGCGACGAGGTGTGCGCGGCCTGACGGCACGGGCGGCGAACGTTCCCACAGGTTATCCCCCGGTTACTGACAGCTTGCTCATAGGTTATCCACAGCCTGTCCACCGGTTTATTCAGCCAGATACGGAGGAGCGCGAGGAATGGGCGGCGCGAGCTTGGAGCGCGAGGGCGCGGTCGGCGTCATCACCATCGACAACCCGCCGGTGAACGCCATGAGCCCCGGCCTGCCGGGCGCGATCCTGGCGCGGCTGGCGGAGGCGCAAGCCGACGATGCGGTCGAGGCGGTCGTGCTGCGCGGAGGCGGCAAAGGCGCGTTCGCCGGCGCCGACATCCGCTCCTTCGGCACGCCATGGCCCGAAAGTGAGCCGACGCTGCGCGACGTGATCCCGGCGATCGAGCGCTCCGCCAAGCCGGTGACCGCCGCGCTCGCCGGCTACTGCCTCGGCGGCGGGTTGGAGATGGCGCTCTCCTGCCACTACCGGATCGCCAGCCGAAAGACCCAGGTGGGCCAGCCGGAGGTGGCGCTGGGCTTTCCGCCCGGCGCCGGCGGCACCCAGCGCCTGCCGCGCCTGGCAGGCGTCGAGACGGCGCTCGCGATGATCGTGGACGGCACGCCGCTCGGCGCGGCGGAGGCCGCCGAGGCGGGAATTCTGGATCGCGTGATCGACGGCGACCTCTTGGAAGGCGCGGTCGCCTTCGCGCAGGAACGCATCGCCGCCGGGGCGCCGCACCCGCTCGCGCGCGACCGCACGCCGCTGCTCAAGGACCCGGAGATCTTCGCCGCCACCCGCGAGCGGCTGGAGCGCCGGGCTCGCGGCCAGCGGGCGCCGATCGCCTGCCTCGAATGCGTCGAGGTGGCGCTGGAGCTTCCCTTCGACGAGGGCGTTCGCCGGGAGCGCGCGATCTTCGAGGAATGCATGGCCTCGGCCGAATCGAGGGCGCTCCGCCACGTGTTCTTCGCGGAACGCGCGGTCCGCAAGGTGCCCGGCATCGGCAAGGAGACGCCGGTGCGGGCGATCGAGAGCGCGGCCGTCGTCGGCGCCGGCACCATGGGCAGGGGCATCGCCACGTGTTTCGCCAACGCGGGCATCCCGGTGCGCCTGATGGATTCCGACCCGCTGGCTCTCGAACGCGCGCTCGCCGCGATCCGCAGCGACTACGAAGGGCGCGTGGCGCGCGGCCGCCTCGGCGCCGCCGACGCCGAGGCCCGCATCGGGCTGATCGAGCCGATCGAGTCGTTGGAGCGCGTCGCCGGCACCGATCTGGTCATCGAAGCGGTGTTCGAGGAGATGGCGCTCAAGGAGGAGGTGTTCCGCACCCTCGATTCGGTGTGCGACGAGGGCGCGATCATCGCTTCCAACACCTCCTATCTCGACGTCAACCGCCTGGCCGGTATCGTGCCCCGGCGCCGGGGACGCGTCCTCGGCATGCACTTCTTCAGCCCGGCGCAGGTGATGCGGCTCCTGGAGGTGGTGCGCACCGATTCGGTGTCGCCCGAGACGCTCGCCACGGTGCTCGCACTCGGCCGGCGCCTCGGCAAGATCGCGGTGGTGGCCGGCGTCTGCCACGGCTTCATCGGCAACCGCATGCTGGAGGGCTACACCCGGCAGGTGGGCTTCCTGCTGGAAGAGGGCGCGTCGCCGGTGGAGATCGACTCGGCCCTCACCGGGTTCGGCATGGCGATGGGGCCCTGTGCCGTCGGCGACCTCGCCGGCCTCGACGTGAGCTGGCGCAAGCGCAAGGCGAACGCCCATCTGCGCGATCCCTCCGAGCGCTACTCGGCGGTGGCGGACCGGCTCTGCGAACTGGGGCGCTTCGGGCAGAAGACCGGCGCCGGCTACTACCGCTACGAGCCCGGCAGCCGCACGCCGATTCCGGACCCCGAGGTCGACGCGCTGATCGCCGACGTTGCGGCCGAGACCGGCATCAATCGCCGCGCCATCGGCGCGGACGAGATCGTGGAGCGTTGCCTCTACCCGCTGGTGAACGAGGGCGCGCGGATCCTCGACGAAGGCATCGCGCTTCGCGCGAGCGACATCGACATCGTGTGGATCAACGGATACGGCTTCCCCCGTTGGCGGGGCGGCGTGATGCGCTGGGCGGACGAGACCGGGCTCGACGCCGTTCACGCGGCCATCGCGCGCCTTGGCGAGAGCCAGGACCACTGGGAGCCAGCACCGTTGCTGAGCCGGCTCGCGTCAGAGGGAAAGAGCTTCGCCGATGTCGACCGCGCGGCGTGAGCGCCGCGGAACGCTCGCCGACTTGAGCTGACCGCAGGCGGCCTGGATGTCGCGGCCGCGCGGGGCCCGCACCGGCGCCGCGTAGCCGGCCCGGTTGACGATCGCGGCGAAGCGCTCGATCGCCTCCGGCGGGGAGCATTCGTAGGGCGCGCCCGGCCAGGGGTTGAAGGGGATCAGGTTGAGCTTGGCCGGGATGCCCGCGATCAGGCGCACCAGCGCGCGCGCGTCGGCCTCCGAGTCGTTTACGCCCTTCAGCATCACGTACTCGAAGGTGATGCGGCGCGCGTTGCTGGCGCCGGGGTAGCGGCGGCAGGCCTCCAGCAGCTCGGCAATCGGGTACTTGCGGTTGATCGGGACCAGTTCGTCCCGCAAATCGTCGCGCACGGCGTGGAGCGAGACCGCGAGGCCGACGCCGATCTCGGCACCGCAGCGCTCGATCATGGGGACGACGCCGGCCGTGGACAGCGTGATCCGCCGGCGCGAGAGCGCGATTCCCTCGGGGTCCATCACGATACGGAGCGCCTTGGCGACGTTGTCGTAATTAAAGAGCGGCTCGCCCATGCCCATCATCACGATGTTCGACAGCAGCCGAGGCCCGCGCGGAGACGGCCATTCGCCGTAGGAATCGCGGGCCACGAGGAACTGCGCGACGATCTCGCCGGCCTCGAGATTGCGCACCATGCGCTGGGTGCCGGTGTGGCAGAAGGTGCAGGAGAGCGTGCACCCCACCTGGGAGGAGATGCAGAGCGCGCCGCGGTCCTCCTCCGGGATGTAGACCGACTCCACCTCGCGGCCGTCGGCGAAGCGCAGCAGCCACTTTCGCGTGCCGTCCGCCGAACGCTGCTCCGCTGCCGTCTCGGGCCGCGCCAGGGTATGGCGCTCGGCGAGTGCGGCACGCAGCGCGGCACTCATGGTCGTCATCGAGTCGAATTCGACGGCGCCGCGATGGTAAATCCAGTGCCAGAGCTGCTTGGCCCGCATCCGGACCTTGTCCGCCGGCACGCCGACGGCCAGCAGGCGCTCGGCAAGCTCCTCGCGCGTGAGCCCGATCAGGCTTTCGCGCTGGTCCTCGCCCTTGATGGTAGCCGTCTCGCTCGCTGCGTCGCCGCCGGCGCCGGACCGGGACCGCGCGCCGGATCCAGCGTCTATGGGCACGCCCTGACGATGGCGTCGTGAATCTTGGTAAAGCCGATGAGGGAGTACGTGTCCTCGGAGTAGGTGTTCTTGAGCGACACCCCGCGCACCTTCAGCTCGCGGCCGCGAATCATGGCCTTGACCACGGTGGCATCGTCCTGCTCGTCACTCACCCACGCGTGCTCCCCATGGGTCAGGTCGAAATTGAACCTGCGCCCGTCGATGGTCACCTTCACGGGCTTCCCCTCGGGATAGGGATAACCGGACGTCACGCTCACCTCTTCGGTCGTCCTGCTGCCCTGACGCCGGGTCACCATGATGTTGGGCACGCCGCGCCGCTTGTAGTTGCCCGCGGATTTCGCGGGCTTCGCGTGCATGTAGCAGACCTTGCTGCCGTCGCTCACATAGCTGTGGGACTTCCAATTCGCGTTTTCCGCCAAGGGTTCAGGCTTGACTTGCGCATCCGCGCCCTGCGGCCCGGCGAGGAGCGGGACGCAAAGAAAAGCGGCGAAGAGGAAGGCCGGCGTTTTGGCGATACGTCGGATCATGGCCTAAGAGAATGTTATACCGAGTGGCGCGGAGCATAGCGAAAATGGAAACCGCCCGCCAGTACCTCTCCCATCCATGCGAGTCACGATTTCGACAACGGCCTGCCGCTCGGCTCGTGCGCCGCAGCGAGGCGGTTTACGGCAGGCTCGCCGCAGGCCATATAGAGTGCATGGCCATACTCAAGATCGCGCGCATGGGCCATCCCGTGCTGAGCAGCCCGGCATTGCCGGTCGACGACCCGGCTTCGGCTGCGATCGCGCGCCTGATCGGGGACATGGTCGATACGCTGGTAGACGCGAACGGGGCCGGTCTGGCCGCGCCGCAGGTGCACGTGCCGCTGCGACTCGTGCTCTTCCGCGTGCCCCCCGGCCGCGAGTCGTCTCCGGAGGAAACCGGCGAGAACGGCTGCGACCCGGCGCCGGCATCGGCCCTCGAGTCGCCCACGGTCCTGATCAACCCCGAGATCGAGCCGATCGGCACGCACATGGTGGAGAACATGGAGGCGTGTCTCTCGCTCCCCGGTCTCGCCGGGATGGTGCAGCGTCATGACCGCATCCGCTATCGTTGGACGGACACTGAGGGCCGGAGCCACGAATGCGAGGCGCGGGGCTTCCATGCGCGGGTCGTGCAGCATGAGTGCGATCACCTGGACGGCATCCTCTACCCGATGCGGATGACCGATCTCTCCACCCTCGCCTTCACGAGCGAGCTCGGCCGCTCGCAGCCGGTAGAGGACTGAGCCATGTGGCGCGCGCTGCCTGCAGACGAGACCCGCGACCGGATTCTCCTGGCGGCGCTGCCTCACGTTCCCTTCGACGGCTGGTCCGAGGCGGCGCTCGCGGCGGCTGCGGTCGACCTCGGCCTCGAGCCCGAAGAGGCACGCCAGGCCTTCCCCGGAGGCCCGGTTGCGCTCGTCACCTATCACGCCGCCTACGCCGACCGCCGCATGGAAGACGCGCTCAAGGAGAGCGATCTCAAGGCCATGCGGGTGCGGGAGCGCATCGCCCATGCCGTGCGTCTCAGGCTCGAACAGAACGCGGCGCACCGGGAGGCGATTCGCGCCGCGCTGCCGGTTCTGGCGCAGCCGGCCAACGGCCCCCACGCGCTCCAGTCCCTCTATCGCACCGTGGACACGATCTGGTTCGCGACCGGCGATCGGACAACGGATTTCGGCTTCTACACCAAGCGCGCGCTCCTCGCCGGCGTCTACCTCTCCACCCTGCTCTACTGGCTGAGCGACGGTTCGGAGGACTCGCAGGCCACCTGGGGTTTCCTCGACCGCCGTATCGCCGACGTCATGCGCATCCAGACGACGCGGGCGCGTCTCGCGCGATTCCGCCCGCCCGGCCTTGAGCTGCTGCGGCGCCTGCGGGAGGCCGCCCGCGCCGCCGCGAACCCCATGCACACGCGCGGCCCGCAGAGCCGGGCCTAGCCCGCATTTCCCACCACTTTCGGGCTTCGGGACGTTCGTCTCGCCCCGGTCAGCCTGTATGGTTGGCGCGGCTCATCATCAGGAGAGGTCGATGACCGCGATATCCCCGCTTGCGCCCGCGCGCTTCCCCGACCTGCCGCCGGTTCCCGGCGTTCGTCTCGCCGCTGGCGAGGCGCGGCTCCGTTACAAGGGCCGCCCCGATCTTCTGCTCGCGGCCCTGGCGCCGGAGACCGCCGTCGCGGGCACGCTCACCCGCTCGCACACGGCGGCGCCGCCGGTGCACTGGTGCCGGGCGCTGCTGGGCGAAGGCAAGGGCGCGCGCGGGCTGGTGGTCAATGCGGGCAACGCAAACGCCGCGACCGGCGAGCAGGGCCACGCTGCCGTGCGCCAGACCGCCGAAGCGGCTGCTGCGTTGGTCGGCTGCGGCGCGGACGAGGTCTACGTCTCCTCGACCGGGGTGATCGGCGAGCAGCTCCCCGTCGACCGGCTCACCGCAGCGCTGCCGGGTCTTCATGACCGCCTCTCCGAGAGCGCGTGGCCCGAGGCGGCGGCCGCGATCATGACCACCGATACCTACCCCAAGGGCGCGACGGCCGCGGCCGAGATCGACGGCGTGCCGGTGGTCGTCAACGGCATCGCCAAGGGCTCCGGCATGATCGCGCCCAACATGGGCACCATGCTCGCCTACGTCTTCACCGATGCGAACCTTTCGGCGGCGGCGCTGCGGCCGCTGGTGCGGCGCGGCGTGAACCGCTCCTTCAACGCCATCACCGTGGACGGCGACACGTCCACCAACGACACCTGCCTCCTCTTCGCCACCGGGGCCGCCCGGCATCGGCGGATCGGGCGCGCTGGCGACTCGCGGCTGGAATCGTTCCGCGCCGCGCTGGAAGCGGTGCTGACCGATCTCGCCCGGCAGATCGTGCGGGACGGGGAGGGCGCCGCGAAGCTCGTCGCGATCACCGTGCGCGGCGCGGCTTCGGAGGCGGCCGCGCGCAAGCTCGGGCTCGCCATCGCCAACTCGCCGCTGGTCAAGACCGCCATCGCCGGCGAGGACCCCAACTGGGGGCGGATCGTCGCCGTGGTCGGCCGGGCCGGCGTGGCCTTCGATCAGGCGCGACTCTCCATCTGGCTCGGGGCCGATCGCGCGGCGGCGAACGGCGTGGCCGACCCCGCCTTCGACGAGCCGGCCGCGGCCCGTCACATGAAGGGGCAGGAGGTGGAGATCGCCGTCGAGATCGGCTCCGGCCCCGGCGCGGCGACCGTCTGGACCTGCGATCTCACCCATGGCTACATCGAAATCAATGCCGACTACCGCTCCTGAGGGGGCTGCCGGGAGCGCCCCAGCCGGGGCGACTCCCATCGTCCTCGTGGCGGCGGTCGCGCTGGTCGATGCGGACGGGCGGGTGCTGCTGGCGCGGCGGCCACCGGGCAAGACCATGGCGGGGCTCTGGGAGTTCCCCGGCGGCAAGATCGGGCAAGGCGAGACGCCGGAGCAGGCCCTGATCCGCGAACTCCGTGAGGAGCTCGGGATCGACACGGAGCAGAGCTGCCTCGCGCCCCTGGCCTTCGCCTCCCACGGCTACGACGACTTTCACCTGCTCATGCCGCTCTACGTCTGCCGGGTGTGGAGCGGCATGGCGACGCCGAGGGAGGGGCAGGAGCTTCGCTGGGTGCGGCCGGCGCGGCTCCGCGACTTCCCCATGCCGCCGGCGGATGCGCCGCTGATCCCCGTGCTGCGCGATCTTCTCTAGCTCCCGGCCACCATGAAGATCGCCGCAATCGAGATCACCCGCCACCGCATTCCGCTCGACCCGCCCGTGCCGGTCTCCTGGGACAGCCGGCCGCGCGGGAGCTTCACCATCAGCCTTGTGCGCGTCCGCACCGATGAGGGGCTCGACGGCGTGGCCGCCAACGACACGATGGAAGGCTTCGCGGAGCACGCCCATCTCTTCCTGGGCCACGACCCGCGCGACATCGAGCGCCACCACGCCGTGCTCGACAATCTCTGCTTCCACCACGGGCGCTGGTGGCCGCTCGACATCGCGCTCTGGGACCTGCACGGCAAGATCGAGGGCCGGCCGGTGTTCCGCCTGCTAGGCGGCGCGGAGAGCCGCGTGCGGGCCTATGCGTCGACGGCGCTCCGACGCGACGAGGCCGCGAGCCGCGACCTCGCGCAGGCGCTCGTCGCGCGCGGGTTCCGCGCCATCAAGCTGCGCTGCTCCACCGACGACTGGCGCCGGGACCTGGGCCGTTTCGCCGCCGTGCGCGACGCCGTGGGCCCCGGCATCGACCTCATGGTCGACTGCAACCAGGGTTGGCGCATGCCTTGGGACACGGCGCCCGCGTGGGAGCTTGCGACCGCCCGCGAGGTGGCCCACGCGCTCGCCGAGCTCGACATCTACTGGATGGAGGAGCCGCTGCATCGCGGCGACTACGCCGGCATGGCGGCGCTGCGCTGGGAGGCCGGCATCAGGATCGCCGGCGGCGAAGTGACCCGCGAGGCCCACGAGTTCCGTACCCTGATCGAGCGCCGCTGCCTCGACGTGCTGCAGCCGGACTGCGTCTTCGTCGGCGGTATCACCGGGGGCGCGCGGATCGCCGCAGCGGCGCGCCGGGCGGGCCTGGAGTTCACGCCGCACACCTGGGGGAGCGGTCTGATCCTGCTGGCCAACGCCCACCTGACCGTCGGCACGGGCGGCGCGCCCTACCTGGAGTTCCCCTTCGACCCGCCGGACTGGGTG
>JAPPHR010000078.1 GCA_028820995.1 Rhodospirillales bacterium
TCACCTTCATCTTCGCCTGGAACGAGTTCGTCTTCGCGCTGATCCTGACCCGCACCGAGGTGCTCACCTTCCCGGTGCTGGTCACCCACTATTACGGCGCCCAGTCGACCTTCTGGACGAAGATCGCGGCGCTCTCGGTGCTCGGCACGCTGCCGGTGTTCTTCGCGGTGGCGACGCTGCAGCGCTTCCTCGTGCGCGGGATCACCATGGGCGCGGTCAAGGGTTAGGAGGGGCGCGATGGCCGGAGTCAGGCTGCGCGGCGTGCACAAGCGTTTCGGCAAGGTCCATGCCGTGCGCGGGGTGGACATCGAGATTCCGGACCGCGCCTTCACCGTGCTGGTGGGGCCGTCGGGCTGCGGCAAGAGCACGCTCTTGCGCATGATCGCGGGGCTGGAGGAGGTGACCGAGGGCACGGTCGAGATCGAGGGCGCGGTGGTGAACGATGTGCGGCCCAAGGACCGGGACGTCGCCATGGTGTTTCAGAACTACGCGCTCTATCCGCACATGTCGGTGTTCGAGAACGTGGCTTTCGGGCTCCGCATGCGGGGCACGACGGGTGCCGAGGTGCGCCCGCGGGTGGAGAAAGCAGCGGCCATGCTGGGCATCGCCGACCTGCTCGAGCGTCAGCCGCGCCAGCTCTCGGGCGGCCAGCGCCAGCGCGTCGCCATGGGCCGGGCCCTGGTGCGGGACGCCAAGCTCTATCTCTTCGACGAGCCGCTCAGCAACCTCGACGCCCAGCTGCGCGACGAGATGCGCACCGAGATCAAGCGGCTGCACCAGGACATGCGGCGGACCATGATCTACGTGACCCACGATCAGGTGGAGGCGATGACGCTGGCCGACCGGATCGTGCTGCTGCGCGACGGGCAGATCGAGCAGGAGGGGCCGCCGTTGGAGCTCTACGAGCGGCCGGCGACCCGCTTCGTCGCGGGTTTCATCGGCTCGCCGGCGATGAATTTCGCGAGCGCCGAGATCCAGGCCGCCGACGGCGCGGTCTCGGTGAGAGCCGGAGACGATGTCTTCGCCCTGCCGCCGGAGCGGGCCGAGCGCCACGGCGGAGACGGCGGCCGCGCAGTGCTGCTCGGCATCAGGCCCGAGCACATGTACCGGGCCGAGGGCGAGGCGGCGCGGCCAGGCTGCGCGCGGCTTAGCACCACCGTCGAGATCGTCGAGCCCATGGGCGCCAACACGCTCGTCAACTTCCACCTGGGCGAGACCTCGATGCTGGTGCGTCTGGAAGGCTCCGCGGGCGAGCAGCCGGGAGACCCGCTCGCGCTCGACGTTGACATGAGCCGGGCCGTCCTCGTCGACCCCGAGAGCGAGCGGGTGATCTGAGCCTGTCCGCGTTATCCAGTGGCGGACAGCGTTCCGATCCCCGCGATGACGATGGCGACGCCCAGCCACTGCAGCGGCACCACCTGCTCCTTCAGGATGATGCGCGCCAGCAGGATCGTCACCACCGAATAGGCCGAGCTCGTGACGATGGCGAACTCGCCGTTCTCCATTGCGAGGCCGGCATAGACGAAGATGTAGCCGAGCGTGTCCGCCACGGCGAGCAGGCCGACCAGCGGCCAGGACCTGACCGGGTAGCGCGGCGCGCGCCGCATGGCGAGGAAGATCGCGGCCAGCACCAGAACGCTGACCAGGCGCCCCGACAGCAGCGTGAGCGGAAGCCCGTAGCGCTCGATGGCTTCGTCCGCAGCAAGCAGGGCGACGGCGAAGAGGAACGCCGAGCCGATCGCCATCAGCACCGCCCGCCGCAGCACCTTCGGCGCATATTCCGGCTTGTCGCCGCCTTCGATGCGGTAGACCGCGAGCGCCACCAGCCAGACTCCGCCGAGCGTCGCCACCATCGCGATCCAGTGGATGGCCTCCGGCCGGGCGCCGAAGGCCACCGTCATCGGCACGGCGAAGGCCGGATAGCTGGAGACCATCGGCGAGCCGAGGGAGACCGGGCCGCGGGTGAGCGCGTCGAACAGCATGAACGTTGCCGCCATGGTGGCGAGGCCGTTCAGCGCCAGCAGCCAGAGCCCCGAAACCTCCCAGACGATGGGCTCGCCGCTCACCACGATGTAGAGCCCGGCGATGAGGCTGCCGACCACCATGATGCCGAGCAGCGCCGCCGGCACCCCGATCGAGCGGCCGAGGAAGCGCGACGTGAAGTCGCCGACGCCCCAGCTCGCCGCGGCGCCCACGCCGAAAAGCGCCGAGCCGGCGATCACGGCGAGACTGGACGAGGCGCGCGGCCGGAGCAGACCGCGCCGGGGATCGGACGGCGCATGATCGACATGGCGGATTCACACCGTGGCGGGATGCTCACGATACCGCAATGCGCCTGCCGGGGCAGGGTGCAATAGTGCGAAACGACGCAGAAAGAGACATCATGGAAACGGAAACCGTCAATGGGAGACGGCCATGCACATCGCCTGCCTGACCTTCGACTTCGATGCGGTCTCGGGCTACATCGCCCAGGGCCAGCACTCGCCGACGCCGATCAGCCGCGGTGAGTTCGGCCTCGTCGGCGCCGAGCGCGTCCTGGCGCTGCTCAAGCAGCACGCCATACCCGCGACCTGGTTCATCCCGGGCCACACGATCGAGACCTATCCCGCGATGTCGGCCCGCATCGCCGAGGCCGGGCACGAGATCGGCCACCACGGCTGGACCCACATGACGCCCGTCACCATGTCGCGCGACGAGGAGGAAGCGGGCCTCCAGCGCGGCACCGATGCCATCGTCAGGCTGTGCGGGCGTAAACCCCGCGGCTACCGCTCGCCCGCGTGGGACCTGAGCGAGAACACCATCGAGCTTCTGGTCGGGCGCGGCTTCCTCTACGAGAGCAGCATGATGGGCAACGACTACTCGCCCTATTTCGCGCGCACGGGCGACGTCATCTCGCTCGACGAGCCCATGCGGTTCGGGCCCGAGACCAGCCTGGTCGAGATGCCGATCAGCTGGACGCTGGACGACTACCCCCACTTCGAATACGTGCGGAACAAGCAATACAGCATGCCGGGCCTGATGCCGGCGGGCGGCGTGCTGCAGAACTGGGCGGACGATTTCGAGTACATGACCCGCACCATGAAGTGGGGCGTGCTCACCTACACCTGCCATCCCTTCGTGATCGGCCGCGGCCACCGCATGATGATGCTGGAGCGGCTGATCGAGGCGCTCAAGGGCTTGGGGGCCACCTTCTTCACCATGGAAGACGCCGTGAACGCCTGGCTGGAGCGCTCCGGCAGGTCAGCGTGACTCCCGGACCAGGTCCGCGGCCTTCTCGCCGATCATGACGCAGGTCGCGTGCAGGTTGCCGCTGACGATGGCCGGCATGATCGAGGCATCCGCGACGTAGAGGTTCGCGAGCCCGCGCACCCGCAGGCGGTCGTCGACGACTGCCATCCGGTCGTGGCCCATCTTGCAGGTGCCCGCCGGGTGGTACGCGCTCATGGCGCCTTCGCGCAGATAGGCGCGCCATTCGTCGTCGCTCTGCACGTTGCTGCCGGGCCGAAGGTGGCCGGTGATGAAGCGGGAGAGCGGCTCGGTCTCGAAGATCCGGCGTTGCAGCCTGGCACCGGCGAGCAGCAGTTCGAGGTCGCGCTCGTCGGCGAAGAGGTTGGGCTGGATCGCCGGTTGCGCGAAGGGATCGGCGGAGGCGAGCCGCACCCCGCCCCGCGAGAAGGGCCTCAGCACATTGAGCAGCCCCGTGACCGCCGGCCGGTCGAACAGCACCGGCCCGTCCTCCGACAGGTCGAAGCCGGCCGGCGAGAAGAGGTACTGGATGTCGGACCGGCCCGCGCCGCCGTCGTGGCGTGCGAAAGCAGTCACTTGCGAATGGGGCGTGGACCCCGGCCCGGTGCCCGCGAGCAGCCACTGGGCGCCCAGGAGCAACGCATGGGCGAGGCCGGTTTGCATGTTGTAGGTGCTCACGTTCGCCCAGCAGGTCTGCGCGAGACCCGGATGATCCTGAAGGTTCTCGCCGACGCCCGGCAAATCGTGGACCACCGGTACATCCCGATCACGCAGGTGGGCGGACGGGCCGACGCCTGAGAGCATCAGAAGCTGCGGCGAAGAGAACGCGCCGGCGGAGAGGATCACCGCCCGAGCCGCCTCGGCCCGCATCGTGCGGCCCCGGTGGACGTACTCGACACCTGTGGCACGTTTGCCCTCGAACAGCACACGCCTGACGTGCGCGTGCGTCAGCACCCGCAGGTTCCGTCGCCCCGTCGCCGGCCGAAGGTAGGCGCGGGCCGCGCTCCACCGCCGCCCCCGGCGCTGGGTGCAGGGCACGTAGCCGACGCCTGCCTGCGGCGGCGTGTTAATATCGGCCATGCGGCTCATGCCGTTGGCGATGCAGGATTGGAGGTAGGCCTCCGACAGCCGGTGCAGGGTCCGGCGGTTGGAGACCGCGAGCGGGCCGCCGGTGCCGTGATAGGCGTCGGCGCCGTTCTCGTTGTCTTCGGCGCGCTTGAAGTAGGGCAGCACGCTCGCGAAGTCCCAGTCCTGGCAGCCCTGCGCGGCCCATCCGTCATAGTCCGCCGGCTGGCCGCGCACGTAGGACATGCCGTTGATCGCGCTGGTACCGCCCAGCACCTTGCCGCGCGGCATCAGGTCGCGGCGGCCTGCGCGCGTCGGGTCCGGCTCCGCCTTGTACGCCCAGTCGTAACGCGGGTTGCCCAGCGCGAGGAGGAAGCTCGCGGCTGGCATCGTAATGGCCAGGCGCCGGTCCGACCCACCGGCCTCCAGCACGAGCACGCGGCTTCGCCCGTCTTCCGAGAGACGCCCGGCGACGGCACAACCGGCGGAGCCTGCGCCCACGACGATGTAATCCCACGCCGTCATTTCGTCTCCCTGCTGCCGATGCACTTCGGGCGCCACACCCGCGCCGCCTGTCGAATTGACGACTGCGGGCGCGCTCAATTGCGCCTAGGTTACCCCGGTAGCGTCGCCGGGCGCGAAACGGCATTCGGGATGGCGGGGGAAGGCCATGGACGACCACACCGTCGCGGTCGACACCGCGCAGACGCCGACCGCGCTGACATTTGCCGATACCTTCAACGTCGCGGTGCCGTTCATCGACCGGCATCTCGCCGAGGGGCGCGGCGCCAAGGTGGCGATCCGCGACGCCCACGGCGACGTCACCTATTCCCAACTCGCTGCCGACGTGAACCGCGCGGGCAACGCCCTCGCCGCGCTGGGGCTTGAGCGCAGCGATCGCGTTCTGATGGTGGTGAAGGACTGCCCGCTCTTCTTCTATCTGTTCTGGGGCGCGATCAAGGCAGGCTTCGTGCCGGTACCGCTCAACACCCTGCTGCGGGCGCCGGACTACCGCTTCGTCATCGAGAACGCGCGCGCCGCCTGTATCGTCTGGTCGCCGGAATTCGCCGGCGAGGTCGAGCCGGCACTGGCCGCGGCCTCGCACCGGCCGGCACACGCGCTCCCCGCCGACGGCGCGGGCGATACCTTCGCGGCGCGGCTGGCTGCGGCGTCCGATGCGTTGGAAGCGGCGCCGGCCTCAGCCGACGATCCCGCCTTCTGGCTTTACACGTCCGGCTCGACCGGCACGCCCAAGGGCGGCGTTCACCGCCACCGCGACATGGTGGTGACCAGCCAGTATTTCGCGGCCGACACGCTCGGCGTGCGCGCGAACGACATCCACTTCTCTGCGGCGAAACTGTTCTTCGCCTACGGGCTCGGCAACGCCATGACGTTCCCGCTCTGGACCGGCGGCACCGCGGTGCTCTCTGCCGGGCGGCCGACGCCCGCCTCGACCTTCGCCACCATCGAGGCGTTCCGGCCTACGGTCTACTACGGCGTGCCGACGCTCTACGCCGCGCAGCTGCAGGCGCTTGAGCGCGCATCGCCCGACCTCTCCAGCGTGCGCCTCTGCATCTCGGCCGGCGAGCCGCTGCCGGCGCCGCTGCTCGAGCGCTGGCGCACCGCCACCGGGCTCGACATCGTCGACGGCATCGGCACGACCGAGAGCCTGCACATCTTCATCTCAAACCGGCCGGGCCGGGTGGCGCCCGGCACCAGCGGCACGCCTGTGCCCGGCTACGCGGTGCGCCTGGTCGACGATGACGGGCGCGACGTGGCAGAGGGCGAGACCGGCAATCTGCTGATCCGCGGGCAGTCCCTCATCGCCGAGTACTGGGACGAGCCCGAGCGCACCGCCGCGGCCTTCGACGGCGCGTGGATGCGGACCGGCGACACCTACACCGTCGACGAGGCCGGCTGCTACGTTTGCTGCGGGCGCTCGGACGACATGCTCAAGGTCGGCGGCATCTGGGTCTCTCCGGTCGAGATCGAGGCCCGCCTGATCGCCCACGAGGCGGTGCTGGAAGCCGCGGTGGTGGGCCGCGCCGACGACGACGGGCTGATCAAGCCCGAGGCCTGGATCGTGCCCGCCGAAGGGCACGCGCCAGCCGCGCGCCTGAGCGAGGCGCTGGTCGACCACTGCAAGGCCGGGCTCGCGCGCTACAAGTACCCGCGCTGGGTCCGCTATGTCGACGCCTTGCCCAAGACCGCCACGGGCAAGATCCAGCGCTACAAGCTGCGCGGGGGCGGTTAGGCCCGCCGATCGATCGCCTTAGCGATCGGCGAGGAAGGCCAGGATCTCGCGCGCGGTTTCCTCCGGCGCCTCCTCGGGCAGGAAGTGTCCGCAGTCGAGCGCCCGGCCCTGCACGTCTTGCGCCCGCTCGCGCCAGCTCTCCAGCACGTCGAGCGAGCCGCCGGTCTGCCAGCCGGGGCGGCGGGACATGTCGCCAGCCCACAGCATCAGCATCGGGCAGGCGATCCTGCGGCCCCGGTCCGCCTCGTCGTGAACGAGGTCGAGCGCGATGGAGCGGTAGTCGAGGCACATGCAGCGCAGCGTCTCGGGGTCGCTGAAGCAGCGGAGATACTCGGCGTAGGCCTCCGGCGTGATCGCGCCCTCCACGGCGGTCCACTGCTCCAGCAGGAAGTCGAGGAAGAGCTTCGGGCTGTTGCCGATCAGCGTCTCGGGGAACGGCGCCGGCTGGCGCATCAGGTGCCAGTGGAAGAAGGAGAACGCGAGGTCGCGATCCATGTTCTCGAAGACCGCCTGGGAGGCCACCACGTCGAGCGAGGTGAACGTGCGCACCTGCGCCGGGTGGTCGAGCGCCATGCGATGGCCGACGCGGGCGCCTCGGTCATGGCCGACGACGTGGAAGCGGTCGAATCCCAGCGCCGCCATCACCTCGACCTGGTCCTGGGCCGAGGCGCGCTTGCAGTGGTCGCTGAAATCGTTCGACGCCGGCTTGCCGCTGTCGCCGTAGCCGCGCAGGTCGGGCGCCACCACCGTGTAGTGGGGGGCGAGCAGGGGCGCCGTCTTGTGCCACATCACGTGGCTCTGCGGGTAACCGTGGAGCAGCAGGAGCGGCGGGCCCGCGCCGCCCTTCACCAGATTGATCGTTATGGACGAAGTCTCGATCCGCGTCTTGGCGAAGCCGTCGAACATGGCTGGCTCGTTCGTCATGAATGGGCGCGTCAGGCGCGCAGGATAAGCATTCCCCGCGATCCGATCGAGCGCCGGGAATACGCGCTCCAGGCCGAGCCCGCAATATCCCCGGCCGGCATGACGGCTATGCCACTACTGGGGGTTCGCGGACGCCCCCGCCGAACACATATCGGAGTCAGGACATGGTGCGCGGCGGACCCGGTACCGGGCGCCGCAGCACCAGAGACACTCAGGTAACAGGAGGTAAGACCATGGACTTCGGAAGCATCGGCCAGGCAGTCCGGCACTGGCAGGAGCGCAACCGTGCCCGGCAAGAACTTCAGCGCCTGAGCGACCGCGATCTCGCCGACATCGGCCTCACACGCAATACCATCGACGCTTCGGTGCGTGGCGAGATCAAGCGCCCGTACAGGCCGGGCCTCTACATCGCACGGTAACGAGGGCGCCGAGGCCGGTCTCCGCACCGGCCTCGGATCCGCTCCCGGCACCGGGCTCACCGCGACGACACGTCGAGCCCGGTTCGACGCAGCAGGGCCGGTTTGCGATACTCTCCCGCCGGGCGTGACCCGGTCCGGGACGGTCTTCATGCCAACGGTTCTTCAGGTCCTGCCGAGTCTCGCAGGCGGTGGCGGCGTGGAACGCGGCACGCTCGACATCTCGCGCGCCCTGGTTGCCGCCGGCTGGCGCTCCCTCATCGTGACCGGAGACGAGCCAGACCGGGAGCGGGCAACCGCTGCCGGCGCGCACCACGCGGCATTGCCGGTCGCGCGCCGCAGTCCGGCGCAGGCGCCCGGCGCGGTCCGGCGCCTCTCACGCCTGATCGCCGAGGAAGGCGTCGATCTCGTCCATGCCCGGTCGCGCTGGCCGGCCTGGCTTGCGTACTACGCGGCCAGGCGGACGGCGCGGCCGTTCGTCACGACCTTCCACGGCGCCTATTCCACCGGCTGGCCGGGGAAGCGCCGCTACAACGCGATCATGACGCGGGGCGCCCGTGTCATCGCGATCTCGGCGTTCATCGCGCGGCACATCGCCGAGACCTACGCCGTCGAGCCGGACAGAATCAGGACGATCCCTCGTGGCGTGGACCTCTCCGCCTTCGACCCGGCGCGCGTCGCCCCGGAGAGGATCGCCGCGCTCCGCGACGCCTGGCGCGTGCCGGACGGGCGGCCGATCGTCATGCTGCCGGGGCGGTTGACCGGATGGAAGGGGCATCTTGCGCTGCTCGAAGCACTGGCGCGGGTCGAGGAGGGCGTCTGCTGCCTCTTCGTCGGCACCGTCGACACGAGGCGCGAAGATTACTGCGCCCGCGTCGAGAGGCGGATCGCGGCGCTGGGGACGACCCACACCGTCCAGCTCACAGGCGCATGCGAGGACATGCCGGCGGCCTATCTGCTGGCGGACGTCGTGGTCTCGCCCTCGCTCCGCCCCGAGGCGTTCGGCCGTGTGCCCGCCGAGGCGCAGGCTATGGGGCGGCGGGTGATCGCCTCGGCCCATGGCGGCGCGTTCGAGACCGTGCTCGACGGCGAGACCGGGTGGCTGGTGCCGCCGGGCGATGCGGCCGCGCTGGCGAACGCACTGCGCGAGGCGCTGGGCGCGAGCGCGGCCCTGTGCGATCGGATGGCTGCGGCCGGCCAGGCCCATGTGCGCCGCAACTTCACGCTGGAGGGCATGTGCAGCGCGACCCTCGACGTCTATCGCGAGCTGCTTCCCGGCCAGCCGTGATGCGCGCCGGCGCCGGCTGGACAAGCACGCGCCGGCGCCCGACACTCCGGCTCCGGCACACGGAGGCGCAAGGACATGGATCTCAAGCTTGACGGCAAGACGGCCATCGTAACCGGCGGCACGCGGGGCATCGGCCACGCCAGCGCGCGGCGGCTCGCGCGGGAGGGCTGCCGGGTCGGGATTTGCGCGCGCGGCGCGGCCGGGCTCGATGGGGCGCTGGCGGCGTTTGCGGCCGAGGGCCTCTCCGTTATCGGCGCTGTCTGCGATGTGGCCGACGGCGAAGCGGTGAAGCAATGGACCGCGACGATGGCGGCCGAGCTCGGCGGCATCGACATCGTGGTAGCCAACCCGAGCGCGCTGGTCGGTGCGACGGACGAGGCCGCCTGGCGGGCCGGCCTCGAGATCGACGTGCTCGGCACCGTGCGCACGGTGGAGGCGGCCATGCCCCACCTTGAGAAGTCCGACGCCGCGGCGATCGTCACCATATCCAGCGTCGCCGGCCTCGAGAGCTTCGGCGGCGTGCGTCCCTACAACTCGGTCAAGGCCGCCCTCATCAACTACACGTCGAACCTCGCCAACGCGCTCGCCGGCCAGGGCATCCGCGTGAACTGCGTCTCGCCGGGCACGATCTTCTTCGAGGGCGGTGTCTGGGACCAGCGGCGCCTTGACGATCCCGAGGTCTACGAGTGGGCGCTCTCGCGCAATCCCACCGGGCGGATGGGGACGGCCGAGGAGGTGGCCGATGCGGTCGCCTTCCTCGCGAGCCCGCTCTCCGGCTTCACCACCGGCACGAACCTGGTGGTGGATGGCGGGATCACCCAGCGCGTGCAGTATTAGCCCGGCCTTTTGCCTCAGTCCGGGGTGCGCGGGCTTCGGCCGATGGAGCCCGAACACGGATCCTCAAGGCGTGGTCGAATCGAGGATTCCCCACAGGAGGAGAAAAACCAGCACCATCGCGATCAGAAGGTAAAGGATCGTTCGCGCGACTCCCCGTACGAAGCCCCGCCCACCGCCTGGGAATAGAAGAGTCAGGAGGAGCGTGCGCAAGACATGCGCCGGCGATCCGGTCCGCGCGCGATCCTTGTCGAGCATGGGCCCAGCATTCGCTCAGGCAGACGCCCGGTCAACTCTCGTCCCCCGAAACATGGTGCGGTTCACGGCGCGCGGCGGGTGCGACACGATCGCGCCATGCAGCACGGGGGGAGCGCGTCATGGCAACAAGAGTCGGGGTTGGCGGGCGGGTTCCGGGCGCGGGATTGCCGTCCGTGGATTACGGGATCGCCCGCAACAGAATCCCACTTAAATCCCACCTTATCCCACCTTATCTCACCTTATCCCGGCGAATCCCGGCGAATCCCATACAAAAACTTTCTTGTCGTCCCAGTGGGACGGCGCAAGCCGGCCGAGGTCCTAGAAAAATTCCCGAACCCTAGCGTTTTCGCGCAATACGGAAACACTCTAGGATCGCGCCCGACAATTCCGCAGGGGAGGCGACGGTGGACATCGCGGCGCTGCGCGCGGCAGGCGCGCGTCATCTGATTCAGGGCGAGCTGCTCTCGGACGTGGTTCCCGCGGCGGACGGGCCTGTCTTCGTCCGCGCCGACGGCGCCGAGATCTTCGATTCGGACGGCCAGACCTACCTCGACTTCAACTCGGGCCAGATGTGCTCCGCCATCGGCCACAACAACCCGCGCGTGACCCGGGCGGTACGCGACGGGCTCGGCACGCTGACGCACGCAAGCTCGGTCTATTTCAACGAGCCGCAGCTTCGCTTGGCCGCGCGGCTGGCGGAGACCTTCGATGCGCCGCTCAGCCGCTCGCTCTTCATCCAGTCGGGCGCCGATTCCAACGAGGCGGCGGTGCTCTTCGCCCGCCGCGCCACCGGGCGGAACGGCATCGGCGCGCTGCATCTGAGCTTCCACGGCTATACCGACGTCACACGCGGCATGAGCTTCGCCGCGACCACGGCCGGGAACGGCCCCTCCATCCCGGACGTGCACGCGATTCCGGCGCCCTACGCCTACCGCTCGCCCGTGGGCGCGGAGGGCGACAACTGGTGGGCGCCGCTGCTCGCCATCGCCTTCGACCTGCTGGATCGCGAATGCCCGAACAATCTGGCCGCCGTCATCGCCGAGCCGCTCATCAGCGCAGGCGGGGTGATCGAGATGCCGCCGGGCTACCTCAAGGCGCTCAAGGCGGGGCTGGAAGCGCGCGGCGCGCTGCTCATCCTGGACGAGGCGCAGACCGGGCTCGGCAAGCTCGGCACCCTCTACGCCTACCAGCAGCACGGCGTGGTGCCGGACATCATGACGCTGTCCAAGCATTTCGGCGGGGGCTTGCCCATCAGCGCCATGGTGACGACGGACGATATCGCCGAGCGCGCCCTTGCAGGCGGGCTCACCTTCGGCCACTCGCACTCCTCCGATCCCATCGCGTGCACTGCCGGCCTCGCCAGCCTCGAAGAAATCCTGGCCGAGGACCTGCCGGCCCGAGCCAGGGCCGTCGGTGGGCAGTGGCGTGCGCGCATGGACGCCTTGCAGCAGCGCTTTCCCATGATCGGCGACCTGCGCGGGAAAGGCTGCCTGCAGGGGGTCGAGCTGGTGCGCGACCGGGCCACCAAGGAGCCCGCGAATCGCGAGGCGAAGGAGATCTACCGCGATTGCCTCGCCGATGGCCTGCTCTTCTCGGTGCGCGGCCAGCACGGCAACGTGCTCCGCTTCGTGCCGCCGTTCTGCACCAGCGAGGCGCAGATCGACCGGGCCGCCCTGATCCTGGAGCGCGCGCTGGCGCGCCACGGCTGAGGCGGCGATGGCCTTCGTTCACCTTCCGGCGGCAACCGGCGCGGAGCCGCACGCATGAGCCGGCCCGCCGTGAACGTCCTCGCGCTCGTCCTCTGCGCGGCGCTGGTGCTCACGATCAGCAACGGTATTCGTAGCAGCTTCGGCCTCTTCCTCACGCCGATGAGCCTCGACATCGGAGTCTCGCGCGAGACCTTCGCGCTGGCCATCGCGATCCAGGGCCTCGTCTGGGGGATCAGCCAGCCGGTCTTCGGCGGGCTCGCCGACCGCCACGGGGCGATACCGGTCGTCCTGCTGGGGATCGTGATCTACGTCGCAGGCCTGCTCTGGATGGCCTGGGCAGGCGACGCGGTCGGGCTGCACCTGAGCCAGGGCGTGCTCGTCGCTCTCGGCATCAGCGCCACCGGGTTCGCGGTGGTGCTGGGCCCCGTGGGGCGCGCGGTGCCGCCCGAGAGGCGCAGCATGGCGCTCGGCATCGCGGCGGCCGGTGGTTCCTTCGGGCAGTTCGCGCTGGCGCCGGTCGGCGGCGCCCTGATCGACGGCGTCGGCTGGTCCTTGGCGCTCATCGCCTACTGCGGGATCGCGGCGATGATGCTGCCCTGCCTGATCGGCATGCGCGGCAGCCACAGGCCGCCAGAGGGGAGCGCCCAGTCGCTGAGCGAGGCCCTTGTCGAAGCCCGCGCCCACAGCGGCTTCTGGCTGCTCTGCGGCGGCTTCTTCGTCTGCGGCTTTCACGTCTACTTCATCGCGACCCACCTGCCGCCCTTCCTGACCGACGCTGGGCTCGCGCCGATGCTGGGCGCCACGGCGATCGCCGTGATCGGGCTCGGCAACATTGTCGGCACCTTCGCCGCCGGCTGGCTCGGCGACCGGCACCGCAAGAAGAACGTGCTTTCGCTCTTCTATCTCGGCCGCGCGGCGGTCATGGGTGGCTTCCTCGTGGTGCCGGTGACGGAGGCGAGCGTGCTGGTGTTCTCCGCGCTGATGGGGCTGCTCTGGCTCGGCACCGTGCCGCTCACCAGCGGCCTCGTCGCCCAGATCTTCGGGCCGCGCTACCTCGGCGCGCTCTTCGGCATCGTGTTCTTCAGCCACCAGCTTGGCTCCTTCCTCGGCGCCTGGCTCGGCGGCTACGCGTACGACACGACCGGCTCCTACGATGCGGTGTGGATGACCGCGGTGGCGCTGGGCGTGGTAGCGGCGGTGCTGCACTGGCCGATCCGCGACCGGCCGCTCATCCGCCACGAGGCCGGCGCGGCGTAGAGCTGGGCGAGCAGGCGGTGACGAAGGCGCTTGGCGCGGCAGCCACTCCGGGTTTACGCTGGCGCATGGTGCCCTGGAGCCGCTGCGTGCGCTGCCTGCCTGCATTGGCGCTTGCGTTGCTGCTCGCGCTCGGCACGACGGGGACGGCCTTGGCCGATCAGAACGACCCGGCGCTGGACGGCCTCTTCCGCGACCTCAAGGCCGCGCAGAGCCCGCAGGAAGTCCGCCAGATCGAGGTGCAGATCTGGACCCTCTGGTTCGACACCGGCTCGGAAGAGATGGACCGGATGCTGATGGCGGGCGACAGGGCGATGTCCAGGGGTCAGTTCGACGAGTCGTACGCGATCCTGAACGGGGTCATCGAGCACCTGCCCGATCTCTCCGAGGGCTGGAACCGCCGGGCGACGCTGCGCTACCTGATGGGCGACTACGAGGGCTCCATCGCCGATATCGGGGAGACGCTCAAGCGCGAGCCGCGCCACTTCGGCGCGCTGTCGGGGCTCGGGCTCTGCAACATCGCACTCGGCAACAAGGAAGAGGCGTTGGACGCGTTCGAGCGGGCGCTGATCCACAACCCCCACATGCCGGGCGTCAAGCTGCGCGTGGAGCAGCTTCGCGACCGGCTCGGCCGCCACGCGATCTGAAGTCGCGGCTCAGCGCCGCAGCGCGCGCCCCGGCCGGTTGCCGGTGACCTGCCCCGTTTCCCGCACGATGGCGCCGTTCACCATGACGATGTCGATGCCGGCGGCGGGCCGTGTCGGCTCGTCGAAGGTCGCCTCGTCGGCGATGGTCTCCGCATCGAACACCACGAGGTCGGCATAGGCGCCGGCGCGTACCTCGCCGCGATCCGTGAGCCCGAATTGGGCGGCGGTGAGCCCGGTCATGCGGCGCACCGCGTCCTCCAGCGTGAGCAGGCCGAGCTCGCGCGCGTAGTGGCCGAGCACGCGCGGGAAGGTGCCCCAGAGCCGGGGATGGGGATGGCGGTCGTGGGGCAGGCCGTCGGAGCCGATCATGCTGTGCGGGTAGGCCATGATGCGGCGCACGTCCGCCTCGTCCATCATGAAGTAGATGCCGCCCGCCGGGTTCAGCGCCGCCACGGCGGCGACCGGGTCGAGGCCGAGCGCGGCGGCGGCGTCCGCGAGGTCGCGGCCGGCGTACTCCGGGTGCGGCTCTGACCAGGTGACGATCACCCGCTCCGCCTTCTCCACCATCTCCGCCAGCAGCACCGTGGAGCCTGCGGTGTAGGGGTAGACATCGAGGCCGATCGATTGGCGCTCGCGCGCCTTGTCGAGCAGGGCGAGGGTGTCGCGGCTGCGGCCGAAGTTCTGGCGGCCTGCGCACTTGTGATGGGAGATGACGACGCCCGCGCCGGCACGGCGGCCGATCTCGAAGGCTTCTTCCATCGCTTCCTCGACGCCGTCGTGCTCGTTCCGCATGTGGGTGACGTAGAGCCCGCCGGCAGCGCCCGCGACTTCGGCGACCGCCGCCACCTCGTCGGTGGTGGCCGCCTTGTTGGGGCCGTAGATGAGCCCGGTGCTGAAACCCAGGGCGCCTGCCTCCATCCCCTCGGCCAAGCGCTCGCGCATGGCGTCGATCTCGCCGGCCGTGGCCGGGCGGTCGACGTCGTCCATGGTGTCGAGGCGGAGCGCCGAGTGGCCGACCAGGAGGCCAGCGTTGGCCGCAGGGGGCGTTTCGTCAAGCTGGGCCACGTAGTCGGCGAAGCGGGGATAGCGGAAGTCGGCAGGCGGGCCGAGCAGGTCGAGCGGCGGCGGCACCGGGCGACCAGGGCTCAGCGGCGCGAGGCTCACCCCGCAGTTGCCGGCGATCACCGTGGTGACGCCCTGACTCGTCTTGGGCGTCACGTCGGGGTCGACCAGAAGCAGGTTGTCGTCGTGGGTGTGGGCGTCGATGAAGCCCGGCGAGACGATGCGCCCGGTGGCATCGATGGTGCGCGCGGCCTGCGCCCTCGCCAGATCGCCCAGGGCGGCGATGCGGTCGCCCGAGACCGCGACATCGGCGCGTTGGCGCGCGGCGCCCGTGCCGTCGATCACCGTACCGCCCGTGAAGAGGACGTCGTACTGCTCTTCCGCCGCCATCGTCGCCTCCCGCTCTTGCCCTTGGTCGCGGGTGGGACCATGACCGTGGCGGTGGGCTGTGACAACAGGCTTTGGCCGCGCCAGCGGCGGCGGGTAAGGTGATCTGCAGAGCAAGACACCGCCACGTGTGCGCGGGCCAGGCGGGAGAACGCGATGAGGGAGGCTGAGAGCGGCGCGGGCGCCGATCTCGCGGCGCTGCAGTTCGGGGACAGCTTCTTCCCGAGCGGCGCGGTGTCGTTCTCGCTCGGGCTGGAGACGCTGCACGCGGACGGCATCGTCGCGGACGCGGCCTCGCTGGAAGAGTTCCTCGCCGATCAGGTGACGGACCGCTGGGCCACGGCGGAGCGTGTCTTCTTTGCCGCCGCCCACCGCGCCTGCCCGGACTGGCCGGCGGTCGCCGGGATCGATGCCCTGCAGGAGGCGATGACGCTGCCGCGTGAGCTGCGCGAGGGCTCGCGCAAGGGGGGCGCGGCGCTGCTCGGCGTTCACGCCCGCATGGAGACTCCCGGCGCTCAGGCCTATCGCGCGCGGCTCCGCGCCGGCGAGGCGCACGGCCATCTCGCCGTGGTGCAGGGGGTGGTGCTCGCCGGCGCGGGCCTCGACCTCGCGCGTGCCGAGGCGGTGAGCCTGCACGGGCTCTGCGCCATGATCCTGGGCGCGGCGCTCAGGCTCGGCTTGATCGGCCATCTCGACGGGCAGATCATGCTGCGCGGGCTCAGGCCGCAGATGACGGCGCTGCTGGCACAGCCGGCGCCTGGCCTCGACGACGTGCGCGCCTACGCGCCGTTCGCCGATGTCGCGGCGGCCCGCCACGAGCAAGCGGAGGTTCGACTCTTCAGCAACTGACCAGGGTGGCCAAGGATGCTGCTGACACCGACGGAGACCGAGCGGCTCACCATCTTCACCGCCGCCGAGCTTGCGCGCCGCCGCCGCGCGCGGGGCTGCGCGCTCAACCACCCCGAGGCCGTGGCGCTGATCAGCGACGAGATTCTGGAAGGTGCGCGCGACGGGCGCTCGGTGGCCGGGCTGATCGAGTATGGTGCCACCATCCTCACCACCGACGATGTGATGCCCGGCGTCGCCGAGATGATGCCGGTGCTGCAGGTGGAGGGCACCTTCCCCGACGGCACCAAGCTGGTGACGGTTCACGATCCCATCCGCCCCGGCAAGAAGGCGCGGGACGAAAGCGTGCGGCCCGGCGAGATCATCCCGGCCGAAGGCGATATCGAGATCAACGCCGGCCGGCCGATGGCTACGGTCGCCGTCACCAACACCGGCGACCGGCCGGTGCAGATCGGCAGCCACTATCACTTCTTCGAAGTGAACCGGCATCTCGACTTCGACCGCGCCGCTTCCTTCGGCATGCGCCTCGACATCCCCGCCGGCACGGCGGTGCGCTTCGCGCCGGGGGAGACGAAGGAGGTCACCCTCGTCGAGTTCGGCGGCAGCGGCGAGATGGTGGGGCTCAACGACCTCACCCAGGGCTCGCGGCGCTCGGACACCGTCAAGCAGGAGGCGCTGGCCCGTGCCCGCGCCCGCGGCTTCAGGGGGGCTTGAGCGATGGCACGGATGAGCAGGGCGGACTACGCGGCGCTCTACGGGCCCACCACCGGTGATTGCGTGCGCCTGGGGGACAGCGAACTACTGGCAGAGATCGAGCACGACCACGGCGTGCCAGGCGAGGAGTGCCTGCACGGCGGCGGCAAGACGCTGCGGGACGGCATCGGCCTCGTCGCGGGCCTCGACAGCGCTCAGGGCTCGCTCGACATGCTGGTCTCCAACGCCGTCGTCATCGATCCCGTGCTGGGCGTCGTCAAGGGCGACATCGGCATCAAGGAGGGCCTCATCGCGGGCGTCGGCAAGGCCGGCAACCCGGCGGTGATGGACGGGGTGGACCCGGAGCTTCTCTGCGGCGCCGCGACCACGGTGCGGGACGCCGAGGGGCTGATCGCGACGCCGGGCGGCATCGACGTGCACGTGCATTTCGACAGCGCCCAGCTCTGCCAGCACGCGATCGCGAGCGGCATCACGACCATGCTGGGCGGCTCGCTCGGGCCGATCACCGTCGGCATCGACTGCGGCGGCGCCTGGAACGTCGGCAAGATGCTGCAGGCGGCCGAGTCCTGGCCGATCAACTTCGGCTTCCTCGGGCGCGGCAACTCGGCCAAGCCGCTCTCGCTGATGGACCAGATCGCAGGCGGCTGCATGGGGCTCAAGATCCACGAGGACTGGGGCGCCATGCCGGCGGCGATCGATACCTGCCTCGACGTCGCCGACGAGATGGACTTTCAGGTCCAGCTCCACACCGACACGCTGAACGAGAGCGGCTTCCTGGAGGAGACGCTGGCCGCCATCAAGGGCCGCACGATCCACATGTATCACGCCGAAGGCGCCGGCGGCGGCCACGCGCCCGACATCATCCGCATCACCGGCGAGCCGAACTGTCTGCCGTCGTCGACCAATCCGACCAATCCCTACACGCGGAACACCTTCGACGAACACCTCGACATGATCATGGTCTGCCACCACCTGAACCCGGCGGTGCCCGAGGACGTGGCCTTTGCCGAGAGCAGGATTCGCGCGCAGACCATCGCCGCCGAGGACGTGCTGCACGACATCGGCGCGATCTCGATGCTGGGCTCCGACAGCCAGGGGATGGGGCGGATCAACGAGGTCATATGCCGCACCTGGCAGCTTGCGTCCAAGATGCGCGGCCAGCGCGGCCGGCTCGCGTCGGAGCGGACGGCCAAGGGCGACAACGAGCGAATCAAGCGCTACATCGCGAAGTACACCATCAACGCCGCCCGCACCTTCGGCATCGACCGCCACATCGGCTCTCTGGAAGCCGGCAAGCTCGCGGACGTGGTGCTGTGGCGGCCGGCCTTCTTCGGCATCAAGCCGGAGCTGATCATCAAGGGCGGCTTCATCGTGTGGTCGGCGATGGGTGACAGCGCCGCCTCGCTGATGACCTGCGAGCCGCTCAAGATGCGTCCGCAATGGGGCGCCTTCGGTCGGGCCAAGGAGGCGCTCAGCCTCAGTTTCGTCTCGCAGGCGGCGGCCGAGGCCGATGTCGCCGGCAGGCTCGGGCTGGAGTGCCGCACCGTGCCGGTGCAGGGCACGCGCAAGCTCGCCAAGGGCCACATGCTGCACAACGGCGCCTGCCCCAAAGTGACGGTCGATCCCGAGACGTTCGATGTGCGGGTCGACGGCGAGCTTGCGACCTGCGAGCCGGCGGACGAGCTGCCGCTCGCCCAGCGCTACATGCTGCGCTAGAGCGTATCCGTTTTAGACGGAACCGTATCCGACGTTTCGGATGTAGTTT
>JAPPHR010000109.1 GCA_028820995.1 Rhodospirillales bacterium
GAGGGGCTGCGCTGGCGCTCGGGCACCGGCGTGCGCACCGAGACCGCGCTCGACCCATGGCGCGGCAAGCGCGGCCAGGCCGGGCGCGCCGCGCCGCGCGGCTTCCCCGCCGCCAATCGGTTTCTCTAGTCGGTGGCAAAAATGAAGTATGAAAAGCCGCAAAAGGGCAATCCTCATCAATTGACCATCCATCAGCACTGTTTTCCAAGAAGGTCAATTGAGCGCTTCTGTGATGACACTGGGCGGGTTAAAGTGCACTTAATTGAGCAAGGTAAAACGGTCTCTTTGAAGCCGAATGACCCAATCTTTTGCGCTCGCAGGGCTTGGGATCAGCGGGCAGAGTCGATCTTTATGCAGGAAATTGAGAACGCATATCAAGAGCTTGCGAACAGAATAGAAGCTGGCGCCTTGGTTCGCCGGCTCAACGCTACTGAACGACGAGTTGTATCCGACATGTATTCGTTGTGGAATCTTCGATGGTATTGGAAGAGACAGCCTCTAGAGGATCAAGAGTTGGTGGGAGTGCTGGCCCCATCGAACGATTATTCTCGTGACCAGAGAGAAATGTTGGAAAAGCATCATGTCATGTCCGTCAAAGCCAATGGAGATCGAGTCAGAATCCCCGGTCGTCATTTTACCGGAGCAAGAATCCAGATAGACTTGGGTCGTATCAGAGATGAACTACGAAGATGCTCTTGGGGTATCGTAAGGAGTCGAGTGGGAGAGTTCATTGTGCCCGACAATAGTTCCGGTAAAATTATTCTGCCGATCTCGCCAACACTTTGCTTTACGAATAGAGAGGGCTATGGCGTTGTGTCCGACTCTGCTTTGAAAGAAATGAATGAGCGATCAAAACAAGAGAGCGAAGTTTTCTATTTCGGAAGGAATTTGTAGAAGTCGGGATCACTCAGCTTTTTCGGTGCATCTCGTTGAGGTCGCACACTTCGGCGTCAGAACGCCGCGTTGACGCCCAACAACAATGCCTCGGCACGCGCCGTGCCCATCGTGAGGAACAGCGCCGCCGCGAGACCGACGCACAAGGCGACGAGCAAGAGTCCGAGTCCGTAGCGAAGTGAGTGCTGGCTACTTCGGAACTCGCTCGAATTGGGCTCTGCAGTGCCCGCGCGCGCGCTCTTGGGGATGCCGCTTCTGCCCTGTTGGTGCGGGGGCTCCGTATGGCTGCGTCGCATCAGGGCCGGTTTCCGACGCGGATCAACGCGAGGGCTGTCGCGAGTGCCTCATGACATTCCCCCGCAATCCCCGCATGTGGCCAAACAGAGCGTCGCGCGAACGTTGAGGGTCGCACCCGCCATGAGGCCAGTCAACCATTATTGATATGACAACATATCGCAATTCGAACATAACGGATCATATGCGCTGCAACTCGTAGTCCGGCCTGAGCGTCCGTGAACCTGGAGTGGTTAATTCGGCTGGAGGAAAGTCAAATCCCTTGACTGTCGCTTAGACGTCGAAGAGGCCCAGCGTTGGGGCAAGCGGCGGCGCCGCGCGCCAAGGTGCCGGGCCGGCGGGGAGGCGCGGCAGCAGAACGGTGGGCAGTGGCCCGGCGTGCCGGTTGATGGTCTCGGCCGTCTCGGCGAGCGGCACCGGGCTTTCCGGGGACTCGCTGATGACGAGCCCGGCGATGGGGACGCCGCGCCCGCGCATGGCCGCAAGCGTGGTCAGCGTGTGGCTGATGGTGCCGAGGTAGCTGCCCGCCACCACCAGCGCAGGCGCGCCGAGTTCCGCGATCCAGTCGAGCACGGTGTGCCGCTCGTCGAGCGGCACCATGGCGCCGCCGATGCCTTCGATCAGCAGCGGGTCGCCCTCGGCGGCGCGGCAGTAGGCGAGGATGTCCGCCAGGTCGAGGCGGCGTCCCTCGCGGGCGGCCGCCATGTCGGGCGAAAGCGGCGCGGCGAAGCGCCAGGGCGTGATCGCGGCGACCGCCTCCTCGGTCACCGGCTTGCCCAGGCTCGCGAGGAGGACGCCGGGGTCGCTGTCGGCGAGTGTCGCCGGGTCGTAGCCGCTCAGCACAGGCTTGAGCGCGCGCACCCGCCGGCCGGCGGCGCGAAGCTCGTGGCAGAGCGCCGCCGCCACGAGGGTCTTGCCGATTTCCGTGCCCGTGGCGGTGACGAAGAGGGTGCTCATCCCTCGCCGTCTGCCAGGATGCGTTCCCGCACGATATCGGCGAGCCACGCGATGTCGGCATCGTCGTGGCCCGCGCTGAAGGTGAGGCGGAGACGCGCCGTGCCCTCCGGCACCGTCGGCGGCCTGATCGCGGTGACGAGAAAGCCCTCGTCCTCCAGCAGCCGCGAGGCCGCGAGCGCGCGCTCCGGCGCGCCGAGCAGGATCGGCACGATGCAGCTCTCCGGCGCCGGCAGATTGAGGCGGGCGCAGAAGAGCGCCGCCTTGCGCATCGGCGCGGCCACCAGGTCGGGGTCGTTCGCGATCAGGTCGAGGGCCGCGATGCCGGCCGCCACCACGCCGGGCGGCAGGCCGGTGGAATAGATGAAGGGCCGCGCCCGCGTGCGGATCAGGTCGATCACCGCCTGCGAGGCGCAGAGATAGCCCCCATAGCTGCCCACGGCCTTGGACAGCGTGCCCATCTGTAACGGTACGTCGGTCTTCGTGCCGCCCACGAAGCTCGATCCGCGCCCGCTGCCAACCACGCCGATCCCATGGGCGTCGTCGGTCATCAGCCATGCGTCGTGGGCCGCAGCGGTCTCGGCGAGCGCTGCCACCGGCGCGAGGTCTCCATCCATGCTGAACACGCCGTCGGTCAGCAGCAGCGCCCGCTCGTGGTCGGCGCGGTGCGCGGCCAGCAGGGCCTTCACATGGTCGAGGTCGTTGTGGCGGAAGATCTCGACCCGCGAGCGGGAGAGCGCCGCGCCGGCGCGCAGGCAGGCGTGGCTCAACTCGTCCGCGAGGATCAGGTCGCCCTTGCCGACGAGGCTCGGGACGATCCCGAGATTGGCGAGATAGCCCGAGCCGAAGACGCAGGCGTCGTCCGTGCCCTTGAGGCGCGCCAGGCGGCGCTCCAGCTCGGCGAAGAGAGGGTGGTTGCCCGTGACCAGCCGCGACGCGCCGGCGCCGGCGCCCCAGCACTCCGTGGCCTCCACTGCCGCCCGCTTCACTGCCGGGTGCTGCGACAGGTTGAGGTAGTCGTTGCTGCAGAAAGAGATGAGGGGGCGGCCGTTCCGCTTGACCCGAACGGGACCGCTGGGGGCGGTCTCGTGCAGGCTGCGACGCAGCTGCCGCTCCGAGAGAGCGGCGAGCTTCGCCTCGGCGAAGCGCTCGAGCGTGTCCATGTGCGCTCTCGCGCCGAGGCTCGCCGGCGGCGATGGCCGTCCCGCTAGAGTTCCCCCTCGCGGCGCAGCATGCGGATGGTCTCGCGCAGCGCGTCGGCGGTGAGCGAAATGTCGTCCGCCGTGTTGGCGGCCGACGTCATGCCGCCGGGCCAGCCCTGGATGTCCACGCCGTTGACCAGCAGACCGAGGCGTATCTTGTTCACCAATGCCGGCGGGCGGTCCTTGAGCTCGGTGTAGTCGATCTCGAGCGGGTCGAAGGTGCCGGGCCGGATCGCGCGCCCGCGCGGGTTCATGAAGAAGTGGAAGGAGGAAAAGGTGCCATAGACCGACCACGGCACGCCTTCGTCCTCCAGCACCCCGTTGAGCGCGGCCCGAAGCTCCGCGCCGAAGGCCGATGCCCGCTCGCAGGCATCCGAATCCCGCACGATGGTGAGCGCGGCCGTGCCGGCGGCGGCGGAGACGGGGTTGGCGTTGAATGTGCCCGGATGAAAGATCTTCTCGCGCCCGCTCTCCCTCGTCGCATAGAAGTCCAGGTCGTCGAGAATCTCCTTGCGCCCGGCCACGGCACCGCCCGGCAGGCCGCCGGCGACGATCTTGGCGTGGGTGCTCATGTCCGGCGTCACGCCGAAGTACCCCTGCGCCCCGCCGGGGGCGACACGGAACCCGGTGATCACTTCATCGAAGATGAGAATGACGCCGTGCTTCGCCGTCAGCTCCCGCAGGAAGCCGAGAAACTCGAATGCGTGGGGCACGAGGCCGAAGGAGCCGCCGGTCGGCTCCAGGATCGCGGCTGCGATGTCGTCGTCGGCCTCGAACGCGGCGCGCGCGGCCTCCTCGTCGCCCGGCGTCAGCAGGATCACCTGGGCGGCGAGGTCGGGCAGCACGCCGGCCGTCGGCGAGCCGTCGAAGTGCGAGGTGTAGCCGGAGGTCATGTGATCGTGCCAGCCGTGGAAGTGGCCCTTGAAGCGCACGACCTTGTTCTTGCCGGTATGGGAGCGGGCGAGGCGGAGCGCCATGTGGGTCGCCTCGGTGCCGGAGGAAGTAAAGCGCACGCGCTCGGCGCACGGCACCAGCTCGCGCACGATCTGGGCCCAGCGCACCTCGCCCTCGTGGTTGGCGCCCGGGTGCGTGCCTTCCGGCAGCGCCTCCTGGATGGCGGCTACGACCTCCGGCCTGCCGTGGCCGAGCAGCAGGGCGCCGTGGCCGCCCGCGTAATCCACGTATTCGTTGCCGTCCCGGTCCCACTTGCGCGAACCCTCGGCCCGCGTGACGTAGATGCCGTAGGGCTCCACATGGCGCGCGTCGTGGACGATGCCCGATGGCAGGAGGTCCCTCGCTTCGGACGCAAGCGCCGCAGAGGCCGGCGTCTTCGCCCGGTAGGCCTGGATGATACCGGAGTTCGAAGCGAGGATATCGGCGCTCGCCTCAGCGCCCGCGTGCGTTGCCACCGTGCTCATCCTCCATTCCGGTCGTTGCTGCGGTCGACTGCCTGCGCCGCTACGGCGCCCGTCCGCCCCTGGATTGCTTGCGCCCAACGAGCGCCGTCACTCAACCGTAGCAGGAATAGGCTGCAATCTCGATTCCGCCGCCCGCACCACGGACCGGGTAAACGGCCTGGTGACTTTGTGTGCCAAGACCGTGTGTTTATATGGCGATGGAATCGGAGCCCGAGTCGCAATGATCGCGCCCGCCGATGCCGTGACCAAGGCCGGTCGCTCAGTGCAGCGCGTACTCGACCAGTTGAGGAGGTATCGACTGGCGGGAGGGCTCCTTTCCTTCGTCGGCCTCGTGCTGGGCACGCTTCGCGACCTGGCGCCGATCATCGTGGTGGTCGCAGTCTTCCAGGTCGCCGTCCTGCGCCAGCCCTTCCCCGACCTCGGCGGTATCGTCGGCGGGCTCGTGCTCGTGATGCTGGGGCTCGCGCTCTTCATCAAGGGGCTGGAAATGGGCCTCTTCCCGCTGGGCGAGGGCCTGGCCCAGGGGTTTGCGCACAAGGGCAGCCTGGTCTGGCTCCTCATCTTCGCCTTCGCGCTCGGCTTCGGCACCACGGTCGCGGAGCCGGCGCTGATCGCCGTCACGGCTGAGGCCGCCCGCGTTGCCGCCGACGCCGGCGTGATCGCCGCCGATGCCGGCGCCATGGAAACCTATGCGCTCGGGCTGCGCTACACGGTGGCGGTCTCGGTCGGCGTCGGCATCACGCTCGGCGTGCTCCGCATCCTCAAGGGCTGGCCGCTCCACTACTGGATCATCGGCGGCTACATCGTCGCGGTGGGCCTCACCTTCCTCGCGCCGGACGAGATCGTGGGCATCGCCTACGATTCCGGCGGGGTCACGACGTCCACGATCACCGTGCCGATGGTGACGGCGCTCGGCGTCGGCCTTGCCACGGCGATCCGCGGGCGCAACCCGCTGATCGACGGCTTCGGACTCATCGCCTACGCGAGCCTGACGCCCATCATCTTCGTGCTCGTCTTCGGCATGGTGTTCTGAGAGGCGGCGCCGTGGAGCTGCTCTCCCGCATAACCGTCGCAGGCCTGGACACCGTGCGTGACGAGGCCCCGCTGATCGGGCTCGCGCTGTTCCTCGTCGGGCTCGAGCAGGCGCTCTTCCCCCTTGGCAAGACCATGGCGGCGCAGCTGACCGACCCGGCCTTCCTCGGCCTCGCCGAGGGCGCAACCGCGCACTGGCTCGACTACGGCTGGATCTACGCCTTCGCCGCGGCGATCGGCTTCGGCACCACCATCGCGGAGCCCGCGCTCCTGGCCGTTGCCGAGAAGGCCGGCGGCGTCTCCGGCGGAACGATCAAGCCCTGGGGCTTGCGCATCGCGGTCGCCATCGGCGTTGCGGTCGGCGTCGGACTCGCCGCCAATGTGCCCGGCCGGAGCCCGTTGATCGACGGCTTCGGCCTCATCGCCTTTGCCAGCGTCTTTCCCATCATCGCGGTGCTGGGCTACGCCCAGCTCTCATCGGTGCTTGCAACCGCACGCGGGCGCGGCCGCCGTCGTGCTTACCGCTGATGCAGCCGTGCGGCACCGGGTTCGGAGGTAGGAGATGGTAGATATTCTTATCGTCTTGCCCTCGGTCGGCCTCGATACGGTGCGCGACATCGTGCCGCTATTGGTCATCGTGCTGTTCTTCCAGATCGTCGTGCTGCGCCGGCGCCCGGCGAACCTCGGCCGGGTGGCCGTCGGCTTCGTCTATGTCGTCGTCGGGCTGGTGCTGTTCCTCATCGGGCTGGAGGAGGCGCTCTTCCCCCTCGGCAAGACGATGGCGGCCCAGCTGACCGATCCGGCCTTCCTCGGCCTCGCCGAGGGCGCAACCGCGCACTGGCTCGACTACGGCTGGATCTACGCCTTCGCCGCAGCGATCGGCTTCGGCACCACCATCGCGGAGCCCTCGCTCATGGCCGTCGCCCGCAAGGCCGGCACGGTCTCCGGCGGGACGATCAGGCCCTGGGGCTTGCGGATCGCGGTTGCCGTGGGCGTTGCCGTCGGCGTCGGGCTCGGGACCGTCCGTGTCGTCACGGGGGTGCCGCTCCACTACCTGTTCATGGTTTCCTACGCGATCGTGATTCTGCTGACGATATTCGCCTCGCGCACCATCATCGCGCTCGCCTACGATTCCGGAGGCGTCACGTCGTCGACCGTGACCGTGCCGCTGGTCGCAGCCCTCGGCCTCGGCCTCGCCGTCAACGTGCCAGGCCGCAGCGCATTGCTCGACGGCTTCGGCCTCATCGCCTTTGCATGCGTTTTTGCCGTTATCGCGGTGCTGGGTTTTGCCCAGCTTTCGTCGGCGCTCGCCGCCCTGCGCAGGCGCCGTTCATCCCTGAAAGGAACCTGAACGATGCGTTTCAAGCTCATCATGGCGCTTGTGGACTCCGGCGAGACCGAAGCGGTTCTCTCTGCCGGCCGCAGCGCCGGTGCGACCGGTGCTACAATCATCACGGGTTGCCGCGGCGAAGGGCTCGAGCCGGGGAAGACGTTTCTCGGCTTGAGGCTGACGGGCCAGCGGGACATCGTGATGTTCCTGGTCGAAGAACACATGAGCCGGACTGTTCTGGAAGGCATTGCGACGGCCGGGGCCTTCGAGGAGAAATCGGGAACCGGGATCGCGTTCCAGATCGCCATCGAAGACGCGATCGGTCTTTCGCACCAGATCGCCGAGATCAAGCACGAGATCGAGGACCAGATATGAGCACGAAGGCGAGCACGGCGACGGCCGCGAAAGAGATCAGATACAACACCGTGCGTGCCGTCATGTCGCCCATGCCGGCACCTATCGACGGCATGTCCACGGTTCACGAGGCCCTGGAGCTCATGCGCGAGAACGACGTGTACTCGCTGGTGGTCGAGCGCCGCCGGCCCGGCGACGAGTACGGCATGGTCGTGGTCTCCGACATCGCCAACAAGGTGATTGCGGACAACCGCTCGCCCGACCGCGTGAACATTTACGAAATCATGTCCAAGCCGGTGCTTACCATCAGCGCAGACATGGAAATCAAGTACGCAATCCGGCTGCTCGGCCGCTTCGGCCTGTCACGCGGCGTGGTGGTCGACGGAAACGAGGCGGTGGGCTTCGTCACGCTGACCGACATGGTCTTCCGCTATTACGAGCAGGAAGCGCGGCGGCGGGAGGCGGGCAACTAGCCCGGCCATCGATGGCTGCTTCCGACACTCACTCTGGCGCCATGGACGCAATGCCGCGGGCGGCCCTGGTCACCGGCGCTGCGGTGCGTATCGGCCGCACCATTGCCGAGGCGCTGGCGCGGGACGGCTGGGCGGTCGCGGTGCATCATCGCGAGTCGGGCGATGCCGCCGCAGACGTCGTCGCGGGCATCGAGAGCGCGGGCGGGCGCGCGGTGGCGCTCAAGGCCGATCTCGCCGTCGAGGCCGAGGTCGAGACCCTGGTGGCACGCGCGACGGACGCGCTCGGGCCCCTCGGCTGCCTCGTCAACAACGCCTCGCCCTTCGAGCACGACGACCTGCAAAGCGCGGACCGCGCGAGCTGGGATCTCCACATGGAGGTCAACCTGCGCGCGCCCTTCGTGCTGATGCAGAGGTTCGCGGCGGCATTGCCGGGCGATGCCGAGGGCTGCATCGTCAACATGCTCGACCAGCGCGTCTGGAGCCTGACGCCGCACTTCGTGTCCTACACCCTTAGCAAGGCGGGGCTCTGGACGCTCACGCAAACGGCAGCGCTGGCGCTCGCCCCTCGCATCCGGGTCAACGGTATCGGGCCCGGTCCGACCCTGCCGAGCGCCCGCCAGAGCCCGGAACACTTCGCCGCTCAATACGATGCGACGCCGCTCAAGCGCGCCATCGCGCCTGCCGACATCGCCGACGGCGTAAGATTCATCCTCAAGTCGCGTGCGCTCACCGGGCAGATGATCGCCTTGGACAGCGGCCAGCATCTCGGCTGGGCCATGCCGCAGGGGGAGCAGATCCTGGAATGAGCACGCCCCCCCCGGCACGAGCGTCGGCGACCAAGCGCTGTCTGCTGATCCACGATCTCGTCCTGTCCTGCTCCATCGGCGTCCACGAGCACGAGCGCCACGCCAAGCAGCGCGTGCGCATCAACGTCCGGGTGCAGGTGACGGGGGACGAAGGACCGATCGAGGACAGCATCGCCAACGTCGTCTCCTACGAGGCCATCGTGGACGGCATTCGCGCCATCGCGCGCTCCGACCACATCAATCTGGTGGAGACGCTGGCCGACCGAATCGTCGACCTCTGCCTCGCCAACCAACGCGTGATCGGCGTGTGGGTACGGGTCGAGAAGCTCGATCTCTATCCCGACGCCGCCGGTGTCGGCGTCGAGGTCGAGAGGAACCGCTAACCCAGCACGCGGCCGGCGACGGCGTCGAGGCGCTTCACCAACGCGGGGTCGCGGGCCTCGGGCGCCGTGATCACCGCGTTCTCCAGCGCCCGGTCGCAGCCGGCAGGGCAGGGGGAGCGCCGGGCCGGGAGCGCCGCTGCCAGGGTTGCCACGAGGCGGCGGGCGGCGGCCGCGTTCTCCTGCAACGTCCGCACGATGGCCTCGACCGTGACGGCGGCATGGTCCGGGTGCCAGCAGTCGTAGTCGGTGACCATGGCGACGGTCGCGTAGCAGATCTCCGCCTCGCGGGCGAGCTTGGCCTCCGGCATGTTGGTCATGCCGATCACGGAGCAGCCCCATTGGCGATACAGCTCCGATTCGGCGACGGTCGAGAACTGTGGCCCCTCCATCGCGAGGTACGTGCCGCCGCGGACGATGCGGAGGCCGAGGCTCTCGCCCGCCGCCAGCAGATGATCGCCGAGGCGCGGGCACACGGGCTCGGCCATGGAAACGTGGGCGGCAAGGCCGGCGCCAAAGAAGCTTTTCTCGCGCGCGAAGGTGCGGTCGATGAACTGGTCGACCAGGACGAATTCGCCGGGTGCGATGTCTTCGCGCAGGCTGCCCACCGCGCTCAGCGAGACGATGTCTGTCACGCCTGCGCGCTTGAGCGCATCGATGTTGGCGCGGTAGTCGACCGCGCTTGGCGGCAGCGGGTGGCCGCGGCCATGGCGCGGCAGGAACACCATCTCCGTGCCCGCGAGGCGGCCGAAGAGGAGGGAATCGGAGGGAGTTCCGAAGGGCGAGCGGACGTCGATCCGTTCGGTCTCGCTCAGTCCCTCGATCTCGTAGAGCCCGCTGCCGCCGATGACGCCAAGGCGGACCGGGGTGGTCGGGTCGGCCACGGACTCGCGCTAGCCCATATGGCGGGCGAGGTGGGCGAGCGAACGGTCGCGGGCCAGCGCAGCGGCGTCCGGATGGTAGTCGGCGCGGCGGTCGCAGTTGAAGCCGTGGCCGGCGCCCTGATAGACGTGGATCGTGACATCCGGGTGGGTGGTCGTGATCTCGTCCACGTCCGCCATCGGGATGCCCGCATCCTCGGTGCCGAAGTGGAGCATTGTCGGGCAGGTGGGAGTCTCGCCCACGAACTCGATGATCTGGCCGCCGTAGTAGCCGACCGCCACGTCGATCTCCAGACGGCAAGCCGCGAGCCAGGCGAGCGATCCGCCCCAGCAATAGCCGACCACGCCTATCTTGGGTGCGCCTTCGAGCGCGTCGACTCCGGCCTTGATGTCCATGACCGGGCCTTCCCAGCCGATGTCGGCCTTGAGCCCGCGGCCTTCGTCGACCGTCTCGGCGCTGTAGCCCAGCTCGATTCCCGGCTCCTTGCGGTCGAACAGGCATGGCGCCAGCACGAGGTAGCCCTGGGCCGCGTAGTCGTCGCACACGCTTCTGATGTGGTCGTTGACCCCGAAGATCTCCTGCGCGAGCACGAGGCCCGCGCGCGGCTCGCCGTCGGGCGCAGCACGGTATGTATTGAGAACGTGACCATCGTCCGCGGTCAGCCGGACAACTGCGCCCATCGTGGGTGCCTCCCTGATCCTCAGTCGTTCGGCGCCGATCCGCGCGCCGGAACCTCACATAGCAGACGGGGCATAACTGCGCCACTCGCCGCCGCCCGCCGCTCTCCTACACATTGAAGCGGAACAGAATGACGTCGCCGTCGCGCACGACGTAGGAGCGCCCCTCCTGGCGCATGCGGCCTGCGCTGCGGGCGGCCTGCTCGCCGCCGAGCGCGATCAGCTCGTCTGCGGCGATGGTCTCGGCGCAGATGAAGCCGCGGGCGAAATCGGTGTGGATGCGCCCGGCGGCGTCCACTGCCGTGCTGCCCGCGGGGATGGGCCAGGCCCGCGCCTCGGTCTCGGTGGCGGTGAGGAAGCGGATCAGGCCGAGCAGGCGATGGCCGGCGTGAATCACGCGGTCGAGGCCCGGCGCGTCGAGCCCGAGCGCTTCGAGGAACTCGGTCTTCTCTTCGGCGTTCTCCAGCAGGGCGATCTCCGCCTCGATGGCAGCCGAGATCACGACCACCTCGGCGCCGGTGGAGGCGGCATGGTCGGCGACGGCACGGCTCATCGCGTTGCCCGTCGCCGCGCTCGCCTCGTCGACGTTGCCGACGTAGAGCACCGGCTTCGCGCTGAGCGGGTTGAGTGCGGCGAGGCCGCTCCTGGCCTTCGGGTCGGCCGCGTCCATCAGGCGCGCGGGGCGTCCGTCCTCTAGCAGGGCGAGCGCGGGCTCGATTGCAGCAAGGCGTTCCTTCGCCTCCGCGTCCCCGCCGCGGGCGCGCTTGACCGCTCCCTCGCGCTGACGCTCCAGGCTTTCGAGGTCTGCCAGCATGAGCTCGGTCTCGATCAGCGCGATGTCGTGCAGGGGATCGACCGCGCCGGAGCTGTGTGCGACCTGATCGTCCTCGAAGCAGCGGACCAGGTGGATGAGGGCGTCGGCCTCGCGCACGTGACCCAGGAAGCGGTTGCCCAGCCTCTCGCCCTTGCTGGCGCCGGCGACGAGGCCGGCGATGTCGACAACCTCCAGCACGCTCGGCACGATCTTGCGTGAGCCCGCGAGGCGCGCCACCTCTCCGAGCGCCGGGTCCGGCACCGGCGCCCGCCCGACGTTGGGTTCGACAGTGCAGAACGGGTAGTTGCCGACCTCCGCCGCGCCGCTCGCCACCAGTGCGTTGAAGAGCGTGGACTTGCCCACGTTGGGCAGGCCCACGATGCCGCACCTGAAGCCCATGCTAGCGCTCTTGCGGCTCTACGCCGCCTGTCCGTGCCGGTTCCTTTCCCGGCGGCGGGGCGAGAAGCGCGACCCGGCTCATGAAGGCGCTGGCGTCGCCGGCCACGATCAGCGGGAAGGCGTCCACGATGGCGTCGAGAACAGGCTCCACCCATTCCCGGTCCGACTTGCCGAAGCTGGAGAGCACGTGGCCCGTCATCCGGTCGCGATCGCCGGGGTGGCCGATGCCGATGCGCACGCGCCAGAAGTCGGCGCCGATATGGGCGCGGATGCTCCGCAGGCCGTTGTGGCCGGCGACCCCGCCGCCGCACTTCGCGCGCACCTTGCCGGCGGCGAGGTCGACTTCGTCGTGCAGGACGATGACGGCGTCCGGCGCGAGCCGGTGAAAGCGCATGGCGGCGCCGACGGCGCGGCCCGATTCGTTCATGTAGGTCTGCGGCTTGAGCGCGAGCACCGCGTCCTCGCCCACCCGGCCCTCGGCGATCTCGCCGTGGAAGCGGGTGCGCCGCCGGAACGTGCCGAAGTCGTGCGCCGTCGCCAGCGCATCGAGCGCCATGAAGCCGATGTTGTGCCGATGCCGGGCCGCATCGGCGCCGGGATTGCCGAGCCCGACCAGCAGTCGCGCAGGGGCGCCCGCCTGGGCGGCGCGAGAGCGGCGGAAGAGGGCCGTCTTAGGATTCCTCGCCGTCGCTCGCCGGGGCGGCTTCGTCGTCGCCCTCCGGTGCCTCTTCGCCGTCTTCCAATTCCTCGCCCTCTTCGCCTTCCTCCTCCTCGACGGGCTCGACGATGATCGTGGGCGCGGCGATGGTGGCGACGGTGAAGTCGCGATCGGTGATGGTGGGCGTGACGCCTTCCGGCAGGTCGATGTGGCTGATGTGGATGCTGTCGCCGATCTCGCATCCGGCCACGTTTGCCACGAGAAACTCGGGGATCGCCTCCAACGGGCAGAGGAGCTCGACCTCGTGGCGGACGATGTTGAGCACGCCGCCGCGCTTCAGGCCCTCGCATTCCTCCTGGCCGTCGAAGCGGACCCCGACCGAGACCGCTAGCGTCGCGCCGGCGACGTAGCGGATGAAGTCGACGTGGATCGGCGCATCGGTGACCGGATGGACCTGAACGTCACGGGGCAAGACGCGAATCACGTCGCCGTTGACCTTGAGGTCGTAGAGGCGGGCGAAGAAGCCGCGCCGGCCGAGCTCGCGCTCCAGCACGTTGTAGTCGAGCGAGACGGAGAGCGGCTCGCCCTCGCCGCCGTAGACGATGGCCGGCGTGCGGCCTTCGCGCCTGAGCGCCCTTGCGCCCCCCTTGCCGCGCGGCTCGCGCGGCAATGCCTCGATCATTGCGTCGTCACTCATGGTTCTGCTTCCCCGGTATGCTGCTCGCGCCTCAGTCGAAGAGGCTCGAGACGGAGGTCTCCGAACTGATGCGGAGGATCGATTCGGCCATCAGCGGCGCAATCGTGAGCACGCGGATATTTTCCGCTTTCTCGACGGCGTCAGTGGTCTGGATGCTGTCGGTCACCACCAGCGATTCGAGCGCCGATGACGAAACCCGCGCCGCCGCGTCGCCCGAAAGCACCGCGTGCGAGACATAGGCGTGAACGGCGGTCGCGCCCGCTTCCCGAAGAGCTGCCGCCGCGTTGCAGAGCGTTCCAGCCGAATCGACGATGTCGTCCACGATGATGCAACGGCGATCCTCGACATCGCCGATGATGTTCATGACTTCCGACTGGCCCGCCTGCTCGCGCCTCTTGTCGACGATGGAGAGGTCGGCGTTGAAGCGTTTGGCCATGGCGCGTGCGCGCAGCACGCCGCCCACGTCGGGCGAGACGAACATCAGCGTGTCGTTGTTGTAGTTCCGCCTGATGTCTTCGGACATCACCGGCACCGCGTAGAGGTTGTCCACGGGAATGTCGAAGAAGCCCTGGATCTGGCCGGCGTGCAGGTCGAGGGTGAGAATGCGGTTGGCGCCGCTCGCCTGGATCAGGTTGGCGACGAGCTTGGCGGAGATCGGCGTGCGCGGTGCGGACTTGCGGTCCTGCCGGGCGTAGCCGAAGTAGGGCATCACCGCCGTCACCCGCTGGGCCGAGGCGCGCTTCAGGGCATCGAGGCAGACCAGCAACTCCATCAGGTTGTCGTTGGTCGGCGTCGATGTCGACTGGATCAGGAAGACATCCTCGCCGCGCACGTTGTCGAGGATCTCGACGAAGATCTCGGAATCGGCGAAGCGGCGAATCGAGGTGCGCGTCAGCGCGGTGCCCAGCGCCGACGCAATCGCCTCAGCCAGCGGCCGGTTGCTGTTCCCGGCAACGAGCTTCATCGATGACGGTTCCCTGGAATATGCGACGGGATGACGCCTGCCGGGCCGCGTCTCAGGCCCCGAAGGCGGGCGGACTGTATCAATCCGATCCTGCCCTGTAAACGGCGTTACTGAACCATGACGGAGACCATGATCGTGACCGCGATGGGCGCCTCGGGACGGGGCTTCGACGGCGGCACGGGCAGCGGCCTGAAGAGCGGTGTGGGCGGCGCTTCGGCGGCTGGTTCGGGCGGCGTCGCGCGTGCTTCGATCGTCGGCGTGGGGCGCGCAGGCCGTGCTTCGACCGCGAGCGCGATGGGCGGATCGATGGGTTGCGCAGTCGATGTCGGGAGCGAGGCCTCGGTTGGCGGTTGAGGCGGCGCGGGCGATGCTTCGGCCGGCGTATGGATCGGCGGCGCCACGGGCGTCCTGCGCCGAGGCGCCTCGGCGAACCGAGGTGTCTCGGTCTGCGCGAGCAACTGCGCAATGCCCGGCGCGCCGGCGCGCGCCACGATCGGCGCCAACGCGCCCCAGGCGCCGGTCAGCTGCTCCAGCGACACGCGGTTGCTCTGGCTGACGGTGCCGAGCCTCGTGCCGTCCGGCCGCAGCACGTCCCAGGCAATTGTCACGGCTGCATCGTCCGTTTCAGGCTGATCTTGAAGCACAGAGACCCGGCCCGAGATCAGGCGGGTCGCCTCGTCCTTTTCGTCGGCGACCGCGATGCCGATGCGGGCGAGGGAGTGCCGCATGGCACGGGCGAGCGCGATCCCGCCGTCCCCCGGCGCGCCGCGGACGCCTTCGAGCACCACGGGCGCCGCAGATCGCGCGACGTCCTTCTCGATCTCCGGCGGCTCCAGAGCGGCAGTGATTCGCCGCGCCGCCCGTGCGGCGATTGCAGCCAGGTCGGGTGCCGAGTCGCCGATCCGCGCCGCATCGGGCAGCGGTTCCTCGAAGCGGAGCGCGGTCTCCCCGTCGGGCGTCAGCAGCGTCCACCTCAGCTTGCGCGTCACGGCCGAGACCTGCCCTGCCAGAACGATGCTGCCGCGCCCGCCGGTGTGGGCGCTTGCCGGCACCTCGCGCACCTGCAATGCCTCCACCACCTCGTCCGTCAGCGCTGCCGAAACGGGTGCGGGCAAGCCCGCGATGGGGGGCACCAGGATGCTCCCCCAGGCGATGTCTCCCGGCGCCGACCATGCCTGAAAGCTCTTCTCGGCCGGCTGGAAGGGCCGCGGCAGGTCGCTGCAGGCCGCAAGTGCCGCGCACAGGGTGACGGCCAGCACGCAAGATAACGCCGCCGGTCGCCGCGCAGCGGACATGCTTGCAGGCTGTTTCATGGCCCTGACATCGTCAGAACGCAGCTCGCCACCAGCCCCACGAACAGAAGCACGCCGAAGATGATGACGTAGGGCATGTCACGCTAACGCCACGATGGAAATATTGCGTCCGTAATCGGGCTCGCTGCGGTGGACGCTTCGGCGGTAACTGAAGAAGCGTTCGGCCTCGGCGCAGGTATCGCCGCCGGTCGCCGCCACCGCCCCAAGGCCGAGGCCATGCAGGCGGCGGGCGACGTAGCCCGTGATGTCGAAGAGGAAGTGCCCCTCCCGCCGGGCCGGCGCAAAGAGGTCTTCGTCCTGATGATTGCGGGCCAGGAATGGCGCGGGGAACTCGGGTCCGACCTCGTAGGACTCCGCGCCGATGGCGGGGCCGATTACCGCCTGGATTTCTCTTGCCCGAGCGCCCAGGCCGAGCATCGCCTCGACCGCAGCCTCCAGCACGCCGTTCAGCGCGCCGCGCCAGCCGGCATGGGCCGCGCCGATCACGCCGGTCTCGCGATCCGCCAGCAGCACCGGCACGCAGTCCGCCGTGAGGATCGCGAGCGCGAGGCCGGGAGTCGCCGTCGCCATGGCGTCGACCCGGGGCGCCTCGTCCCGCGGCCAGGTCGCCGTCACGACGAGCGCTTCGGCACTGTGCACCTGGTAGGCGGTGCAGAGGGCAGCCGACAGAACGCCACACGCGGCGGTGGCTCGCGCGCGGTTCTCGGCGACCGCCTCGGGATCGTCGCCCGAGCCGTACCCGCAGTTGAGCGAGCGGTAGAGCCCATTGCTAACGCCGCCCACGCGGCCGAAGAAGCCGTGGCGGACGCGCCCGCTCGGGTCCTCCAGGAGCGCGTGAGAGATGGGCTGGATCACGGCGCCGCTGCCTGCTCCAGGTGCTCGAAGCCGGGCGGCGGGCCGAGCGCCGGGTGGGCGATCGCCAGCGCCTTGAAGAGCATGCCCATCTGGTCCGGCTTGATGAGGCGCCGGAGCGCGCTGTCGATGGCCTCCCGTTGTTCCGCGCTTGCGTTCCGGCGCAGCCGGGCCGCCCGCGCCTCGATCCCCAATGCCTGAAGGAATTCCCCTTGAGGTACCGGGCCGAACGCGGCGGCGCCCGCCTGCCGCGCCGCCGCCGCCAACGCGAAGAAATCCACATGGGCCGTCAGGTCGGCGTCGCCGGGATCGTCCAGCACGCCGTGGCGGCGGTGCCGCTTCACGGCCTGCAGCGTATCGCCGGTGCCCTGCCGGTCGTGCCCGTAGTCGACGATGAGTGCCGCACCGCCGTCGGCTGCAACCCGCGCACCGAGCGTCGCTGCCAACGCCTCCCGCGCCGGTGCTTGCTCGACGATGGCGCCGGCGGGCGCCACGCCCAGGCATGACTCCTCGCTGCACGGTGCAGCGGCAGCGGCAGCGGCAAAATGGAGTGCTCCCGACGACGGGGCGAGCGTGACGACGCGTTCCCGCCAGTCGTCGCCGATCCGCTCGAATTGCCGGATCGGCAGGGCGTCGAAGAACTCGTTGGCGACGACCAGCACGGGACCGGGCGGCACGGTCTCGAAGCTCTCGTGCCAGGTCGGCTGCGCGTGGCCGAGGCGAGCGGACTGCTCGGCGCGCAGAGTCTCGCTCGACTCGACCAAGTGCACTTCAATGGCATCGCGGAAGGCCGGCACTGCCTCAGCGGCACGCAGCGCATCGGCCAGGAGCGTGCCGCGGCCGGGGCCAAGCTCGACGAGTCGCACACTCTGCGGCCGGCCCATGGATTGCCATACCGCCGCGCACCAGAGGCCGATCAGCTCGCCGAACATCTGGCTCACCTCCGGGGCGGTGATGAAGTCGCCGGCGGCGCCGACGGGCTGGCCGCGGCGGTAGTAGCCATGTACCGGGTGAGACAGGCAGAGCTCCATGTAGGCGGCGACGCTGAGCGGCCCGTCCCGCCGAATCCGCTCCCGAATCTCGTCCGCCAGAGCCGTCACGATTCCGCCCGTCCACCCGCCCGCGGCACCGGCGGGATGCGGAGGATGAGGAAGAGCCCGATCACGATCATCGGGAGCGAGAGCAGCTGCCCCATGGTGATCCCGGGCAGGATGAAGCCGAGGAAGGCATCCGGCTCGCGGAACAGCTCGGCGATGATCCGGGCCACGCCGTAACCGGCCCAGAAGAGCCCGGCGATCGTACCAGGCCGCTGCGCGATCCGCTTCGTGTGCGCCGCGACGGCGAGCAGCGCGAACAGGACGATGCCCTCCAGCACCGCTTCATAGATCTGACTCGGGTGGCGTGGCTCGGGCCCGCCGTGCGGGAACACCATCGCCCATGAGACATCGCTGACCCGGCCGTACAGCTCGCCGTTGACGAAGTTCGCCATGCGGCCGAGGAAGAGCCCGATCGGCACCTGCGCGCAGACTGCATCGGCAACGGAGAGCAGGTTGAGCTTCATCAGACGGGCGTAGAGGACTACGACGATCAGCACGCCCAAGGCGCCCCCGTGAAAGGACATCCCGCCCTGCCAGACCACGAATATTTCCGCGGGATTGGAGAGGTAGTAACCCGGCTGGTAGAACAAAACGTAGCCGAGCCTTCCGCCCACGACGACGCCGAGGGTGCCGAACACCAGCAGGTCGTCGGCGTGGCGCTTCGTCAGCCCGTCGATGCACTTGTCTGCGAGGTAGCGGACGTATTGCCAGCCCAACAGCAGGCCGACGACGTAGGAGAGCGCGTACCAGCGGATGGCGACGGGGCCGATCTCGACGGCCACCGGATCGATGGCGGGGAAGGCGAGGGCGAAGGTCATCGGTAGGGGTCGTCCCTCCTCAGATAGTCGCGCACGTAGATGCCCACGCCCTCCTCGATGGCCGTGAAGGGCGCACCGTAACCCGCGCGCCGGAGGCGTTCCATCCGCGCCTCCGTGAAATATTGGTAATGCGCACGCATCGACTCGGGCATCTCCACGTACTCGATCAGCGGAGCTTGCCCGAGCGCGGCGAAGAGCGCACGCGCCAGGTCGGAGAACCGCCGTGCCGTGCCGGTGCCGACGTTGAAGAGGCCGCTCACTTGTGGATTCCTGACTTCGACGGTTGAATCGCGTAAGTAGTTGATATTGGCTGGTTCT
>JAPPHR010000040.1 GCA_028820995.1 Rhodospirillales bacterium
GCGACACGCTGTTCATCCTCGAAGTGATGAAGACCGAGGTGCCCCACGACGCCGAAAGCGACGGCACGGTCAAGAAGCTCCACGTCAAGGAGGAGGACGCCGTGGACGTGGGCCAGCTCGCGGTGGAGATCGAGTAGAGCGCGACCGGCAGGCGCCGGCAGCCGGGGCCCGGCAATGCGCGTCCTGGTGCTTGGCGCCGGAGTGGTCGGCACCGCGGCCGCCTACTTCCTCAACGAGGCCGGCCACGAGGTCACCGTGGTGGAGCGCCAGGCCGGCGCCGGCCTGGAGACCAGCTTCGCCAACGGCGGCATCGTCGGCGCCTACAGCTCCCGGCCGTGGGCGCACCCCGAAGTGCCTCGCATGCTGATCAAGTGGTTCGGGCGCGAGGATGCGCCCTATCTGTTCCGCCTCCGCCCCGACCTCGCTCAGTGGCGCTGGGCGGTGAGCTTCCTGCGCCACTGCACGCGGGCACAATTCGAGCGCTCCCAACAAGTCTCGCTCAGACTTTCCTCGTACAGCTACGACTGCCTCAAGGCGCTGCGTGAGAAGGAGGGGATCGCCTACGACCAGCGTGCCGAGGGGGTTGTCCACCTCTACCGCGACTCTGCCTCGCTGGATGCGTCCTACGAGTACGAGACGCGGATGGCGGACACCCGCTTCCATCCCGAGCGCCTCGACCGCGACCAGATGCTGGAGGCCGAGCCCGCGCTGCAGCAGACGGCGGACCAGTTCGCAGGCGCCATCTTTTTCGCGAACGACGAATCGGGCGATGCGCACAAGTTCACGGCGGGGCTCGCCGCAGCCGCGGCCGCGAACGGCGTGACCTTCCGCTATGGCGAGACGGTGCGGCGGCTGACCGGCGACCGCCGGCGTGTGACGGGCGCGGAGACCGACAAGGGCGCCATCGAGGCCGACGCTGTGGTGATGAGCCTCGCGAGCTACAGCGCAGCCTTTCTCAAGCGCCTCGGTATCCGGGTGCCGATCTATCCTCTCAAGGGTTATTCGGTGACCATCCCCACCGCCGGCTACAACGGCGCGCCCACCCGCGCCATCCACGACGGCCACCGGCGCATCGTGATGAGCCGGCTTGGCGACCGGCTGCGCTGCGCCGGCACGGCCGAGCTCGATGGTCACAACGCCACCATCCGCCCCGACCGGGCGACGGCGACGCTGGACGCGGCGATGGCGGTGTTCCCGAGCTGCGGCGACCGGACCAAGGCCGAGCGCTGGATCGGCTTCAGGCCGATGACGCCGGACTGCCTGCCCATCATCGGCAAGACTCGGGTTCCGGGGCTTTACCTGGACACCGGCCACGGCAGCACCGGGTGGACCTATTCGTCGGGCTCCGGCCGTATCATCGCCGACATCGTCTCGGGCCGGGAGCCCGGGATCGACATGGCGGGCCTCTCCCCGGACCGATTCTAGCGTCAGAATGGGCGGTGCGGGTCAGGCCGCGCCGTTCTCCAGCAGGCGATCGTAGTGGCTCGCCGTGCGGGCCGTCGTCTCGCGCATCGTCTCCTTGAGCGAATCGATATCGCTCACGTCGCAGGCACGCTCGATCACCGCGAGCAGTGCCGGCGGCGCCGTTGCTTCGACGAAGCGTTCCTCCACCGTCAGGCTGAGGATGCCGTGCAGGTTGTGCCAGAGCGTTGCCGCATCGGCGAGCTCCCGCGCCGTCTCCGCCTCGATCAAGCCGTGGCTGGCCGCAGCCTCGAAGACGGAGACCGAATCGCCGGCGAGAATGTCCTCGGTCTCCGCCGCATGCAGAAGCTGCAGGTACTGTGCGATGTACTCGACGTCGATCAGGCCGCCCCGCTTCTGCTCGATCGCCCAGATCTCCTCGCCGGGGTCGTCGTCGCGTCTCTCCTCGCGCAGGCGGGCGAGCTGGGCGGCCAGGTCTTCGCGTGAGCGCTCCTGCCTGAGGATGGACCGGCGCGCCTCCTCGAACCGGTCGCCGAGGTCGCCCTCCGCCCAGACCACGCGCGCGCGGGTGAGCGCCTGGTGCTGCCAGGCCGGAACGTCGGCCTCGAAGTGCTCCACGATGGATGCGAGCGAAGTGACGATCGGCCCGGCGTTGCCGGAGGGGCGCGGGCGCATGTCCATGTCGTAGAGCGTGCCCTCCGCCGTCGCCGCCCGGATCGCGGCGATGAAGCGCCGGCTCAGTTGCCCGTAATAGCGATCGGGCCTCAGAGCCTTCCGCCCGTCGGATTCCACGGCGTTCGGCGGGTGGTCGTAGACGAGGATGAGGTCGAGCGGCGATGTCACCGTCATCTGGCGGCTGCCGAGGCGGCCGACCGCGACCACCGCAAAGCGGCCGCCGGGAAAGTTGCCGTGCGTGGCGGCAAAGGCCTTCGCGACGACCGGAAGCGCGGCGCCGAGGCAGGCGTCTGCGATATCGGAGAGCGGGATTGCGGCCTCAACCGGGAAGAGAAGCCCGCGCAGCATGTGCACGCCGATGTGGAAGATCTTGTCGTTGGCCCAGCGCCTCTCCGCGTCGAGAAAGTCCTGCAGATCCCGCGCGCGTAGGGCCACGTCGGACAGTTCCGCCTTCATTTCCACCGCGCCGAACTCGCGCTGGTAGAACACGCGCACGAGCCCCCGGCGTGCCAGTGTCGCGAGCTCGGGCCCCAGGTCGTCGGCGTCTGGCACGTCCAGGTCGGAGAATTCCCGACTGAGCACGCTGTCGAGCAGCGCCGGCCGGTGTTCCAGCCAGTTCGCGAGGCGGGGCGCCGAGCCCATGATCTCGGTGATCAGGTCGAAGAGCTCGGGGTGTGCCTGGAACATGGAAAAGAGGTGCGAGCCTGCCGGCAGGCGGGCGAGGAAGCCGTCGAAGAGCGCGAGCGCCGAATCGGGGTCAGGCCAGGCGGCGAAGACGTCGAGGACTGTCGGCAACAGCTCGACCAGCCTCTCGCGCGCTTCGTCGCTGCGCGCGGCGCGGTAGCGGCCCTCGTGCCACGCCCGCAGCGTCTCGAACGCACGCTCTGGATGCGCGTAGCCCATGGCCGCGAGGGTCTCAAGCGTGGCATCGCCGTCGCCCCCGGCGCTGACATCGAGGGTGCCTTCCGTCGTAAGCGCCGGCTCCTCTTCGAAAAGGGAGGTGTAGTGGCGCTCCACCGTCCGCAGGTGTCCGAGGAGCACATCGGAGAACGCCTCGACCGTATCGAAGCCGAGGAAGGTGGCGACCTGCGCCACGCCCTCGTCGTCGTCGGGCATGCTGTGGGTCTGGCGGTCGTCCGCCATCTGCAGCCGGTGCTCGACGGTGCGGTGGAAGGTGTAGGCCTCCATCAGCTCGTCCACTGCCTGGCGTCGCACATGGCCGGCAATGACGAGCCCGTCGAAGGCCTCCCGCGTGCCGCGCACACGCAGCGTCGGATCGCGGCCGCCCCAGATGAGCTGCTGGGTCTGCGCGAGGAACTCGATCTCGCGGATGCCGCCGCGCCCGAGCTTGATGTTGTGCCCGGCGACGGCGACCTCGCCGCCGCCGCGGTGGGCGTCGATCTGGCGCTTGATCGCGCGAATGTTCTGGATCGCGGCGAAGTCGAGGTGACGGCGCCAGATGAAGGGTTGAAGCTTCTCCAGGAAGCCGTTCCCGGCCTCGATGTCGCCGGCCACGGGCTTCGCCTTGATCATGGCCGCCCGCTCCCAGTTCTCCCCGGTGGTCGCGTAATAGGCCTCGGCGGCACGGACCGAGAGAGCCGCGGCGGTCGACGCGGGGTCGGGGCGAAGCCGGAGATCGGTGCGGAAGACGTAACCGTCGGCCGTCCGCTCGTCCATGATCGTGACCAGATGGCGGGCGAGGCGGGCGAAGATCTGCTGCAAGCCGTCGCCGTTCGGGTCGGAGGCGATGTCCTCGTCGAAGAGAACGATGATGTCGACGTCGCTCGAGTAGTTGAGCTCGCCCGCGCCGAGCTTGCCCATACCGAGGATGATGAGCCCGGAGCCTTGCTCGGGCGCCTCCGGGTCGGGCAGGGCGAGTTTCCCCCGATCGTGCAGGTTCCGGAGCAGGTGGGCGCAGACGGCGCTCAGCGTGACCGAGGCGATGTCGGAGAGCGCCCCGGTCACCCGCTCCAGCGGCCACACCGAGACGATGTCGGCCATGCCGATGGCGAGGCTGGCGCGGCGCTTCGCCACGCGGAGGCGCTTCATTACCTGCTGCCGCGATTCGTCGCCGAGGACGCTCGAATCCGCTGCCAGCTCGCGGGCGGCGGCGTAGGCGGCATCGGGCCCCTGCTCGATCAGCACACGCGCGAATTCCTGGTCTGCGGTCAGGCAATGGCTGAGGTAACGGCTGTTGCCGAAGAGCGCGGCGAGCAGCGCATTGGCGGTGGCATCGCCCTCGCACGCCTCGGCGAAGGCGATGAGGGCGTCGTTCTCGCTCCGCGCCGCGTTGTCGCGCCAGCGTTCCCAGCAGAGCGCGAGCGCCGCCTCGTCCGCAGGGAGCGGAGGCCGCGCCGCCTCCTTCCATTCCGACGCTAGGTTCATCGGCGCTCTCGGTCCATCATGCAGCCGAGCCCCTGATGATGGGGACGGGTGAAGGGGAGGATTTCGTCATGCCCAAGGTCATGGCCAACGGGATCAATATTTACTACGAGCTGATGGGAAAAGGCGACCCGCTGGCGCTGATCGGCGGCTCGCTCTTCGGGCGCCAGAACTTCGCGATGGTGTGGGAGGGGCTCGCCGAGTCGTTCCAGCTCATCAGCTACGACCAGCGCGGCTACGGGCAAACCGACCGCCCCTTGATGCGCTACGACCTCGACATCTGGGCGGACGATCTGGCTGCGCTGCTCGACGAGCTTCAGATCGAGCGGGCGCATGTGATGGGCACGTCGGCCGGCGGCATGATCGCGCTCAAGTTCGCGGCGAAGCACCCGGACCGCTGCATCGGCGTGGTCAGCGACTGCGCATTCGCGAAGTGCGACACGATGCGCCGGATCATGTTCCGCACCTGGCGCCATATGGCACAGACCTGGGGCTGCGGCCCGGAGTTCGCGGATCACGTGGTGACACAGGCCGTGGGCGCCGACTTTCTCGACGGCCCCAACGGCCAGCCGCTCATCGAGATGGTGCGCACCATCGTCGGGCTCAACGCGGTGGAGACCGTGGTCCAGGCCTGCATCGCCATGGAGGAGATGGACCTGCGCGAGGACTGCAAGAAGATCAGGAACCCCACGCTGGTCATCACCGCGGCCAAGGACATGCTGACCCCCATGCTGACGGGGCCGGACGGCGCCGGCGCCCAGTGGGTGGTGGACAACGTGCCGGGCTGCGAGGCGATCGTCTACGAGGATATCGGCCACGCCGACCTGGTCGAGTGCCCGGAGAAGACAATCGCGTCTGCCACCGCCTTCCTGCACCGCGCGAAGGAGAAGGTGCTGGGCTAGTCGCGGTGACTAGCATAGGCGGGCTGTGGTAGACAGCGGCCCAGAGAGTCCCCGGCCGGCTGGAGGTGCGACCATGGCGACGAACGGCTCCGGCGAGGGGCGGCGCGGAAGCGTCGGCGTGCGGGTCGGCACGGTCATGATCGGCGGCGGCGCGCCGGTCCTCGTCCAATCGATGACCAACACCGATACCGAGGACGCCCGTGCCACGGCGGAGCAGGTCAAGGCGCTGGCCGACGCGGGCTCGGAGATCGTGCGCATCACGGTCAACACGCCCGAGGCTGCCGCTGCGGTGCCGCAGATCCGCGAGCGACTGGAGGCGGCCGGGTGCCACGTGCCGCTGGTCGGCGACTTCCACTACAACGGCCACCGGCTACTCACCGACTACCCGGCCTGCGCCGAGGCGCTCGCCAAGTACCGGATCAATCCGGGCAACGTGGGCTTCCGCGAGAAACGCGACCGCCAGTTCCAGACAATGATCGAGGTCGCGCTCAAGTACGACCGGCCCGTGCGCATCGGAGTCAACTGGGGCAGCCTCGACCAGGACCTGCTGGCCCAGCTCATGGACGAGAATGCGGCCCGGCCCGAGCCCAAGGACGCCGCAGGCGTCATGCGCGAGGCGCTGGTCGAATCGGGCCTGCGCAGCGCCGCGCTCGCCGAGGACATCGGCCTCGCGCGGGACAAGATCGTGATCTCGGCCAAGGTCTCGCAGGTGCAGGACCTGATCGCGGTCTACGGCGAGCTCGGCGCGCGCAGCGACTACGCGCTGCATCTAGGGCTCACCGAGGCGGGAATGGGCTCCAAGGGCATCGTGGCGTCGACCGCCGCGCTCGCGGTGCTGCTCCAGCAGGGCATCGGCGACACCATCCGCATCTCGCTCACGCCGGAGCCCGGCGGCGACCGCACCCAGGAAGTGATTGTCGCCCAGGAAATCCTCCAGACCATGGGCTACCGCTCCTTCGTGCCTCTGGTGGCGGCGTGTCCCGGCTGCGGGCGGACCACGAGCACCGTGTTCCAGGAGCTCGCCGAGCGCATTCAGGACTACGTGAGGCGGCAGATGCCGATTTGGCGCGAGACCTACGAAGGCGTCGAGACCATGCAGCTCGCAGTCATGGGCTGCATCGTCAACGGCCCCGGCGAGAGCAAGCACGCCGATATCGGCATCAGCCTGCCGGGCACCGGCGAAGCGCCGGCGGCACCGGTCTTCATCGACGGCAAGAAGGCGGTGACGCTGCGCGGCGCAGGGATCGCCGAGGAATTCCAGGAGATCGTCGCCGATTACGTGGCGCGCCGCTATCCGCGACGCGACACTGCGGGCGGCGCAGGCAGGGCAGGAGATACCGCTCCACCCGCCCGTCACGCCGGCGGCTAGCGCACCCCTGGCCGCCTGAGCCGACTCCTCCCGAAGCAAGCGTGGACGCTGCGGCCCTCCGGCCCGCCCGGCGCGGCGCCATCGCACCAGAGAGAGTCGCGCGCTCCCGCCGCGCCGTGGCTTGCTGGCTGCTCGGGCTCACCGGGCTCGTGCTGGCCATGGTCGTGCTCGGGGGCATCACGCGCCTCAACCACGCCGGGCTCTCGATCGTGGACTGGCGGCCGCTGGTGGGCGTGCTGCCACCGTTCGGCGAGGAGGCGTGGCAGGCGCTCTTCGCCGACTACAAGCGCTTCCCCGAATATCGGGAAATCAACAGGGGCATGACCCTCGGCGAATTCAAGGAGATTTTCTGGCTCGAATACGCGCATCGCCTGCTCGGGCGGATCGTCGGCATCGCCTTCGCGGTGCCCTTCATCTGGTTCCTGGTCCGCCGCGCCTTCGACCGGCCCCTTGCACTGAAAGTCCTCGCCATCGGCATCCTCGGCGGGCTTCAGGGGCTGCTCGGCTGGTACATGGTGAAGAGCGGGCTGGTGGACCGGCCCGACGTGAGCCCTTACCGGCTCGCCGCCCATCTCGGCCTCGCCGTGGCGATCTACGGCTGCCTAATCTGGGTCGCGCTCGGCCTCTTGATACGAAATTCAGCGGAGCAGTTACGCCAGGCAGCGCGATGGCGCGCCGCGATCTGGGGGGCGGTGGGGCTGGTGTTCCTCACGATACTCTCCGGCGCCTTCGTCGCCGGCAACGATGCGGGCCTCGCCTACAACACCTTTCCGCTGATGGCCGGCGCCATCGTGCCGCCCGATATCTTCCTCATCGAGCCGCTGTGGCGGAATTTCTTCGAGAACGTGCCGCTTGTGCAGCTCGACCATCGGCTGCTGGCGATGCTGACCGCGCTGGTGGTGATCCTGATCTGGGCCGCTGCGCTGCGCTGGCTAGGGCCAACGCCGACGCGCACTGTCCTCCATGTGGCTGCGGCGGCGGTGGTCGTTCAGTTCGTGCTCGGGATCGCCACGCTGCTCACCTTCGTGCCGGTGCCGCTGGGCGCGGCCCATCAGGCCGGCGCGATGGTGGTGTTCACGGCGATCCTGATCGCGCTTCGCCTGCTGTATCCGCCGGCGCCTCCGCCTGCTCCTGCGCGGCCTTGCGGCCCTTCACGAAGCGCTTGATGAGGCGGGGCATGAAGCCGATCAGGCCGAGGACCGCGAGGCCGAGCAGCGCGTTCTGAACCAGGTCGCCGTCCCCGGTCGCGAGCGAGCGCCCGGCGTGGCCTAGGTAGGCGTAGGCCGCCGCGCCCGGCGCCATGAAGACGACCGACGCCAGGACGTAGGATACGAGGCGGATGCGCGTGAGCCCCAGCGCGTAGTTCAGTGCGTTGAAGGGGATGAAGGGGATCAGCCGGGTCATGGCGACGAAGCGCCAGCCTTCGTCCTCGACCCCCTCGATCACCCGCTGCACCCGCGCCGGGGTGCGTGCCGCAATCCACTCGGCCAGCACGTAGCGCGCGATGAGGAAGGCGATGGTCGCGCCCACCGTCGCGCCGATCAACGCAATAAGCGTGCCCACGTAGGGGCCGAAGAGGGCGCCGGCAGCGAGTGTGAACAACAGGCCCGGCAGGAATAGCACCGTCGCGATCACGTAGGCGCAGAAGAAGACGATCGGCGCCCACGGGCCGAACTGGGTGATCCAGGCTTCGAGCGCCGTCGAATCGATGCTGTCACGGTAGAGCACGGCGACGACGATTCCTGCCACGACGGCCGAGAGCAGCAGGAGGCGTGGCAGCGCCTTGCGCAGGCGTTGGAGGGGAGGGGTGTCAGACGTCGTTCTTACGGTCGCGGTCATGTGCGGGATTCCTTCGCGGCCGGCATATGGCCACCGTTATCAAGACCGAACAGGGGGCGCAGTCGCGCGCCGAGCGTTGCACCGGGGAGGGCGGCGAGCAGCCAGAGCCAGCCATGTACGCTGCCCGACGCGATGCCGCTGAAAAGCGCGCCGATATTGCAGCCGAAGGCCAGCCGTGCGCCGTAGCCCAGCAGGAGGCCCCCGATCACGGCGCTCGCCAGCTCACCGGCAGTAAGACGGCGCCGGGGCGCGAAGCGGCCGGCGAGCGCGGCGCCGAGCAGCGCGCCCAGGATGAGGCCGACGTTCATCACGGACACGGTGTCCTGCTCGACGCCTGCGGCGAGCTTCCGGGCCGGTCCCGGCCATTGCCAGAAGGTCCAGTCGGCGATGCCGAAGCCAAGCGCATCGGCCAGCGAAGCGCCCCAAAGCGCGAAGCCCCAGGTGACGCTCCATGGGTGGCCCGCAATCAGTAGCGTCGCGAGGTTGAGGAGGGCCAGCGCCAGCGCACCCCAGGCAAGCGGCCAGCCGCCATGCAGCAGCCGCTCTCGCCAATCGCCGCCTGCGCCCCAGGCGAGCGGCTCGTGGGCGCCGTGGCGCCGGCGCTCCAGGGCAATGGCGGCCAGCACGAGCAGGCCGATGGCGGCAAGCTGCACCGCGAGGCCGGCGGGCCAGCCCAGCGTGCTCGGGATCGAAAGCGCAGAGAGCCGGGGCTGATCCAGCCACCAGGGGAGGTGGGCCGTGCCGATCACGGAGCCTGCGATGAAGGCGCCGAGCGTGATCGCCATGCGGATGCTGCCGGCGCCAGCGCCGCTGAGCGTGCCGGAGGCACAGCCGCCGCCGAGCTGCATGCCGATGCCGAACAGGAAGGCGCCGAGCGCCACCGAGACGCCGACGGGCGCCATCGCACCGCCGAGCCCCTGGCCGAATGCGCTGCCGCCGGCAAGCAGAGGCACGAAGGCGATGCTTGCCAGGGCGATCATCAGGAGCTGGGCGCGCACGCCGGCGCCCCGGCGATCCAGGAGGAAGCGCCGGGTGGACGAGGCGAAGCCGAAGAGTGCGTGGTGAAGAGCCAGTCCGGCGAGCCCGCCCACGACGAGCAACGCCGCCAACCGGCCGTCCACCGCGATCGCGAGCGCCACGACGCCGGCTGCGATCAGAACACCGGCCACGGCCACGACCGCAACCTGCGGTCGTACCGGGGGCAGCGCAGCAGCCGTTCGCATGGCAGTGCTCATACTCAGGACTATTGGGCGCGCACCGGGCGCGCGCCAATAACATTAACTTGAGGGTGCTATTACCAAATGAATGTCGTCAGCGCGGCGCTGGGCCTCGCGCTTGCGGCCCGGCATGCCTCGTCCAGGTCGTGAGCGCTCGGCGCCGCGCCGGGCGCGAGGTCGAGGGCGTCGGCGAGAAGGCCGCCCGTAATCAGCAGCGAATCGAGGCCGGCGGCGTTCGCGCCGGCGATATCGGTGGCGAGGCCGTCACCCACCGCTAGCACGCGCGCGGGCGGGAGGCCGAGGGCATCCAGCGCCAGCTCGTAGACGTCCGCGTAGGGCTTGCCGTAGTAACGCACGCGGCCGCCGATCGCCTCGTAACGCGCGGCGAGCGCGCCGGCGCAGGGTTCCTGCACCCCGAGCCGGATCACCAGCAGATCGGGATTGACGCAGATCATCGGCAGATCGCGAACGGCTGCCGCCTGCAGCATCGCCTCGTGGTCTTCGACGGTCTCGCGGCCGTCATCGAGGCCGATACCAAGCAGGAAGTCTGCGCGGTCGATGCCGGCAGAGGAGAAGCCCAGCCCGTCGAGCACGTCGTCGGAGCCGGGTGGCCCGAGCAGGTGATAGCGGGTGCCGAGCCCGTCGAAGGGAGGATGCGCACGATCCGCGAGCGCGCGGCGTGCGGCATCGCCGGACGCGACCACGGCATCGTAACGCGTCGCGTCGACCCCCTTGCCGTTGAGGACTCGTTCGACCTGGGCTGCGAGCCGGGGCGCGTTGGAGACGAACGCCACCCGCTTGCCGGCCTCGCGCAATCTGTGCACGCAGGCAAGCGCTTCAGGGTAAGCCGGCCCGCCCTGATGCATGACGCCCCAGACATCGAGAATATAGCCGTCGTAGTCCGGCGCGAGCACGGCGAGGCCGGGAAGTATCGGGACGTTGAGCGGGACGTTCATGGGCGCCCTTGTCCCATCCGGCAGTCCGATTTGCAAAGCGCATGCGGCGCCGTTGTGTCGCGACTCGGCGTTTCTATGATGGCGCGATGGCGTCGAGTAGGGCCGCGGGGACGGAGAGCATGGCCGGGTTTGCGCTGACGGCAGAGCAGCGCGCGTCGTTCGACGACGACGGCTTCGTCGTCGTCCCGCGCATCATCCCGCCCGCAACCGCGGTGCGGCTCCGCGCCCGCTTCGAGCCGATGTTCCGCGGGGAATTCGAGACCGGACTCCAGCCCGACGAGTGGAATTGGCGCGAAGGCCGAGACCCCCCGGACCTGACGCGACAAGTGTGCAACGGCTGGAAGGCGGATCGCATCATCGCCGCGACGGTTCTCTCGGCCGAGATCGGGGCGGCCTGCGCGGCCCTCTCCGGCTGGCCCGGCGCGCGCCTCGCGCAGGACAACCTGCTGTGGAAGCCACCGGGCGGCAAGTCTCTCGGATTCCATCAGGACGCGAGCTACATCGACTGGGTCGTCCCGCCCGAGATGACGAGCTGCTGGATCGCCCTGGACGACACGGCGCGCGACAGCGGCACGGTGTGCTACGCAAGAGGCTCGCACCGCTGGGGGCTTTCGCCGATGCCCACCACGTTCCATGCGCCGGATGACCCGCTGGCCGCTCTGAACGAGGCGGCGGCCAGGGCCGGGCAAGCCGTGGACCTGGTGCCGGTGGAAGTTCCGGCAGGGGGCGGCGCCTTCCACCACGGCCGCACGTGGCACGGATCGCTCGTGGAGGCCGCGGGCATAGGACGGCGCAGCCTGGTGATTCATTGCTTCTCCAGCGAGGCCTGCTTCCATGACCGAAACGTGGGCGCCATCTACGGCCGCTACAAGAGAGTCGGCGAAACGGCGATGGACGAGACGTACTTCCCGATCCTCTGGACCGGCTCGGGCCATCGCTCGTCCTTCATCGAGGGCTACCTGGCCCGGGGTTGGGGCGGCGCATGAGGGATGCAGCAGGCGCATGGTTGACCTGCGGTCCAGGCCGGTTTCCTTGCACAGGGAACCTCTCTAGAGTGTTGTGCCCGCGAGGCTAATGACAGGAATGGGAGGGTCGTCATGAGAGTCCGTCACCTGTTGATCGGAGTCGCCGCGGCGGCGGTGGCTATCTGGTCGCTTACTACGGCAGCGCCCGCTGCCGACCCCGTCAAGGTGGGGTATATCGGTTCCTTCGACACCGATACCGGCAAGAGCACGATCCGGGGCACCGAGATCGCCATCGAGGAGCTGAACGCCAACGGCGGCGTACTCGGTGGGCGCATGATCGAGCTGGTCATGGCCGACACGCGCGAGGACGTGCAGGAGGGCATCAAGGCCTACGAGTATCTCAACGAGGTCGAGAACGTCGACTTCATCATCTCGGGCTGCATCGACGACGTGTCGCTTGGCTGGCTCGAGCGCATGGCCGAGTACCGGACGCCCACCCTCGACACTTGGACCTCGTATGTCGGCATCATCGACAAGGTCGTCGAGGAATACGAGAAGTACAAGATGTACTTCATGAACGTCTCCAACGACTACGCGCTGGCCATTCTCTATGTCGACTTCGGCAAGGATGTGCTCGCCAAGAAGATGGGCTGGAAGACCGTCTATGTGCTGCAGGAGGACACCGCGTTCGGCGGCGGCGTCTACGAGCTGATCGAGCAGGTTCTGGCGCCGGAGGCCGGTATCGAGATCATCGGTCACACGGTCTACGACACCAACACGGTCGACTTCGGGCCGATCTACAACAAGGCGGTGGCGGCGGAGCCCGACTTCATCTACTCGATCGCGGCGGTGCGCAGCCAGGTGCCGGCCTCGCAGTACGTGAAGCTCGAGGTGCCGGTGCCGATGACCGGGATCAACGTCTCGGCCTTCGCCCGGGAGTTCTGGGACGACACCGGCGGCCTCGGCGGCGGCATCTCGACGCTGAGCCCGGTGCCTTCGATCGGCTCGGAAATCGACCCCCGCACGCAGGACTTCCTCGATCGCTACGCCGCCAAGTACGGCGATTCGCGGCCGGTCTTCCCGCACTTCAACGGCTTCAACGCCTACTACGGGATGCTCAACGCCTTCGCCGCGGCCGAGCGCGCCGGCGGCTTCGCGCCGCTCGACGACTGGGTCCGCGAGATGGAGAACGACGACATCGTCATCGAGAAGGACGGCGAGATCTGGCTCCGCTACGCCTTCTGGAAGCCGGGCGAGATCGAGCCCCGGACCCAGCGGGAGTACACCCACAACATCAAGTTCGACATCAGCCCGCCCTATGACGATGGGGCGCCGTCGATGGTGGTCATCCAGTGGTACTCGGATGGCTCGACCAAGGTGGTCTACCCGCCGAAGTACGCCAACGGCGAGTTCGAGGTGCCGGACTGGCTGAAGTAGGCGACGTTATTTCCGGGCGCGGCCTCACACGGGTCGCGCCCGGTCTAGTTTGTCTGTAGCCTGTCTCTAGCCGGCCGGAGCGGACCCTAATGGCTCTGCTCCGGCCGGCACGCGAACGTTGACGCGACGGCGGGTGAGCCAACCCGGATGGCGCTCCAGATCCTGATCCAGGGGTTCGTGCTCAGCGGCCTCTACGCGCTGATCGCCGTCGGCTTCACCATGATCTTCAGCGTGGGCCGGGTGCTGAACCTGGCCTACGGCGTCTACATCATGCTCGGCGGCTATATCTACTACGCGGCCCTGCAGGAGGCGGGGCTGCCGGTCTTCGCGAGCTTCATCCTGGCGATACTGGCGGGCGTGACCTTCGGCCTGCTCACCTACCTGCTCCTGGTCCGCCGGCTGGAAGACAACCCGATCGCGGTCGAGATATCGACGCTGATCCTCGCCGTCGTCATGCAGGCGCTGATCGTGGTGATCTTCGGCGCCGCGCCCAAGACCATGTGGCCGGTGATCCGCGGCGTGCTCCGCTTCGAGGGCATCTCGGTCACCATGAACATCCTGCTGGCGACGGGCGTGAGCTGGGTCGTGCTCGGCAGCCTCATGGCCTTCGTCCGCTACACCCATCTCGGCCGCGCCATCCGCGCGGTCTCCATGGACCGCAAGGGCGCGGTGATCTCGGGCATCGAGCCGAGCTTCATCAGCATGGTGACCTGGGCGCTCTCCGGCGCCTTCGGCGCCATCGCCGGGGTCTTCTTCGCGACCTTCACCCAGCTCGACTCCCACATGTGGGTGTTCCCGCTCATCATCTCGGTCGCCGTGGTGATCGTCGGCGGCATCGGCAGCATCGTGGGCAGCCTGATCGCGGCCCACATCATCGGCTTCGTGGAGACGATCACGACCACGATCATCGCGGCCGAGCTGCGCGGCGTCTCCACCATGCTGCTCATCATCCTGGTCCTGCTGATCCGGCCCAAGGGCCTGTTCGGCAGGGCGGAGCTATAGGCCGTGAGCATCGATCGCGAAACCATGCGCTACCTCGGCTGGTGGCTCGCCTTCGGCGTCCTCATGTGCCTGCTGCCGCTGGTGGTCGGCACGGGCACGCTGCGCATCCTGATCTTCGCCCACTTCCTGGCGATGTTCGCCATGAGCTGGGACTTCCTCTCGGGCAGGACCGGCTACATCAGCTTCGGCCACCCCTTCCTCATCGGCATCGCCGGCTACACCACGGCGATCCTGAGCTTCCGCTTTGGCGTGCCGATCTACTACAGCATTCCGGCGGCGGTCGTCGCGACCATCGTGGGCGGCACGCTCTTCTTCCTGCCGGCGCTGCGCATCCGCGGCACCTATTTTGCCCTGGTGACGCTCGCCTTCATGGAAATCCTCTACCAGCTCACCAAGGTGGTGGCGCCCAAGATCACCGGCGGCACGCGCGGCATGTCAGGCCTCGAGAGCATCGTCTCCGGCGCCGTCAACAACTACTACATGAGCTTCGGCATCATGTTCGTGATCGGCGTGGTGCTGTGGCTGCTCATCCGCACGCGTTTGGGCGTCGCGCTCAGCGCCATCAGGATGAACGAGGAGGCGGTCCGCAGCACCGGCCACAGCACCACCAAGCTTAAACTCTTCGCCTTCAGCGTGAGCGCAGCGGTCTCCGGCGTCGGCGGCGCCTTCTACGTCCACTACATCGGCTCCATCGCGCCGCGCGGCATGTTCGAGATCAACTTCCTCTTCACCATCCTGGTGGCGGCGCTGCTGGGCGGAGCGGAGACCATCATCGGCCCGATCATGGGCGCCTACTTCCTGACGGTCCTGCTCGAATACCTGCGGCCGGTGATGCCGGGCATGGAGCGCTATCTCCTCTACGGCGGAATCGCGCTGGTGCTCTACGTCGTCCGGCCCGCGGGCATCTACAGCCTCATCGCCGACGCCGGGCGCAAGGTGCAGGAGTGGCGGCGGTGACGGCGACAGCGGGCCCGCTGCTGGAGGTGCGCGACCTCCACATGACCTTCGGCGGCATCCGCGCCGTGCAAGGGATCTCCTTCCAGGTGGCGGAAGGCGAGACGCTGGGCCTGATCGGCCCCAACGGCGCCGGCAAGACCACCGTCTTCAACATGATCATGGCGGAGCTCAAGCCCACCAGCGGCGAAATCTGGTTCGGGGGCGAGAACATCACGCGCGTGCCCACGCACGAGCGGGTCAAGCGTGGCATCGCGCGCACCTATCAGGTGCCCCAGCCCTTCGGTGAGATGTCGGTGGGGTCCAACATCCGTGTCGGCATGGCGCCCGACGACATCTGGAAGCTCATCGCCGTGGGAGCGGACCCGGCAGCCGAGGCGGAGATCGGCCGCAGCGTCGGCTTCTCCGACGAGCAGATCGACATGCTGCCGAGCGAGCTCGCCATGGGCGACCTGCGCCGGCTGGAGATGGCGCGCAACGTCGCCGTCTCGCCCAGGCTGCTGCTGCTGGACGAGGTTTTCGCCGGCCTCACGCTGAGAGAGATCGGCCAGATCTCCGAGTTGCTGGTCGAGAAGAAGCGCAAGGACGGGCTCACCTACATCATCGTGAGCCACGACCTGCGCGCGCTCGCGCCGCTGGTGGACCGGGTCATCGTGATGTCCTTCGGCGAACTCATCGCCGAGGGGTCGTTCGACGAGGTTGTGAAAGACGAGGCGGTGCGCGATGCCTACCTCGGGCAATAGGCGAGGGCAGGGGAGGCCGCCGTGGCGCAGCTGAGCATCAGCGGCCTCGATGTCTTCTATGGCCGGGCGCAGGCGCTCCACGGCGTCTCGCTGGAGGTGGAGGCCGGCCGGATCGTCGCCGTCGTCGGCCCCAACGGTGCCGGCAAGTCGACGCTGCTCGACTCGATCATCGGGCTGACCCGGCGGCGCGGGCAGATCCAGTTCGAGGGCCGCGACATCGGTCGCATGGCGCCGGCGCGGATCGTCCGCCTCGGCATCGGCTACGCGCCGGAGCGCGGCAACCTGTTCCCCTTCATGGGCGTGAAGGAAAACCTGCTGGTCGGCGCCTACCGCAAGCGCGACGCCATCGAAGAGAACCTCCGGACCGTCTTCGACCTGTTTCCGCGCCTGGAAGAGCGGCAGAACCAGGAGACCGCGACCCAGTCCGGCGGCGAGCGGCAGATGGCCTCGCTCGGCCGGGCGCTGATGTCGAGCCCCAAGCTCCTGATGGTGGACGAGCCGACGCTGGGGCTCGCGCCGCGCGTCTGCCTGGAGATCGCCGCCGTTCTCAAGGACCTCAACGAGCGGCTGGGGCTCACCATCGTGATCACCGAGCAGAACGCGAACTTCGCCATGAGCCTCGCCCAGGAGGTCTACCTGCTGGAGACCGGCCGCATCGGCGACAGGCGGACGCCCGAAGAGCTTCGCGAGTCCGCCGATATCGCGGCGGCCTACTTCGGCGACTGAGAACGCCTAACGCCGGCCGAACAGGCGCTCGATATCGGCGAGCTTGAGCTCCACGTAGGTGGGCCGGCCGTGGTTGCACTGGCCGGCGTGGGGGGTCTGCTCCATCTGGCGCAGCAGCGCGTTCATCTCGTCGGCGTTCAGCCTGCGGCCGGCGCGGACGCTGCCGTGGCACGCCAGCGTGCTGCACACGTCGGCGAGCCGCTGGCGCAGCGTCGAGGAATCGTCCCATTCGGCGAGCTCGTCGGCGAGGTCGCGCACGAGGCCTTGCGTGTCGCCGTTGCCGATCAGCGCGGGAACCTCGCGCACCACCACGGCGCCTGCGCCGAAGCGCTCCAGCACCAGGCCGAGATCGGCCAGCTCGCCGGCCCGCGCCTCCAGCCTGCCGACCGCCGTGTCGTCCAGCTCGACCACCTCCGGGATCAGCAGGATCTGACGCTGGATGCCGGATTCGGCGAGCGCCGCCTTCATGCGTTCGTAGACGATGCGCTCGTGGGCTGCGTGCTGATCGACGATGACGATGCCGTCCTCGGTCTGAGCCACGACATAAGTGCCGTGTACCTGCCCGCGAGCGACGCCCAGGGGATAGGCTGCCGGCGGCGGTTCCGCAGCCCCCACTGCCGGCGCCGTCGTTGTGCCGTCGGGCGGCGGACTCTCGACTTGCGCGGAGGGCGAATCCAGCGGCGCCTGAAAGCGGGCGTGAGCCTCGGCAAGCAGTGGCGCCCGGGACGGCGGCGGGGTGCCGTAGCCCGGATCGGCGGTCACATTCCCGGGAGCGCGACCGCCCGATCCCGAATGCGGCCTGAGCGCGGCAAGGGCGTCGTCGGCCACCGTCGTCGCCGCGTGATGCCCCGCGGCGGCGAGCGCACGCTTGAGCGCGCTCACGATCAGCCCGCGCACCAGCGCGGCATTGCGGAAGCGCACCTCGGCCTTCGTCGGGTGGACGTTCACGTCCACCATGTCGGGGGCGAGGTCGACGAAGAGCGCCGCCATGGGATGGCGCCCGCGGTGAAGGAAGTCGGCATAGGCCGCGCGAACGGCGCCGTGCAGCAGGCGGTCGCGCACGGGCCGGCCGTTGACGAAGAGGTACTGGTGCTGCGCGCTGGCACGGTTGAGAGTGGGGAGCGCGGCATAGCCGGTGAGGCGCACGCCCTCGCGCTCGGCGTCGATGGGGAGGGCGTTGCCCGCGAAGTCGCGGCCCATGACCAGCGCGAGCCGGGCGAGGCGCCCCGCCGGCGCGTCCTCGTGCGGCCCGTCGCGCAGCAAGGTGCGGCCGTCGCCTGTCATGGTGAAGCCGACGGCAGGATGGCACATGGCGAGGCGGTTCACCGTATCGGCGGCGTGCCCCGATTCGGTGCGCGGCGCCTTGAGGAACTTGAGCCGCGCGGGCGTGGCATAGAAGAGGTCCGCCACCGCGACGGTGGTGCCCTGAGGGCGGGCTGCAGGGGTGCAGTCCCCGGCTATGCCGGCGGCGGATTCGATCGACCAGGCGTTCTCTGCCCCGGCAGCGCGGCTGGTGAGCGTCAGCCGGCTGACGGCGGCGATGGAGGGAAGTGCCTCGCCGCGAAAGCCGAGGGTCTCGATCGACCAGAGATCCCCGTCCTCGGCCAGTTTGGACGTGGCGTGGCGAGCGAGGGCGAGCGGCAGCTCGTCGCGGCCCATGCCGTAGCCGTCGTCGGCGACGCGGATCAGCCGGCGGCCGCTCTCCTCCAGCGTGATCTCGATGGAGCGCGCGCCCGCGTCGATGGCGTTCTCGACCAGCTCCTTGACCACCGACGCCGGCCGCTCGATTACCTCTCCCGCCGCGATGCGGTTGACCACGCCCTCCGGCAGGAGACGGATCGTCATGGCTCGGACTCCAGGTAGCGGCGCACCAGCCCCTTGCCCCGCTCCACCGCCGGCTGATCGAAGGGGTCGACGCCGAGCAGGTGAGCGGCCACCACGGTCTCTAGCATGAAGTGCATCATCAGCGCACCGACGGCCCGCGCG
>JAPPHR010000043.1 GCA_028820995.1 Rhodospirillales bacterium
GGCCAACAGGGTGCGTCAAGCCGCTTGCCCGATGTCCCCGCATCGCGCTGCGCGGCTTTCCTACCCTGTTGGCCGGAGAGCGCCGCGCAGACCATGACATTGGCGAGAATTCCGGGCTAGAGCGCTGGCGATGAGGCGCGCCGTGCTGTGGCCGCTGACGGGGTTGGCGGTCCTGTTCGGCCTCGCCGTTGTGCTCGTGATCGCAGGTTGGCTCTACGTTCACGGCCGGCTCGACACGCCGGGGCCTGCGCGCTACGAGCGCACCGTCGTCCTGCCCCAGGGAGCGAGCGCCTTCGACATTGCCGACCTGCTGGAGGACGCGGGCGTCATCGACGATCCGCTGCTCTTCGTCGCCGGCCTCTGGATCGAGGACAAGCAGCATTCGCTGAAGGCCGGCGAGTACATGTTCGAGGCGCTGGTCACGCCGCGCGGCGTGATGGAGAAGCTGATTGCCGGCGACACGGTCATGCACCGGCTCACCGTCACGGAGGGCACGACCAGCGCCGAGGTCGTGGCGGCGCTCGACGCCGTTCCGTGGCTGATGGGGGACATCGCAGAGGTGCCGGCGGAAGGCTCGCTCCTGCCCGAGACCTATCACTATGAACTCGGCGACAGCCGGGCCGGGATGATCGAGAGGATGCAGCATGCCATGGCGCGCGTCGTCGACGAGCTGTGGCAGGCGCGCGACCCCTCCGTCGCCCTCGACGATGCCGAGCAGGCGGTGGTGCTCGCCTCCATCGTCGAGAAGGAAACCGCCGTCGCCGACGAGCGCCCCATGATTGCTGGCGTCTTCCTCAACCGGCTGGGGCAGGGCATGCGGCTTCAGTCCGACGTCACCGTCATCTATGCTTTGACCGATGGCAAGCGCTCGCTGGACCGGTCGCTGTCCCGCGCCGACCTCCGGGTCGAGAGCCCCTACAACACCTACCGCAATGGCGGCCTGCCGCCGGGCCCTATCGCCAATCCGGGACGGGCGTCGCTCGCCGCTGTCCTGAATCCCGCCGAGACCGACGCGCTCTATTTCGTCGCCGACGGCTCCGGCGGGCACGCCTTCGCGAAGACCCTCGACGAGCACAACCGCAACGTCGCGCGTTGGCGCGCCAAGCGGCGTGCGGAAAAGAAATAGAAACGGCAAGGGGGCCCCGGATGAAAGACTCGAGCCGCATTTCCAGCATGACCGGGTTCGCCCGCGCCAGCAGCGCCGACGGCGCTTCCGGCTGGAGCTGGGAGGTCAAGAGCGTGAACGGGCGGGCTCTCGATATTCGCTGCCGCCTGCCGCAGGGGTTGGAGCGGCTCGACCCTGCGGTGCGCAACGCGGTGTCGGCGCGGCTCAGGCGCGGCAATGTGACGGTGGGACTCAGGCTCTCCCGGGCGCCGGACGCGGCCCCCATGCGCGTCAACAGGGCGTGGCTCGACGAGCTGATCGCGCTCGCCGCCGACTATCGCAGAGCGAAGGGCATCGAGCCTCCAGGTCTCGATGGCATGCTGGCGTTGCGCGGCGTGATCGAGTCCGCCGATGGGCCCGAGGACGACGCGAACGCTGCCCTGGAAGACAGCGCCTTGCTGGAGACGCTCGACGCCGCTCTCGCGGAGCTGGTGCGGGAGCGGCAGGCCGAAGGAGCAGCGCTCGCGGCCGCGCTCGCGGAGCGGATCGAGGAGATCGCGGCGCTCACGCGCCAGGCCGAGGCGCTGGTGCCGTCGCGGCAGGAAGCGCTCGGCGCCCGGCTGCGCGAGCAGGTGGCGGCATTGGTGGGCGCCGGAACGCCGGTGCCCGAAGACCGGCTGGCGGCAGAGCTCGCGATGCTGGCCGTCAAGATCGACGTGAGCGAGGAGATCGACCGGCTGAAATCCCATTGCGCGGCGGCGGCGCGGCATCTGCAGGAGGAAGGCGCCGTTGGCCGCAAGCTCGATTTTCTCGCACAGGAATTCAACCGGGAGGCCAACACGCTCTGCTCCAAGGCCTCTCATGCCGCGCTCACGGAGGTCGGCCTCGCCCTCAAGGCCGCCATCGACCAGTTCCGCGAGCAGGCGCAGAACGTCGAATAGGCCATGAGCGCGTCAGCGAACACCCCCCTCCTCGGGCGCCGCGGCCTCCTGCTGGTGCTATCCTCGCCGTCGGGCGCCGGCAAGACGACGATCACCCGCCGCCTGGTCGAGCTCGAAGGCGGCGACGTCGCAATCTCGGTCTCTCACACCACGCGGCCGAAGCGGCCGGACGAGATCGACGGCCGCGATTACCACTTCGTCGACAAGGCCGCCTTCGCGCGCCTGCGGGAGCGCGGGGAGTTCCTCGAGAGCGCGGAGGTGTTCGGCCACTGGTACGGCACCGCCCGCGACCCGGTGGAGCGCGCGCTCGGCACCGGCCGCGATGTCGTCTTCGACATCGACTGGCAGGGGAGCCAGCAGCTGGCCCGGGCGTTGGGGGACGATGTGGTCCGCGTCTTCATCCTGCCGCCCTCATTGGAAGCGCTCGAACAGCGGCTGAACCGCCGTGCCCAGGACAGCCCTGCCGTGGTCGCGCAGCGCATGAGCCGCGCCGGCGACGAGATGCGCCACTACGACGAGTACGACTACGTGGTGGTCAACACCGCGCTCGAGCGTGCCGTCGACGAGGTGCGCTCGATCCTCCGGGCGGAGCGGCTGCGCCGGGATCGCCTGCGGGGGCTCGGCGAGTTCGTGACAGGGCTCACGACGGAGGCAAAGGCGCCGACTCGCTGACTCGCTGAATCGCGCCGTGCACTCTGTCGAAGACGCCCGGAGCGAGCGCGAGTGCGAAGAGCCTGCGCGGATCGTCGAGACCGGCGAGCGTGATTCCGAACCGGTCCGCGCCGGTAAAGCCGAAGCGGCAGAGAAACGCCGGCGTGCCGACGAGAAACGACGGCGTGCCAACCGCCACGACGGCCTCATGCCCCGCCGCTGAGGCCCGATCCAGACCGGTCCGCACCAGGCGTCGGCCGATCCCCTGCCGCTCGCGCACGGGATCGACCGCGATCGGCCCCAGCAGCAGCGCGCGCTCCGTGGCCCCGATGCGGATGGGCCAGTGGCGAATCGTGCCGACGATACGGCCCTCGTCCTCGGCGACGAAACAAAGGTTGCGCACGGGCTCGACGCCCTCGCGCAAACGGTAGGAGGGGCGGGCGTGACGATCCGGGCCGAACGCCCGGTCCAGCAAGGCTTCGATCTGCGGGCCGTCCTGCGGCCGCTCGGAACGTATGGGAGGCATGATTGCTCGCTTTCGACGACAGACGGGCACTGTGGTGCAGCCGCCGCGCCGGTAGCGCGGCGGAGTCAGGCGTCTCGTCGTCGCTGGCGAGCATTCACGATCATGACGGCGCGGTAACTACGGCGTGCCGGGTGCAATTGCAACCGGAATCATCTTTCTTCCGCTTGCCCCATCGCCGACCACGCCCGCGCGAGCGCGCAAAATTCGGCGACGGAGAGCGTCTCGGCCCGCGCCTCGGGTGGAATGCCGGCGCTCTGAAGCAGGGCCTGCGGGTCCGGGGCGAGGCCGCGAAGGGCGCGGCGCAGCATCTTCCTGCGCTGGCCGAACGCGGCCCGGGTCACGGCGTCGAGCGCGTCCGGCTCCGCCGGCGCGAGCGGCACCGATCGTGGCACCAGGCGTACCACCGTGGAGGTCACGGCGGGCGGCGGCACGAAGGCGCGCGGGCCTACGTCGAACAGCCGCTCGCAGGTGCAAAGCCACTGCACGCGCACCGAGAGGCCGCCGTAGTCCCGCCCTCCGGTCGCAGTGATTCGCGCCGCGACTTCCTTCTGGAACATGAGGGTCATGCTGTCGAGACGTTCGATGCGCTCCAGCCAGCGCAGCAGGAGCCGCGTGCCGACGTTGTACGGGAGGTTCGCCACGATCCCGATCCGGGCGTGGCCGAGGGTCGCGATGTCGAAGGCGAGAGCATCGCCCTCGATGACGTCCAGCCGATCGGGATACCGCGCCGCCAGCTCGCCGAGCGCAGCCACGCAACGGCGATCCTTCTCCACTGCGACGACGCGGGCCGCGCCGGCTGCAAGCAGCGCCCGGGTCAGCCCGCCCGGTCCCGGCCCCACCTCCAGTATGACGGCTGGCGTGCGCGGCCGGGATGCGTGCGCAATCTTGCCGCAGAGTCCGGGATCGAGGAGGAAGTGCTGCCCGAGCGAGCGCTTCGGCTTCAGGTCATGCCGCGCGATGACGGCGGAGAGCGGCGGTAGCGGGGCAATTTGCGCGCCGCTCGCCGCATTGGAGGCGCCAGCGCCGCTCAAATGCGTACGCTGATGAATGCGGAGCGGTGCAGATCACGCATGTAGCGCCGCGCGAGCATTTCCAATCTACGTTGACCGATCTCCTGCCGGATCGCCTCCCGATCGGGGCCGGCGGCGGCCGCGTCCGAGAGCACCGTGCGACGGTCGATCAGCGCAACGATGTAGTAGCCGTCGAACACCCGCACCGGAGGGCTGATTGTCCCGGGTTCCATCTGGGCAAGCACGGCCTCGATTTCGCTCGGGAGCTCCCCCTCGAGAACCCAGCCGATGTCGCCACCGACCGCAGCGGTGGCACTTTGCGAGAACTGGCTGGCGATCTGGCCGAAGTTGGCGCCGGCCGTCAGCTGCTCGTAGAGACTCGTGGCTGCGGCGCGGACCTCGTCCTCCTGCTCGCTCGATTCGATCGCCAGGAAGATCTCCGCGACACGATATTCGGGGCGCCCCCGATTGGCCTCGAGCCGGGCGAGCGCTTCGTCGATTTCACCCTCACCGACCGAAACCGCGGTGCCCAAGCGACCGCGCACAAGCTTGGACCAAAGGATCTCCGCCCGAAGCTGATCCGTAACCGAGTCGGCATCGAGCCCCTGGCCGCTCAAGAACTCGTTCAAGCTACCGGCGGGGATTCCGTTGCGCTGTTCGACGCTCCGCCGCGCGTTCGCCATCTCGGCCTCGCTGACCGCCACTCCGAGGCGTGCCGCTTCCTGTACCTTCAGTCGTTCGTCAATGAGCGAGCGCAGCACCTGCGGCGCGAGCCGCCGGCGCAGATCGTCGCTGGCCTGCAAGCGGGATGCCACGATGGCAATGTCAATGCGTGCCACGAGGTCCGGGATCGAAATCGCCTCGTTGTTGACCACGGCAGCAATTCCCACGGTCTCCTGGCCGCTCGCGCGGTCCGCAGGGGCAAGCGAAACTGCCAGTAGCGCGGCCAACAGCAGAGCCGCCCTGACGATTGCTGGAACTCTCATGGTCGCCTCAGCCCGCCTGCTTCAGTATGACGCTCAGGAGCCAGACCGTGTCCGGCTCGATGTCCCGGTCTCGGGTGAAGGAGCGCGACAAACCCGTGTTGATAACGATGCACTCATCTTCATAGGAAAGACCGGCTCTCCAATTAATGGAAGCGTTATCCTCAACGTCGCGGCGGATTCTGGACGAGAACGTCCAATGGTCGAAGGGCTTCGTCGTAAAGCCCAAGAATGCTTCCCTGCCGCCGGGAACGCTTTCCATCGTCCCCGTCGTCTGCCGGTCCAGATCGGCGAAGCCAATGCGCCCCCGCAACCAACTCGGCCCGGCTGCGAGGTCGATCTCGTTGCGCCTGATGCTGGCGTCGCGATGGTCGAGACGAAACCTGAGGGACAGATCGATGAGGGGGGAGGGCTGAATCAGGACATGGCCGACAAAATCGGAAAGTCGATGCTCAAGCCCGCTGCCGGGACCGAACAGCGCACTTTCATTGTCCCGGATGCTTTGTCCAAACGATGCCGTCGCCCGGCCACCTTCCGGCCCAAAGTACCCCAGGCGCACGCCATAGTTGACGCGCCGACCGGTCTCGATGCGGTCGAGACCGGTGAACCGGTTGGTGCTGAACAGATTGGTATGGTCGAACTCGAGGTCCTGGCTATCCTCGTTGGGAACCTCTACCGGGTTGCCGCCATCCGGGCTGATGACGCCTTGCACGATCGGTTCGATCAATTGCCGGATCGAGCCGATCCGCGAGATGAGCGGATAGCGCCATTCGACTGCAAGCTGCGGCATGAACCGCGCGGTTGTGTCGGTCCTCGTGGCGTCGGACGGCTGTTCTCCGTCGACCCGCGTGTAGGTGTGATAGAGGTCGCCACGCAGGCTCGCGTCGATACGGAAAAGATGCCCCCCCGGCAAAATCATGGGCCGGTGCCAACCGCCGGTGACTGAAATCCGCCGGCTGTCGGTTCCGTCGAGGCGCTCCAGTATCATGAGGTTGCTGTCGAGCGTGGCGTAGCCGCCGGCATAATCGGGATCGGTCACCAGCTTCGCATCGAGCAAGGGAAGAACGATGGGGCTCTGATCGCTCTGTTCTCCGGCCCGAAGGCTCTGGAACGAATAGCCATGACCCGACATGAAGCTGCGCTGCCGGTATTGCTCCGCGTACAGGGTCGTGACCAGTTCGTCCTTCGACGAAATGTCGTAGCGCTTCAGGTACGTGTCGTCGAGCGCCCGCTCCACATCGAACCCCCACCGCCAATTCCGGTCGACGTCGAAAAGGCCATGGCCGAAGACGTGCCCGCGAAGCCTGCGGTCATCCTCGCTTGCGGTGTTGGCCTGGGTGATGCTGGCATCGAAGGTGTACTGACCGTCTCGTGTGCGCTCCCGGTACTCTCCCGCCAGCACGACGCCCTCGTCGGAGGTGAACCGCGGAGAGAAGGTCAGATCTCTATGGGGCGCGAACGACCAGTAGTAGGGTATGGCGACCTCCGCGCCGAGGGCTCTTGAGCTCCGATAGATCGGTGACAGGAAGCCGCTCTGACGCGTTACCGTTGGGTCGGGATGGCGGAAGTAGGGCGTGTAGAAGACGGGCACGCCGAAGAACTCCAGCGACGCGTCGTAGTACGTGAGATCGCGGTCGGTCTGATCGTGGACCACGGTCCTGGACCTGAGTTGCCAAAGCGGCGGTCGCGCGGGTTCGTCGGCGCATAGCTCGCATGGGGAATAAACCGCTTTCCGCATGACAGTGCGATTGCCGTCCATGCGCCTGGCGCCGCCCGCGACAATCCGCGAGTTGTCCGTCATCAGGACGCTCAAGCGGTGGATTAGGCCGCTTCTCAAGTCGCCGGTGAGCTCGACGGAATCGGCGAACAGCACCTCGCCGGTCGGCTCTCGCAGGGCAACATTGCCTGATGCGGTCACCACCCCGTCGCTTTGCCTGTAGCGGATGCGCTCTGCACGGAGAACGCGCTCGCCCTGGGCGACTTCGACATTGCCGGACGCGACGACCGAATCGGTGGCTTCGTCATAAACCAGCTCGTCGGCGGTCATCAGGAGATCGCCGGTGAGCACGTCACCGACGCGTGAAGCGGGCTCGGTTTGCTGCGCTCCCGCCTCGAATGCAGAGAGAGCCAGGAGACATGCGAGAACGAGCGGCGCGAGGGTTCTGATCATGCCGGCGCTATCCGTCCTCCAGGTGGAAAAGGCCGGCGACGCCGAGCAACGTGAATATGCCCGCCGGAGTCCACGCCGCGAGCACCGGCGGGAGCTTGCCGGAGAGACCGAGTGCGAGGACGAGGTCCGAAACGAAGTAGAGAAGGAAACCCGTGAGAAGCCCGCCCAGGACCAATACCCATGTGCCGCGCCGCGTAAAGCGAAGTGAGAAGGTCGCCGCAATCAAGACCATCGCGCACAGGAGGAGAGGGACGGCAAGAAGCGAATGCCAGTAGAGGCGGTGCTTCACCGAAGAGAAACCGGACTGCTCCAGCACCTCTATGAAGCTTGGCAAAGCCCAGAAGGATAAAGTCTCCGGCGGCGAGAAACTGTTTTGGATTCGCTCCGCGGTGAGATCTGTCGCCACCTCGGCGTTCTCCTGGTGGCGGGCCGCCTCGCCCGGCGCGCTGAAGAGGGCGTCGGTCAGGCGCCAGTAACCATCCTCGAGCCGGGCTTCGGCGGCGTCGATGCGCCCGACGAACTGATCGTCCTTCGCGTAGAGGAAGATAATCGTGTCATACAGCGTCATCGATTCGTGATCGATACGCTCGGCATGCACCACCGACTGGCTCTCCGAATCTCCCTGTCTCAGCCAGATCCCCGACTGGGAAACGGCCAGCAGGCTCGAATTGCCGCGCAAATAGGTCGCGTCCAACTGCTCGTAGCGCGCCGTCGTGGCCGAAGCGAGCGGGTTGACGACCGTCATGAAGAGTCCGCCCAGAAGCACCGCGATGACGAGCGCCGGCAGCAGGAACTGCCACACCGAGACTCCCGCCCCCCGTGCGACCACGAGCTCGCGGCTCCGCGTCAGCTTCGCGAAGGTCAGGATGCCGCCGACGAGAACGATGAAAGGCAGCGCCTTCTGGGCCATGAAGGGAATATGGAGCGATGCCATCTGAAGCACGATCTCGAGCGTGGCCGCCTTGTCGGGACCGGACGCGCGGCGCAGCAGCTCGATCGTATCGGCAATGAGTATGGTGATGATGACGAGCAGGAACACGAGGGCCACGCTCTGGAGGTATTGCCTGCCCATGTAGAGCGAAAGGGTGGACGAGAGGCGCATCGGCCTGGGCCCCTACCCGCCCGCGCCCGGCTCTGGCGCCGCAGCGCGGCCGCCCAGAAAGCGCGGCCAGCGGCTGCGCAGCACAGCGATCGCTGCGGCCGTTGCGAGGATCGGATTCAGATACATGAGCGGAATGAGATTGCCGTTCTTGGCGGTCGCGTTGACCAGGAAGAGCGCCAGGGCCTGGAACATGACCGCGGCTGCGATCGCCACGAGCATCCGGCGCCATTGCCCGCGCCGGTCGACGTTGCCCATGAGCAGCGCCGCCAGGCCGATCGCGGCGAAGGTATAGGCGAACAGCGGTGAGACGATGCGGTTGTGCGCCTCGGAGAGGAACTTGCTGCGCATCCGGTCCGCCCCTTGGCTGTTGGGGTCGAGCAGCTCGTCCACGAAGCGCTCGCGCGGCTCGCGCCAGCGGTCGCCCTGGCGCTGGGCGAACTCTCCCAGATCGATCGTGTAGCGCTCGAAATTGAGGAGCGAAAGCCGGGTCGAGTCGCGGTCGATCTGCTGCCGGTGGCCGTTGAACAGGATGAAGCGCGGACCCTGATCGGTCTGAACCAGGAGGCCGCGCTCGGCCATCATCGTGATCGGGCTCTCCTGCTCGCGGGCGTCGTGCACGAGGATGCCGTTGAGCGATCCGCCCTCGCGGTCGCGAATATAAACCGTGACGCCCTCGGTCAGCGAGTTGAACGATCCTTCCTCCAACAGAAGCGCCGAATGCTCGCTGCGCAGGACGAACTGCCGCTCCTTGAACTCCCGGTGGCTGATCGGCATGACGTACATGCCGATTGCGTAGGCGACGACCACGATAATCGTGGCCATCATCAGCGCAGGCTTTGCGAGCGACCATTGGCTGATGCCCGCTGCGCGCAGGCAGACCAGTTCGCTGTCGATGGTGAGCCTGTTGTAGACGAAGAGCAGCGAGCAGAAGAAGGCGATCGGAAGGATTGCGCTCAGGAACGTCGGCAGCACCAGCATGCTCATCAACAGGAAGGCGCCGAACGACAGGCCCTTGTTGACGATCAGGTCGATGATGCGCAGCGACTGCGACAGCCAAACGACCGCCGTGAGTCCCAGCGTGACGAACAGGAACGGACCCACGAGCTGGCGCAAGAGGTAACGTTGGTAGCGGGGCATGACCTATTATAGCGGCTCGCGCGCCTGAGCGGGGGACGTGCCGCCCTCCGCGTGAGCCTCAAGACCTCGCGTGCCCGGCCGGCCGTCGTTCGCCGTCTCTCGGCTGTGACGCTCTACCGTTGAACAGGCCTAAATCGGCGGGCGATGGCGGCTCCAGTTCGTCGCCGCCTCGAAGGCCGCCGCCGCGCGGAACACGCGGGCGTCGTCATAGGTGCGGCCCACGATCTGCAGGCCGGTGGGGACGCCGCTCTTCGCGAAGCCCGTCGGCACGCTCGCGACCGGGCACTGGTTCATCATGTTGAAGGGGTAGGTGAGCAGCCAGCCCATGTGAGGCTCGACGGGCTTGCCGTTGATGGTGAAGCCGGGGTCCATGTTGGTGTGGTCCGCCTTGACCGCCGGCACTGCGAGGGTCGGGCAGATCATGACGTCGTAGCCCTCGAGGATCGGCGCGAGCTTCTGGTACATCGAGCCGCGCGTGCGGTTGACCCGCTCGAACTCGACCGCGCTGACCCGGCTCCCCCTCTCCACCAGCTCGACCACTCTCGGGTCCATCTCGTAGCGCCACTCGGGCAGATACTCCTGCAAACCGCTCGCGAAGAAGACCTCGAAGAGGCGCAGGTACTGGTTGAGAACGCCGGAGGTCCAGCCGAGGTCGACTTCTTCCACCTCGCAGCCGAGATCGCGGAAGACCTGCACGGCCTTCTCCGTGTTCTCCCGCACCTCCGGATCCACCTGGACGTAGCCGAGATCCGGCGTGTACGCGATGCGCCAGCCCGCGATGCCCTCGTAGGAGAGCGGCAGGCGGATGCGGGTCCTCAGCGATTCGATGTCCGCCCTGTGGGGGCCGGAGACGACGTTCTGCAGCAGGGCCGATTCCGCCACCGTGCGGGTCAGCACGCCGATCTGGACCAGGAACATGTGGGGGGCGTCGGTGTCGTTGGGGTTGCGCCCGTAGGGCGGCTTGAAGCCGAAGAGGCCGTTGACCGAGGCGGGAATGCGGATCGACCCGCCGCCGTCGCCGCCGTCGGCGATCGTCGTCATGCCGGCGGCGACGGCGCCACCGCTGCCGCCTGACGACCCGCCCGGCGTGTAGGCGGCGTTCCAGGGATTGCGGCTCACGCCCCAGAGCGGGCTGTGTGTGGTCCCGGCGTAGCCGAACTCCGGCGTCGTGGTGCGGATATGCAGGATCGCGCCGGCCCGCATCAGGCGCTCGGTGACCGGGTAGGTGTGATCGGGGCGATTGTGCTCCATGATCCTGGAGCCGATCGTGGTGATCTCGCCCTTGATGGAGTGGTAGTCCTTGCTCGCGAGCGGCAGCCCTTCCAGCGCCCTGAGCCGGCCGTCGGTCTTGGCGTAGCGGGTCTCCGCCGCCTTCGCCTGCTCCAGCGCGCGGTCGAAATAGCTGTAGGTCACGAGGTTGAGCGCCGGGTTGACCGCCTCGCAGCGGGCGATCACCGCCTTCATCAGTTCGACGGGCGAGAGCGTCCGCGCCTTGAACGCGGCGAGCGCCTCGATCGCGCTCATGTAGCAGAGGTCGAGGTCCTGGGCCGCCATGTCGGGCGCTCCTATTCGTTGCTGAAGGCTTCCAGGTCGCCCAGATAGCCGAGGACGCGCTCCACCGGCTCGACATCGCCGAACTTGGCGTCGATGTCGAACAGGTTCCATTCGACGACGCCCGGCACCCGGTCGCCCACGCCCTCGCGGACGACGATGGGGCGGAAGCCCTCGGCGATCGCGTCCTCGGCGGAGTGGCGGACGCAGCCGGCCATGGTCACGCCGGTGATGATCACCGTGTCCACCCGCTGGGCGCGGAGATAGCCCGCGAGATAGGTGCCGTGGAACGCGCTCGCGCGCTTCTTCACGATCACCTGCTCGCCGCGATCGGGCATCGGCGCGATGCGCTCGTCGATCGCCGCCTCGGGCGAGCCCTCGCGGAGCGTCTCGACCGGGATCTTCATGTGCCAGAGCCCGGTGTCGGCGCGCGGCCCGGTCGGGTCCTGGTAGGCCGTCGTGGTGTAGATCACGGGGATGTTCTTCTCCCGCGCAGCAGCCAGAAGCTGCTGATTCGCGGGGATGATCACCTCCATGTTGTCGCAGGTGAAGTTGTGGCCCGGCCTGGTCCACGCGTTGGCAAGGTCGATGATCAGCAGCGCCGGCCTGGTTCCGAAGCCGATGCGGCGCTGGAAGCCCCGCGTCTGGTAAATCTCGGAATCGGCGGCGAAGATGGTCTCGAGCGCCCGCCTGATTTCCTCGTCGCGTGAAAGCTCCGCCGTCATCCTCGATCCTCCTGCGCTGGATGGCCGCCGAGTGTAGCCGCGGGCCCGGCCGACTGCCAGCGGTGCGCCCCGCCGCGCGCGAGCGGAATCAAGACGGTTGACCCTGCCGCCGGCCGACGCCTAATTGAGTTGCGGACGCTGGTACGCGCGCCTGGGGCCGGGTGGCAGAGTGGCTATGCAGCGGACTGCAAATCCGTGTACGCCGGTTCGATTCCGGCCTCGGCCTCCAATCTCTTCGTCGGCTGGCGCGCTCGTCCTCCGGCGCCAGTCCCGCTCTCTCGACCGGATAACACCGCCCAGACCCTGACTTTGGAGAGACCTGTGGGCAAGCCGTTGACCGCCTCTGGCGCCTTGCCGATAAGAGGGGCGGGGAGACCGCAGAGGCACTTCTCGTGCGCCGCCACCGCCGCGCCAAGATAGTCGCGACACTCGGCCCGTCGAGCTCCGACGAGGCGACCGTCCGCGCTCTGTTCGAGACCGGCGTTGACGTGTTCCGTCTCAACTTCAGCCACGGCACCCACGCCGAGCACCGCGCCCGCCACGCCCTGGTTCGGGCTGTGGAGGCGGAGGCCGGCAGGCCGATCGGGATTCTCGCCGACCTTCAGGGGCCCAAGCTCAGGATCGGTACCTTCCGGGGCGGCGAGGCGTCGCTTGCCCAGGGCCAGCGCTTCACCCTCGGCCTCGGCGATGCGCCGGGAGACGAGACCTGCGTCGGCGTGCCGCACGCCGAAATCTTCGCGGCGCTAGAACCCGGCGCCGAGGTGCTGCTCGACGACGGCAGGGTGCGGCTCCGCGTCGCGGCATGCGGGCCAGACCATGCCGAGACCGTGGTGCTGACGCCCGGCATCCTCTCCGATCGCAAGGGCCTCAACCTGCCGGGCGCGACGCTCCCCATCGACGCCGTCACGGTCAAGGATCGGGAGGACCTCGCCTTCGCCCTCGGCCTCGGCATCGACTGGGTCGCGCTCTCCTTCGTGCAAGGACCGGAGGACATCGCGTCCGCGCGGCGCCTGGTGCCTGACGACGTGGCCATCGTGACCAAGCTGGAGAAGCCTGCGGCGCTCGATTGCCTGGAGGAGATCGTCGACCTCTCTGACGCGCTCATGGTGGCGCGCGGCGACCTCGGCGTGGAGCTCGCGCCAGAAGACGTGCCGGCCGCGCAGAAGCGCATCGTCCATGTGGCGCGTACCGCCGGCAAGCCGGTGGTGATCGCCACCCAGATGCTGGATTCGATGATGAACGCGCCGGCGCCGACGCGCGCGGAAGCCTCTGACGTCGCCACCGCGGTCTATGACGGGGCCGATGCGCTCATGCTCTCCGGCGAATCAGCCGCCGGCCGTTATCCTCTCGAGGCGGTGGCGATGATGAACCGTATCATCGAGCATGTGGAGCGGGACGAGGCCTACCGCCGCTACGTCCACTGGCAGCAGCAGGACCCCGAAGCGACGACGGCCGATGCGATCACCGCCGCCGCACGCCAGGTGGCCGAGACCCTGGATGCGGCCAGCATCGTCACCTACACCACGTCGGGCTCCACCGCCGTCAGGGCAGCGCGCGAACGGCCGAAGGCGCGAATCCTCGTGCTCACTCCATCCCGCGATACGGCGCGGCGGCTCGCGCTCGTCTGGGGCGTGCACTGCGTTCACACAGACGATGCCACCGGATTCACCGACATGGTGGAACGCGCATGCGCCCAGGCGCTCGATGCCAGGCACGCGGCGCCGGGCGAGCGCATCGTCATCACCGCCGGCGTCCCCTTCGGCACGCCGGGTGCGACCAACGTGCTGAGGATCGCCCGCCTCGCCGGCTAGGGAAAAGGGGCCGATCGGCAGCGTGGCCCATTGGCAGCGTTGATCCCTTCGCAAACGCCTAATATGCTAAGCGGATGGCTGTGCCATTGGGAGGGCGAGCCATGGCTGGCGGGCCGAGCAGCGGCTCGCACGAAACTGGGGAGGATAAGTCAATGAAGAGAGCCTTTTTCGCGGGCCTGGGTGGGCTCGCCGTTCTCGCGGTGTAAGCGCTCGTTCAGGCCGTGGAGAGTCGATCTGCTTGGTGGCAGGTCTTCGCGTGCCCTGCACTTCGGCGGCTGGGATTCCAGTGTAGTGTCGCGAGAAAAACATAGTTCAATTGACTGAAAGCAGTCACCCTACTCTGCGTCTACGGCGACGAGCCGGTCGACGCGATCGCGGCCAACGTGCGCGAGGTGCTCCGTGAGTTCGGAGACCGGCCTGGCTCAAATTGGAGTCTGCGTTACGGGTAAATGATGCAGCGACTTCCTGACAAAGCGCGACGTGCCTTTTCGCTGTCCTCTGAAGTCGCATGCTGAGCCTCGGCACGACGGACGAGGAGAGCATGATGGACTCGGCGGATCCCCGAATCGGCCTTCAGGCCATTTCCGACACCAAGCGTATGTCTCCGGCGCTTGCCGCTGCGATGCTCGGTGTGATCGCCCTGTTCGGCGTGGCATGGGCCGAGGCGGCACGAGAGAAGTTGAACGCGATCATCGAAGACGCGCACTTCCCGTCGCCGGCCGAGCCCGCCGAGGTGGCGGCATGATTACGACGAACAGCGCGCGTCGCCGGTTTGTGTCCCTCGATAGGGACAGACGTCTCCGAAACGAGACTGGAATGCCCTCGAATGGCCCGCCGGTCCGGTCTCGATCCAAACTCAACTTCACTGGGCTCAGCACACTCAAGCTCCTCCTCGGCGTTTGTTTCACTTGTGCCGTGCTTTGGGCCGTGATCGCGACCACCATCGGCGTCTGACGCCAAATGTCCGATCCACGATGCTATCGGCTTCCGGGCCGCTGACCCTCGGCTATCGGGGGGTGCCCGTCGTACGCAACGTTTCGTTCGAGGTTGCGCCCGGCGATGTGCTTGCCGTCGTCGGCCACAACGGTTCGGGTAAATCGACTCTGGTCAAGACGCTGCTGGGAATGTTACCGCCCATCGCAGGCGCCATCGACTGGCCGGCGGGGCGACCGGCGACGATCGCCTATCTTGGCCAGCGCACCGAATTCGATACCCGGTTTCCCGTCCGTCTGCGCGACTTGGCGGAAATGGGGGCATGGCGCGATCTGGGGTTCACCGGGCGGATCGATGCGGCCGGGCGGGCGCGAATCGCAGACGCGATGGACCGCACCGGCACGGCCGACATCGCGGACATGCCGATCCAAACGCTGTCGGCGGGCCAGCTGCAGCGTGCGTTGTTCGCCCGGACCATCGTTCAAGACGCGCCCCTAATTTTGCTGGATGAACCGTTCACCGCGGTCGACCAGGCGACGGAAGCGGACCTGCTGACACTGATCGACGATTGGTCGGCCGAGGGGCGTGCGACGGTTCTGGTTCTGCACGACTTGTCAGCCGTCTTGCAGCACTGCACATCGGCACTGCTGTTGGGACGCGGCACCGCGCGGTTCGGCGCCCCACAGGCGACGCTGACCCCGGCTAACTTGGTCGAGCTCGGCTACCTGTCGCCCGGTCAGGTGGCTTGGCAGGAGACGATGTATCGCAACGTTGGCCCCGAGGCAGCGGGACACTCCGGTGTTTGAGTGGCTGGAGTACGAGTTCATGATTCGCGCGCTGGCCGCGACCAGCGTGCTGAGTTTTTCGATCGCACCGGTCGGTGCTTTCCTCGTGTTGCGTCGCCTGGCGCTGGCAGGCGAGGCGATGGCGCATGCCATCGTTCCCGGGATCGTCATCGGCTTCGTCATCGCCGGGCTGTCGGTAACGACGATGATCGTCGGCGGCTTGGGCGCGGGGATCACCGTCGCCGTCCTGTCCAGTCTGCTGGCCCGGTTCACCATCATCCGCGAAGACGCGGGTCTCGCTTCGCTCTATCTGATCGCGCTGGCCCTGGGCATCTTCATTTTGTCCGCGTCGGGGTCCGCCGTTCCGCTGAAGAGCTTTCTCTTCGGCTCGATCCTCGGCATCGACGATGAAACGCTGATCCTCATCGGGGGGACGGCGATGATCACACTCATTAGTTTTGCTCTGATCCTGCGCCCCCTGATCGCCAGCACCATCGACCCCGTGTTTTACGAAAGCCAGACGAAACGACCCGGACTGGTGGTCCAGTTATTCATGTTTCTTGTGGTGTTGAACCTGTTGGGCGCTTTCAAGGCCCTGGGCACCCTTATGGCGGTGGGCCTGATGATCCTGCCCGCCACCGCTGCCCGATACTGGGTCTCGACGTTGACCGGCTACCTCATCCTCACGTTCGCCTTCGCTTTTGCCAGTTGCTGGTTCGGACTGATCATTTCGTATTACGCCCCGAACGTCCCCTCCGGACCCGCGATCGTCCTGGTGGCCGGAGGATTTTTCGTCGTCAGCCTGTTGCTGGCACCGCAAGGGTTGGGATTTATGAGACGGCGGACCTCTGAGCCGCGTGCCGCGGCGCCTGCCACCTCCCATCCGCCCCAATCAACCATCCCTACGATAAAGGAAAAGACGCAATGAAGGCCCTGCTGAGCGGATTGATCTTGCTGGTCCTGTCCGTCACCGGACCAGCCGCCGCCGCCGACCGCATTCAGGTCGTGGCCAGCTTTTCCATTCTCGGCGACATGGTGCGCCAAGTGACCGGAGACCTTGCCGAAGTCACCACGATCGTCGGTCCGGACGCCGACGCCCACGTTTACGAACCCAGCACCAGCGACGCGAAGGCCGTCGCCGGCGCCGACGTGATCTTTGTCAACGGACTCGGGTTCGAAACCTGGTCCAGCGCCCTGATTGAAACGTCGGGCGGCGACGCGCAAGTGTTCGTCGCGACCGAAGGGGTGGAGCCCCTGCTTGTCGACGGCGAGATCGATCCCCACGCGTGGAATGCGCTGACGAACGGCATGATCTATGTCCGAAACATCGCCGCTGGCATGGCGAAGGTCGACGCCGCGAATGCGGCGACCTATAGCGCCAATGCCGACGCCTATGTCGAACAGCTAGGCAAGGTGCACGACAATGCCGTGAGCGAATTTTCGGCATTGCCGGATGAGCGCCGCACCGTGGTAACGGCGCACGATGCGTTCGGCTATCTGGAACAGGCCTATGGCTTGACCTTCCTGGCTCCCGTCGGGATCGACACCGACGCGGAACCGTCGGCGAGCGATCTGGCGAACCTGATCGATCATCTGAACGAGACCGGTGCGGGCGCCTTGTTTGTCGAGAACATCACGAGCCCCGCTCTGGTCGAGCAGATCTCGCGCGAGACCGGGCTGGAAATCGGGGGGCGCTTGTTCTCGGATGCTCTGTCCGAGAAAGGCGGACCCGCGACCAGCTACGTCGCGATGTTCGAACACAATCTGAGGGCGTTGATCACTGCCCTGCAGTCCGGCAGCTGATGTTCCGAATGCCTGGGATCCCTTGCCACGCATCGGGGTAACTCCAGTAGCGCCGGGCGTTGCTTCTGCGCAAGCCCCAGACCGCGGGGCTTGCGCGGACGGGTCGCGCTGTGCAGAACGGCGCCGCAACGCGGACATCCCGCCGAGCAACATCGCGCCGCAGCGGCTTGTGCTCGATCTCCGCGCCAACACGGGCGGCGACTTCGACCGGATGCGGCGGGTCGCGAGCCTCTTCACCGGACCCAGGCTTGGCGCAATTCGCCTGCACGGCAGGGAAGGCGTGAGCGAGGTGCCGGGCGAGCCGCTGGCGCAGGACCTCGTGCCCGATATCGAGGCCATGCCGCCCGCAGGGCCGTGACGGGCACCGTCTTCACGTGTCTAATGCGCCCGACACATTAGGAGGTCCGGGATGATCTGGTTGAGAGGTGTGACCGCGACCGTGGCCGCCGTGCTGGCGCTGGTCGCCATGGCAATGCCTGCGGCGGCGCACGAAGAGATGACGGGCGACGTCACGATCGTTCATCCCTGGTCGCGGCCGGCCCCGCAGGGGCAGAACGGCGTCATCTATCTCGATATCCGTAACGACGGCGCGGCCGACGATCGCCTGATCGCCGTCGGCACGCCGTTGGCCACCAAGGTGGAGCTTCACAAGAGCGCGATGGAGGACGGCATCCACCGCATGGAGAAGGTGGAGAGCATCGTCGTGCCGGCGGGCGGGGCGGTGGAACTGGCGCCCGGCGGTCTTCACGTCATGCTGGTCGGGCTGAAGTTCATGCTGATGGCGGAGGAGACCATCCCGGTCACCTTCACCTTCGAGCGGGCGGGCGACATCACGACGGGCGTTGCGGTCGAGGTCCGAGGCGGCGCCGACCACTCAAGTCATGACGACCACGATCAGGGCCACTCCGACCATGGCCACGACCATTGAGAATGCCGGTGGCGGTGCCGTCGCGGGCGACGGTCAGTCGCTGAGGCGCTCGCCGCTCTCCTGATCGAACAGGTGAAGGGCTTCGAGGCGCGGCATCAGGCGGATGGTCTCGCCGGGGTCGAAGTCGTGCCGCTCC
>JAPPHR010000029.1 GCA_028820995.1 Rhodospirillales bacterium
CCAGCAGTCGATCCGCAACCGCTGCGCCTGCGCGGGCTACGGCATCCCCGTGCGCTTGGGCGGCGTGGCGGTGGCCCCCGGCGACATCATCGTCGCCGACGAGAACGGCGTCTGCGTCGTGCCCCGCGCCAGCGCGGCCGAGGTGCTGAAGCACGCGACCCTCTTCAAGAACATCGAGGACGGCATCATCGAGGCGGTGCGCCAGGGCGTGGACCCGGTCGAGGCCCATGACCGGGTGCGCTACGACTTGATGACCAAGGCGGGCGCCGGCACATGAAGGTCGACGGCCGGCCCTACCGCAGCATCTGGCTGGACGAGGACGGCCGCACCGTCGTCGTGATCGACCAGACGCGGCTCCCGCACAGCTTCGCAACGCGCCGGCTCGTGACGGTCGAGGATGCGGCAGACGCCATCAGGACGATGGTGGTGCGCGGCGCGCCGCTGATCGGCGCCACGGCAGCCTACGGCCTGGCCCTTGCCCTTGCCCGCGACCCGGGCGATGCGAACCTGGAGAGGGCCATCGCACTCCTCGCCGGGACGCGGCCGACGGCGGTCAACCTGCGCTGGGCGCTGGAGGATCTCGGCCGGAGGCTCCGCCCCCTGGCCGCCGAAGACCGCGCCGCCGCCGCCTACCGGCGGGCGGGCGAGATCTGCGACGAGGACGTCGCCATCAACCGCGCCATCGGGGAGAACGGGCTCGCGCTGGTGGAACAGGCGGCCAAGGGCAAGAACGGCCCGGTCAACGTGCTCACCCACTGCAACGCCGGCTGGCTTGCCGCGGTCGACTGGGGCACGGCGCTCGCACCCCTCTACATGGCCCACGACAAGGGCATCCCGGTCCATGTCTGGGTCGACGAGACCAGGCCGCGCAACCAGGGCGCCGCGCTCACGGCGTGGGAGTTGGCGCGCCACGGCGTGCCCCACACGGTGATCGTGGATAACGCCGGCGGCCACCTGATGCAGCGCGGCATGGTCGACCTCTGCATCACCGGCACCGACCGCACGACGGCCAGGGGCGACGTGTGCAACAAGATCGGCACCTATCTGAAGGCGCTCGCCGCCGGCGATAACGGCGTGCCCTTCTACGTCGCCCTCCCCCATCCCACCATCGACTGGTCGCTGGCGGACGGCGCCGACACCCCCATCGAGCAGCGGGACGAGGACGAGGTACTGACCATTACCGGCCGCGACGAGGCCGGGCAGGAGACGAAGGTGGCGCTCACGCCTGCCGGAAGCCGGGCAGCGAACTACGCCTTCGACGTGACGCCGGCCCGGCTCGTGACCGCACTCATCACCGATCGCGGCGTATGCGATGCCTCCGCAAAGGGGTTGCAGACCCTGTTTCCGGACCGCGCCGGCGAGGCGGGTTAGGACCCGCGACGAAGACTCACGCCCAGCCCGTGTCCGCTCTCAGCGGGCCGAACCCGAAAGGCCGCGTCCGCCGCTCGCCAGCCACTCCTCGAACCGCTCGGTGAGCGCGACGTGGTGGGTGGCCCACCACGCGGCGTCCGTCTGCAGGGCGCGGGCGAGGTTCTCTGGCGCGGTGGGAAGATGCGGCTTGGTTTCCTCGGCGACCAGCGCCATGGAGGACAGCCGCGCCGGGCCGTAGGGAATGTACTTCGTCTGCTCTGCGAGCGGCCCCGTGCCGGTGGCGAAGCGAATGAAGTCCGTGGCCTTGTGCAGATTGTCGCTGCCCTTGACGATGCCCCAGGAGTCGATGTCCCAGATCTGGCCGTCCCACACGATGGCATAGGGCTTGCCGTCCTCCACGATCGGGCGATGCACGCGCCCGTTCCACACCGAGGTCATGACGACCTCGTCCGCATCGAGCAAGCGTACCGGGTCCGCCCCGACCTCCCACCACTCGATGTGGTTCTTGATCTCGTCCATGACCGAGAACGCGCGGTCGAGCCCGTCTTCGGTCTCGAGCATGGCGTAGACGTCGGCCGGCGCCACGCCGTCGGCAATCAGGGCCCATTCGAGGACCACGCGCGGGTCGCGCCGCAGACCGCGCTTGCCGGGGAACTCGTCGACGTCGAAGAAGTCGGCGAGGGTGGCGGGAGCGCTCTCGCCCACTGCTTCGGTATCGTACCCCACCACTGTCGACCACACGGTCTGCCCGACGCCGCAGGGGGTAAATGCGCCGGGAATGAAGTCGTCCACGGCTGGCGTGCCGTCATCGCCCGGCGCCAGGGTGCCGTGATCGATCGTCTCGAGCAGCCCTTCGCGGCAACCCCGGATCAGGTCCGAGAGCTCGAAATCCACCACGTCCCAGACCACGTTCTCGGTCTCGACCTGCTCGCGTATCTCCGTCAGGCCGCCGTTGTAGGTTTCCATCGACACCCATTCGCCGCTCAAGAGGCGGTACGGCTTCACGTAGGCCAGCATCTGGCTTCGGGTGTAGGCGCCGCCCCAGGAGACGATGGTCAGCTCCTTCGTCGGCGCCGCGACGCTGTCCTCCGCCGGCTCGTCCTCGGCAAGCGCGGGGACCGACGCCAACAGGGCAAGTGACAGGACAAGGGCTCCAATCCCCCGACAAGATGCCATCTCCGCTCCCCTCCTTGTTCGAGCTTCCCGTGCTCGCACGGCGTTGGGCCTCAGCGTGGGAGGTCGCCCTTCAAGCTGGTGCCGTCAGGCGCCTTGCCGTCGCTCGGCATGGGCACGGCGCTCGGGTCCTCGTGCAGGGACTTGATGATGCCGAAGGTCATCATGAGCATGATGATGCTGACCGGCAAAGCCGCGGCTATGGAGGCGGTCTGAAGCGCCTTCAGGCCGCCGGCGAGCAGCAGCACCGCCGCAACGAACCCTTCTCCCATCCCCCAGACGATGCGGAACTTCTTGGGCGGGTTGTCGTCGCCCATGCTGAGCATGGTGGTGATGACCAGCGTTCCCGAATCGGACGAGGTGATGAACCACGTCGCCAGCAGGAAGGTCGCCAGCGCGGCCATGATCCAGTTCAGCCACGAGATACCCGTCACCAGATCGATGGTTCCGTAGAGCGAGGCGGGAAGGTTCCAGTCCCGGATCAACTGGGCGATGCCGGCGGTGCCGACGCCACCGGCCGCGTTCAACTCGGTGTACATGGCGGTGCCGCCGAAGATGCACAGCCACAGGAACGCGATGGTGGTAGGCACGAACATCACGCCGACCATGAACTCGCGGATCGTGCGCCCGCGGCTGATCCTGGCGATGAACATGCCGACGAAGGGAGCCCAGGAGATCCACCAGCCCCAATAGAAGATCGTCCACCCGCCCTGCCAGGCTGACGCGCCTTCGGAATTGAATATCTGGAAGCCCATGGGGATGAAGTGCCAGAGGTAGTCGCCCACGGAGGTGACAAAGAGGCCCAGCAGCCACTTCGTCGGACCGCCGAACAGGAAGAAGGCAACCAGCACAATGCTGAGCCAGATATTCCATTCCGAGATGATGCGGATTCCCTTGCCGACGCCTGACACCGCCGACAACGTCGCGACGACCGAGATGATCACGATCAGTATGACCTGCGTGATCACGCCCGGGTCGATCCCGAAGAGATGGTTGAGGCCGGTCGCCATCTGGCTCACGCCGAGGCCGAGCGAGGTCGCGACGCCGAACACGGTCCCGAACACGGCCAGCAGGTCGACCGCATGGCCGGCGGGGCCGTAGATTTTGTCGCCGATGATCGGGTAGAGCGCCGAGCGCAGCGTCAGCGGCAGCTTCTTGCGGAACCCGAAGTAGGCCAGACAGAGGCCGACCATCACGTAGACCGCCCAGCCGTGGAATCCCCAGTGGAAGTAGGTGACGCGCATGGCGAGAACCGCGCGGGCGTCGTTCATCTCGTTCACGCCGGCCAGGTCGGCGAACGGATTGTTCGGATAGCCCCAGGGCATCGTGTTGTCGAAATAGAACATCGGCTCGGCGATGCTGAAGAACAGCAGCCCGATGCCGACGCCGGCCGAGAACAGCATCGCGAACCAGGAGAAGGTGCTGAACTCGGGCTTGCTGTCGTCGTCGCCCAGCTTGATGCGCCCGAAGCGGCTGAACATCAGATAGAAGCAGGCAAAGAGCATGATGACGAGCGCGCTCATGTAGTACCAATTGAGCGCATGCTCGATCCATCCGCGGATCGCCGAATAGATGCCGTCGGCGGTCTCCACGAAGAGGGCCGTGAACACGACGAATGCCGCAATCATGCCCTTGGACGCTATGCCCATGCCGGGGTGCAACCCCTTCCAGAGACCCCGACTGGCGACATTCTTCGGCATGTTGTCTGGCACCGCCCTCACCCCTCTCGGTCAGTTCCCATGCCCGTCCGGCTCCGGCGCAGTTCCGGGTCCGGCAAAGTCGCGAAGAGCGCTTCTCTCCGCGTCCCATGTTTGGCGACAATCACATGGGCTGGCTGGCCGCCGAGCGACCTCGAATGCTCTCGGCGCGCCCGCAAACGCAGCCAACGGTAACAAGATCGCCTCGGAGGCGAAACCGCCATCGCCCTGCTGTGCGTGTTCGATGCGCGCAGCCAGCCCTCCGGCGTGGCGGCCCTCAAGCCCCCATCGGCAACAGTCTTAGCCCGTATTTCACAGCGTCAAAGGCTGCGCCGGCGGGAGGTCGGCGAGGCGCGCCTCAATCTCCTCTGCCGACGGCATCGCCGGTGCGGCGCCCTCCACGAGGCAGGCAAGGCTCCCGATGACGCTTGCCCGGCGGAGCATCGCGGGCAGCGGCGCCCCTTCCGCAAGGCCGAGGGCGAGGCCCGCGACGAAGGCATCGCCCGCCCCCACCGTGTCCACCGGCTCGATGGCGAGCGCGCCGCAGCGCCAGGCCTCGTCAGGCGCGAAGGCGGCGGCGCCGGCGCTGCCGAGGCTCACCACCGTCGTCACGCCGAAGCGCGCGGCGATGCCGCGGCCGGCCTCCTCCCCCGAGCCAGCTTCCAGCCCCTGCGCGCCGGCCAGCATCCCGGCCTCGATCTCGTTCAGCACGACGAGGTCGAACGACGGCAGCACGTCGGCCGGCGCCGGCTTGGCCGGGGCCAGATTGAGCACCACGCGCGCTCCCCGCGCCTTGGCCCGCCGGGCGACGTCCCAGTTGGAGTCGAGCGGGACCTCCATCTGCAGGAGGAGCACCGTCTCCGGCCCGAGCCACTCGTCCGGCAGCGCTTCCGGCCACAGGTCCGTGTTGGCGCCGCTCGCCACAGTGATCTGGTTCTCGCCTGCGCGGTCCACGATCACCGCGGCGCAGCCGGTGGGCAGCGTGCTTTCCGTGACCGCCTCGGTGCCTACGCCCGCGTCCTTCAGGGCCTGGAGCGCGAGTGGGGCGAAGCCGTCGGGGCCGACGCGGCCCACCATTTGCACGGAGACTGCCGGGTCCATGTTGGCCCGCGCGGCGGCGACCGCCTGATTGAGGCCCTTGCCGCCGGCCACCGCCTGATGGCCGGGGCAGAGCACCGTTTCGCCCGGGCGCGGCAAGGCGTCGACGCTGAACACGAGATCGGCGTTGAGCGAGCCGAAGACGACGATCACGGGGAGGCCCGCCTAGTGCCGGAAGTGACGAAGGCCGGTGAAGACCATGGCGAGGCCCTGCTCGTCGGCCGCGGCGATGACCTCCGCGTCCCGCTTGGATCCGCCCGGCTGAATCACAGCAGTGGCGCCGGCGGCGGCGGCGGCCAGGAGCCCGTCTGCGAAGGGAAAGAACGCGTCGGAAGCGACCACACAGCCCTCCGCGCGCGAGCGTTCCTCGCCCGCGGCCGCGGACGCATCGGCGGCCTTCTGGGCCGCGATCCGCGAGGAGTCGACCCGGCTCATCTGGCCCGCGCCGATGCCGACCGTGGCGCCGTCCTTGGCGTAGACGATGGCGTTCGACTTCACGTGCTTGGCGACGGTGAAGGCGAACAGGAGGTCTTCGCGCTCCCGCTCCGTCGGCGCACGCCGGCTCACGGTCTTGAGCTCGTTCGCCGTCACCCGCGCGGTGTCCTGCGTCTGCACCAGGAAGCCGTCGTCCAGGGTGCGGACCACGAGCCGCGCGCGGCTCCCATCGCCACCGGCGCCGGTCAGGAGGAGGCGCAGGTCGCTCTTCGCGGCCAGCGCCGCACGCGCCTCGTCGTCGGCCTCCGGCACCACCACGACCTCCGTGAAGAGGCCGGCGATGGCCCGCGCGGTCGCGCCGTCGAGCGGCCGGTTGGCCGCGACCACGCCGCCGAAGGCGCTCACCGGATCGCAGGCCAGCGCCTTCTCGTAAGCCCCCGAGAGGGCGCCGCCGAGGCCGACGCCGCAGGGGTTGCCGTGCTTGATGATGGCGATGGCGGGCGGGCCGAACTCGCGCACCAGCCCAAAGGCCGCGTCGGCATCGGCCAGGTTGTTGTAGCTCGGCTCCTTGCCCTGGATCAGCGCGGCCTGGGCCACGCCGGGGGCCGCCGTGGGGTCGACGTAGAGAGCGGCGACCTGGTGGGGATTCTCGCCATAGCGCAGCACTTGGCGGCGGGCGCCGCCGAAGGCCAAGCGGGCGGGCAGGCGGCTTTCGTCCGCTTGCGCCTCGGCCCCGAGGCGGCGCGCGATGGCGGCATCGAAGGCGGCCGTCCGCGCGAACGCCGTTGCCGCGAGCCGCCGGCGGAGCGCCAGGCTGGTGGCGCCCCCCAGCGCCTCCATGTCGTCGAGCACGGCCTGGTAGTCCGCAGGCTGCACCACCACCGTGACATCGTCATGGTTCTTGGCCGCCGCCCGGATCACGGCGGGGCCGCCGATGTCGATGGTCTCGATGCAGGTATCCAGGGCGGCGCCGGCGCGCACCGCCTCCTCGAACGGGTAGAGGTTGACCGCCACCAGGTCGATGCCGGCGATCCCGTGCGCCTCCATCGCAGCACGGTGGTCGGCGTCTCCGCGGCGGGCGAGGATCCCGCCGTGGATCGCCGGGTGCAGGGTCTTCACCCGGCCGTCCATGATCTCGGGAAAGCCGGTGTGCTCGGAGACGTCGGTGACCGCGATGCCGGCATCGCGCAGAACCCGTGCGGTGCCCCCTGTCGAGAGAATGTCGACGCCCCGCTGGGCCAGCACCAGTGCGAACGCCTCCAGCCCCGTCTTGTCCGAGACCGAGACGAGCGCGCGGGCGATGGGCCGGCCGTGGCTGTCGGGCATTTGGGTGCTCCCTGTCCCGGCGCCGTGGGCGCTAAAGCGCGAGTCCGGTGTCCGCCGGGGCGGCGGAGAGCGTTGCGTCGCTCGGCTGGTACTCGGGCACCATCGCCGCGACCAGCGCCAGCGCCTCCTGCGTGCGCCGGTCGTGCGCGGCAGCCGCAAGCTGGTCGAGCCTGCGCCGCATGAGAGCGAAGTCGGCGGGGCGCGACTGGGCCCTGAGAATGCCCGGCGTCTCTGTCGCGATCATCGGCTCGGCCGGGTGGAACAGGCTCTCGTCCTTCTTCTCGCCCGGGCGCAGGCCGGTGAACACGATTTCGATGTCCTTGCCCGGCGTACGGCCCGCGAGGCGGATCATCTGCCGCGCGAGATCGACGATCTTGATCGGCTTGCCCATGTCGAGCACGTAGATGCCGCCACCGCCCTCGCCCGCGCCGAGCGCCGAGGCCTGAAGCAGGAGCTGCACCGCTTCCCGCGTCGTCATGAAGTAGCGCGCGACGTCGGGGTCGGTGACGGTCACGGGCCCGCCCTCTGCGATCTGGCGCTGGAAGAGCGGCACCACCGAGCCCGAGGAGCCGATCACGTTGCCGAAGCGCACCGTCACCAGACGCAGGTTCCCGGCCGCCGGCGAATTCGCGAGCGCCTGGCAGTAGCTCTCCGCAATGCGTTTGGTCGCCCCCATGACGCTCGTCGGATCGACCGCCTTGTCGGTCGAGACCAGCACCATCGTCCCTGTGCCAGCAGCGATGCAGGCGTCGGCGACGTTGCGGGTGCCCACGGCATTGGTGAGAACGCCCTCGTTGGGGTTGGTCTCGACCATGTGCACGTGCTTGAGCGCCGCGGCGTGGAAGACCAGCTCCGGCCGCGCGTGGGCGAAGGTGGAGGCGAGGCGGCCGGGGTCGCGCACGTCGCCGAGTACGACGCTGCGCGAGAGGCCCGGATGCGCCTCTTCGAGTTCTAGATCAATCTGGTAGAGGTTGTACTCGGTGTTGTCGATCAACGTCAGGTGCGCGGGCCCATTGTCGGCGATCTGGCGAGCCAGCTCGGCGCCGATGGTGCCGCCGGCGCCGGTGATGCAGACGCGGCGCCCGTTGACCAGGGCGCGCATGGCGGCGCGGTCCGGCGTGGCTTGCGGGCGGCCCAGCAGGTCTTCGAGGCGGATCGGCCGCATATCGATGTCGCGCGCGTCGCCGGGGCGCAAGTCGGTGAGCTCCGGCAGGCGGGAAAGCGGCAGTCCGATCGCCTCGCAATGCGCGAGCAGGGCGCGGAGGCGGTCGGGCTCCGGATTGGGCTCCGTGAGCACCGCGCGCTGCGGCCCGGCCCCGCGGGCCCGGAGCTCGCGCACGATCTCCGGCAACTCGGCCGTCGTCCCAAGTATCCGGATGCCGTGGATGTGACGCCTCGCCTTGCTCGCATCGTCGTCCACGATGCCGACGACCCGGTAGTTCGAGGACGAGCCCCGCGTCGTCGCGCTGATGAAGAGCTCGGCATTGTCGCCAACCCCCAGCAACAGAACCGGAATTCGCGGCGTGGCGCTGCTGCCGCGCCGCAAGACGCCGGCGAGGCTGCCGTCGAGCACCGCCCGATAGACGACGCGCGGCCCAACCAGGAGCGCGATCAGGATGAACCAATTGATGAGGAAGGCCGAGCGTGGATAGCCCTCCAGCCGCGTCAGCACGAAGAGGACCGGCACGAAGATCAGCACCGCTAGGCTCACGGCCTGCACGACCAGCACGACGTCGCGCAGTGCCGTGTAGCGCCAGACCCCGCGATAGATGCGCATGCGCCAGAAAACCAGCGCCGAGACCGCTGCGAAGAGCAGCATTCCCTCGACGATGAAGCCGCTCGTCAGCTCCCAGAACGAGCCGAGCCCATAACGAAGCAGAAGAGCGAGCGCGAACGACGCGCCCGCCATGGCCACGTCGTGGGCCGCCACCAAGTGCGTGCGGCGGACGATCAAGCCTCTCCCGATGCGCCGCATGTCATACCTGTTCCGATGCGCCGCATGATGCCCGAGCGGCAGCCTGAAGATACCACAGGAGCCCGGCAACGAGCAGCGCGCCCGCCGCCAGAGCCGCCCAAGCCGCAATGGGCCCCTGCTGCGACGCGACCGCCAGCCCCACCAGCAGCAGATTGTGGCCTGCGATCAGGGTGGCCGTGCGCCCGTGGCTCCAGCCTGCCGCCACGACACGCTGATAGAAGTGCTCGCGGTGCGCCTGCCATATGCGCCGCCCGCGCAGGAGGCGGCGACACAAGGTGAACGTCGCATCCGCGAGATAGTAGGCCGGCAGCAGCAAAGCCGCCTGCCATGCGCCCGCCGCCGCCAGCGCAAGCAGGAGCCAACCAGCCAGGTAGCCGAGCGGAACGCTGCCGACATCGCCGAGGAAGATCTTGGCGGGATTCCAGTTCCAGAGCAGAAAGCCGAGGGAGACGCCGGCGAGAGCCAGTCCGAGAGGCCCCAGTTCCGCCGGAACCAGCCCCAGCAGAGCAAGCAGGAAGGCGCCGAGACCCAGGCTCGCGCCCTCGACACCGCTGATCCCGTCGATCCCGTCCATGAAGTTGAACAGGTTCACGAACCAGAGCCAGGCCGCGGCGGCCAGCGCGTGATCCACCAGGGCCGGAACCGCCCCCTGGAAGACGAGGCCTTCGCCGGGGAGCGACGCGATTCCGGCGCCGACGGCGGCAATTTGCGCCAGGAGGCGCAGCAGAGCCGAGAGACCGCCGCGCAGATCGTCGAGCCAGGAGACCGCGGCGAGCCCGAGCGCGCCCGCGAGTGCGACCCAGAAGAGCGCCCCGCAGCCGTGGCAGGCGTCTCCCAGCCAAAGCGCGAGCCAGGCTGCGAGCAGGACGCCGACGACGGCGATGCCGCCGCCGCGGGGCACCGCGCGGGCGTGGCTCGAGCGCTCGTTGGGGCGGTCCATGACGCCGTGGCGCTGCAGCGCCGCCCGGACGAGCCCGGTCAGAGCCGCCGCGCCGGCGAAGCCCGCGCCGCCCGCTGCAAGCGAGGCCGTGAGGCTCACCGGCCCCTACGGAAGGCTGCGTTTTCCGGCCCCCCGCCGTCTCTCATGCCCAAGGCCCCCCGTCTTCCGCCATATGACGCCGCGCCGGCACCCGGTCCGGCGCACCGGTGCCCGCTCTCGCTCTTACACCCGGAATCGCTTCTCCCATAGCCGAATTTCAGCGTAAATTCCGTTGATTGCGAGAGTCGAAGGGTCATACCCGGCCTGCTATGGCGCGCAAGCGCGATCGAGCGTGGCGGTAGGGTCCGCGATATGACATACTGAAGGAAGAATCGAGGAGGCAATCCGGTACGCCCTGCAGAATGCTCACATTGAGACCGTTCCAGTGAGATTCACCTGCTGATGTATTCGCGGATCGACCCTCTTGTTCTGACCTTTGAGGTCGGGGTCGACGACTATCTCGCGACACTTGCCGCGAAACACGCTGGGCTCGAACGGGCTATCCAGGAGGAAGCCGGCCGACCGGCGCCCGACGGACTGTCTCTAACCGATCTGAAGCGTCGCAAACTCAAGGTAAAGGACGAGATAGCAAGGTTGCGAACGGAGGCGGCGGGCGCGGACCGTCGCTCAGGCGCTCAAAGTCGGCGCTAACCGCCGATGGCGGTGGCGCGGGCCGGGCGAGCATCCTCCACACCGGAATGCGGAGCATTTCCGGAGGGAGGGTGTTGACGTCGCAATTGACGGGGGGTCATCGCACCTCCAGGATCGGCAATTGATCGACGCTTGTGACTGAGGCAACGACGAACACGGGTATGGTTCAGGGGTTTATTGGAAATATGGATCGCCGGAATCGCCGGTGGATCGGTCGAATTGCGGCGCTTGCGCTGATCGCAGCGGTCGCGGCCGCTCTGCTCGCGCCGATGCAGTCGGCGATCGCGGCGACAGCGATCGAGGCCGAGACGGAACTTGAGACCGTCCGAGTCGGACGCGGCGACAGCCTGTCCCTCCTGTTGAGCAGAGCCGGCGTACGCGCCGTGGATGTCGACAGGATCAGCAAGGCGATCCAGAAAAGGACCGATCTCCGGCGCATGAAAGTCGGCCGTGAGGTGCGGCTCCTGTTCCGCGCCGAGGGCGAGGGCCGGCGCATTCCGGTCGCGGTCAGCGTCCAGACGGGTGAGAACCGTTACGTCGAGGCGACACGGCGAGCGAACGGCCGTTACACGGCTGACCGCACCGCGCTCCCCCTCACCCGTCCGGTCCCGCTCACGGAGGTGGTGCTCGGCCACGACGGCTACAAGGTGACGGTGCGGCGCAACGATACACTGGGCGGCATCCTCCGCCGCCACGGCGTCGGCGGCCGCGCAGTGGACGCCATCGTGAGGGCGCTGCGCAGCAGTTTCGATCCGCGCGACCTCATGCCGGGCCATGCCGTCACGATTGCCGCCGGACAGGATGCCGGTGGCGCATCCGTTGTGAACGCCGTCGCGCTTCACCTCGACGGCGATAACGCTGTGGCGGTCGTCCGCACCGATAACGGCGGGTTCGCCGCACAGCGCACCACCGGTACTGCGCTCCGGGCCGCGCAGCTTGCGCCTGCTCCCGCGCCCGCTGTGGAAGTCGGCTTGACGCCGCCGACCAAGCCGGCACCTGCGACGGCCGAGGCCGATCCCGCAGACGCCGATCAGCCTTCCGCCACCGCCCAGACCTACGAAGGTCCGGAGCACCCGGTAGAGCCCGAATTGATCGAGCAGCGCCGCACCTTGCGGGCGGGCAGCACCCTGATGGATGTGCTCATCGCCGCCGACGTGCGAAGGCCCGAGGCGGATGCCCTGGTGCAGAGCCTGCGCCGGGTGTTCAACCCGCGCCGCCTCCCCGCCGGCATCACGGTGCGGATCACGAAGCGGCCGGTGCCGGGTTTCGAGCCGCGCATCGCCTGGCTCGACATCGAATTGCCGAAAGGGCGGCGTATCCTGGTGGAGCGAGGGGAGAAGGGGCGGTTCTCCAGCCGGATCACGAGGGAGCCGCCACCGGCGGCGCGGCCGCGCGCGTTGGCCGACGCGGCCCCAGCAGACCGCGAGGCCGACGATCCCGCACCGATTGCGCGGCCGGCTGTTCCGGAGCCTCTGCCGCCGTCCGCCACTCTCATCGAGGTGCGGTCCGGCGATACCCTGATGGCCATCCTGAGACGGCAGGGGATCGACCGTGTGGAGGCGGACCGCGCCATTCAGGCGGCCCGCAGCCTGTTCAATCTGAGGCGGCTCAAGATCGGGCAGGAAATCACGCTGGTGACCGGCACCGACGAGACCGGCGCGGACACCCTCAAGGCAGTCGCGCTGCGCGTCGGCGACGACCGCTTCGTCAAGGTGTCCCGCACTGCCGACAATCACTTCGAAGCCGAGCGGGTGGATCGACTGACGCTCCTGGCGCCCCCGCTGGAGCGCGCCGCCGCGGCGAGCCACGCGCCCGATGCCGACGGGCGCCGCGAGCCGGTAGACGTCGCAGACCGCGGACACGTGATGACCGCCGCCTTCGTCGCCGCCGCCGCACCGTTCACGACCGTCCTCGCCGGGCTCGAGCCCCAGGGCGCGGCGGATCCCCAGAGCGGAGCCGTCAACGGCGTCGTCAACGGGACGGTCAACGGCGCTGTCATCGGCGCGCTCGACGACGTCGCCGGCATCCAGCTCGATCCCGACGACGGATTGGTGCGCAAGACGGTGGTCATCGGCCGTGGCGATACCTTGTCGGTGGCGCTGACGCGGGCAGGCGGCACGCGCGCGGAGGCGGAAGCGGCCATCGTCGCCTTCCGCAAGGTTCACAACCCGCGCCGGCTGCGGGTCGGCCAGACGCTCTCCCTCGCGTTCGATCCGGCGAACGAATCCAGCGGCGCCCCGCAACTCGCCTCGCTCTCCCTCGGCGTGGCGCCGGACCGCGATGTCGTGGTGATGCGCGGCGATGACGGCATTTTCCTGCCGAGCGTGGTGGACCGGCCGCTCGAGCGCATCCTGCAACGCACCGTCGGCACCATCGATTCCAATCTCTACGACGCCGCAATCGCTGCGGGAATGCCGAACCAGGTCCTCATGGAGATGGTGCACATCTTCAGCTTCGACGTGGACTTCCAGCGCGAGATTCAACACGGCGACCGCTTCGAGGTCCTCTACGAAGCGGTCTTCAACAAGGCCGGCGAGTTCGTGGAGAACGGCCCCATCCTCTACGCCAACCTCGAGGTCGGCGACCGCGAGGTCGAGCTGTTCCGCTACGAACCCGCGGAAGGGCCGGCGGACTACCTCGACGCAAAGGGTGCGAGCGTCCGCAAGGCCCTCATGCGCACGCCGATCAACGGTGCCCGGCTCTCATCGGGCTACGGCATGCGCAGGCATCCGATCCTGGGCTACAACAAGAAGCACTTGGGCGTCGATTTCGCGGCGCCCGTCGGCACGCCGATCTATGCCGGCGGCGACGGCACCATCTCGATGATCGGCTGGCACGGCAACTTCGGGAAATACATTCGTGTGCGGCACAACAGCACCTACAGCACGGGCTATGCCCACCTCAACGGCTATGCGAAGGGCATGAAGAAGGGCAAGCGGGTGCGCCAGGGTCAGGTCATCGCCTATGTCGGCAACACCGGCATGTCGACCGGGCCGCACCTTCACTACGAGGTGATGCGGGGCAACAAGCGGATCAACCCGATGACGCTCAAGCTCCCATCCGGCCGCAAGCTGAAGGGCCAGGAGCTCGCCGCGTTCCGGCAGCAGGTGCAGAAGATCACGGTGCTGCTCGCCGAGGTGCCGGCCGTCACGCGCGTCGCCCAGCGCTAAGCGAAGCCCCGCCTCCTCGCCACCCTCGCCGCCCTTTAAGCTGCGCTGGCCAGGGAATCGGCCTCTTCCCCGTCGATGACGAGGCCGTCCTCGTTCGCCGAGATGCGCGCCGTTTCGCCGTCTCCGAGCCGGCCGGCGATGACGAGCTGGGCAAGCGGGTTCTGCAGGCTGCGCTGGATCACCCGCTTCAGCGGCCGCGCGCCGTATGCCGGGTCGTAGCCCGCGTCGCCCAGCCACGCGCGCGCCGCATCGTCAAGCTCCAGCGTGATCTTGCGATCCCTCAGCCGCTCCGCAAGACCAGCGATCTGAATGTCCACGATGGCACCCATGTGCGCCCGGTCCAGCCGGTGGAACAGGATGGTCTCATCCAGCCGGTTCAGGAACTCCGGCCTGAAGCTCGCCCGCACGAGCTCCATGACCGGCTCGCGCACCGCACTCGACGGCTCGCCCTCCGGCTGCACCGCCATGATTTCGCCGCCCAGATTGGACGTCATGATGATCACGGTATTGCGGAAATCCACCGTGCGCCCGTGCCCGTCGGTGAGACGCCCGTCGTCGAGCACCTGCAGCAGCAGGTTGAAGACGTCGCCATGCGCCTTCTCGATCTCGTCGAACAGGATCACCTGGTAGGGGCGCCGGCGCACGGCCTCGGTGAGCGTGCCGCCCTCCTCGTAGCCGACATAGCCGGGCGGCGCACCGATCAGCCGGGCGACGGCGTGCTTTTCCATGAACTCCGACATGTCGATGCGGATCATCGCCGCCTCGTCGTCGAAGAGGAACGCAGCCAGCGTCTTGGCAAGCTCGGTCTTGCCCACCCCCGTGGGGCCGAGGAAGAGAAATGAGCCCGTCGGACGGTCCGCGTCCTGGAGGCCGGCGCGGGCGCGGCGCACGGCGTTGCTGACGGCCACCACCGCCTCCTCCTGCCCCACCACGCGCTCGCGCAGCGAGCGCTCCATGTGGAGCAGCTTCTCGCGCTCGCCCTCCAGCATCTTGTCCACCGGAATACCGGTCCAGCGCGAAACGACGCCGGCGATGTGGGAGGACCGCACCGCCTCGTCGAGCAGCGGCTCGTGGGCTGCCGTCTCGAGCGCGCCCAGCTCCCGCTCGAGGTCGGGAATGACCCCGTAGGCGAGCTCGCCCGCACGCGCGAGGTCGCCGTTCCGCTGCGCGACCTCGAGCGCGCTCCGGGCGGAGTCGAGCTTCTCCTTGATCTTCTGTCCGCCGGCGAGGCGCTCCTTCTCGGCGCGCCACACCGCCGTCTGGTCGGCCGAGCGCTTCTCCAGCGCAGCCAGCTCCTCGCCGAGCCCCTGGAGCCGCTCGCGCGAGCGCTCGTCGGTCTCCTTTCTCAGCGCCTCCCGCTCGATCTTGAGCTGGATGATGCGCCGGTCGAGCTCGTCGAGCCCTTCCGGCTTGGAATCGATCTCCATCCTGAGCCGGCTCGCCGCCTCGTCGACGAGGTCGATCGCCTTGTCGGGCAGGAAGCGGTCCGTGATGTAGCGGTTGGAGAGCGCAGCAGCCGAGACGATCGCGTTGTCGGTGATGGCGACGCCGTGGTGGACCTCGTACTTCTCCTTGAGGCCGCGCAGGATCGAAACGGTGTCTTCCACGGTGGGCTCCGCCACGTAGACCGGCTGGAAGCGCCGCGCCAGCGCCGCGTCCTTCTCGACGTGCTTGCGGTACTCGTCGAGGGTCGTCGCGCCGACGCAGTGCAGCTCGCCCCTGGCAAGCGCCGGCTTGAGCAGGTTGGAGGCGTCCATCGCGCCCTCGGCCGCGCCGGCGCCGACGAGCGTGTGCAGCTCGTCGATGAACATGACGATCTCGCCGGCCGCCGCGTTGACCTCGGTCAGCACGGCCTTCAGGCGCTCCTCGAACTCGCCGCGAAACTTGGCGCCGGCCACCATGGCGCCGAGATCGAGGGCCAGCAGCCGCTTGTCCCGCAGCGATTCCGGCACGTCGCCGTTGACGATGCGCTGAGCCAGGCCTTCGACGATCGCCGTCTTGCCGACGCCGGGCTCGCCGATGATGACCGGGTTGTTCTTCGTGCGCCGCGAGAGCACCTGCATGATGCGGCGAATTTCCTCGTCCCGGCCGATCACCGGATCGACCGTGCCGCCGCGCGCCGCCTCGGTCAGGTCGCGCGCATACTTCTTGAGCGCGTCGTAGCCGGCCTCGGCGGATGCGGTGTCCGCGGTTCGTCCCTTGCGCAGGTCGTTGATCGCCGCATTCAGCGTCTGGGGACTTACGCCGGCGTCGGCCAGGATGCGGGCGGCGGGCGTCCCCTTGGCGAGGGCGAGCGCCAACAGCAGGCGCTCGGCAGTGACGTAGCTGTCGCCTGCCTTCTTCGCGATGTCCACGGCAGCGTCGAAGAGCCGTGCCGTCTCCGGCGCGAGGTAGATCTGGCCCGCGCCGTCGCCCTCCACCCTCGGCAGCGTGTCGAGCGCCGCTTCGGTCTTCTCAAGCGCGTCTTCGGGCCTGCCGCCGGCGGCGCGGATGAGGTTGGCGGCGAGGCCCTCACCATCGTCGAGCAGGACCTTGAGCAGGTGCTCCGGTGCGAAGCGCTGGTGGCCGCGGCTCGCCGCGAGCCCCTGGGCTGCCTGCACGAAGCCGCGCGAGCGCTCGGTAAACTTGTCGAAATCCATGTGCCACCCCTCGTTGGCCATCCGCTGACGAGAGCCGAACGGGGCCGCACTCTCATGGCCTCACGCGAGGCCCGCAGTCGGATGCCGGGTCTTCGAGCAACCGCTCCCTATATGGGGTTCCGCGGCGGCGCGGCAAGGGCCAGCCCAACGCGCGGCGCGCGGCGCCTAAAGCAAACGGATAAAGCCGTGAAAGGGGATGGAGCGGGTACGACCGAGTTGGGGATGCCCTGAAATCACGAGGGCTGGGGTGCGTGCTCCTTTGCCGCATCCGGCGCTTCGTCGCCCGCTACGGCCTGGGGCTGGGGCTCGGCTGCTGCGGCCGGCGGTTGTTCCCCGCCCTGCTGCTGCCCGGGCTCGACCCGCGGTTGCGACTGCTGCGGCTGGGGCTGTTGATTCTGCGGGCGCTGCCCGCGCTGGTCCCAACCATTGGCTGCAACAACACGGTAATAATGCTCGGCGTGCTGGAAGAAATTTTCGGCGCCGATACGGTCTCCCGCCGAGAGCGCGTCCTGCGCCAAAGCCTGGTATTTCTCGATGACCTGGAAGGCGGTTCCGCGGATCTTTCCTTCCGGGCCATTGCTCTCGAAGGTCGAGCCACGCCCGTGAAAACCGGGGCGCCGTCCGTTGCCCCTATACCCGCGTGGACGTTTGTTGTTTGGACCCTTCATGCTGCTTACCTTCCCACCTAACCTTCGTCCGCGCGACGCGCTCCATCTGCGTTGCGTCCGGAAACGCTTGCCAGCTTCTTGTCCCTGAAAGTCTCTGCGAGACCGTCCAACCGGTCAAGTATCGCGAGACCCGCAGACCCTAACCATCATCCCGAAGTTTGCAACCTCTTTTTTGCTCTCAGGGCTGTTCCGGCAGCGAAAAATTGATTTATTCGGATGCGAACCCGGCGACCGGTCTGTGAGCGAACAACACGCAACGCTCGATACCCGCTAGATCGCGGCGACGATCAATCTCCGCGAGTCCCGCGTTGGCAAACAACGGCGTGACTTCATCCGCCATTCCGGCGCCGACTTCGATTGCGGCGAGTCCCCCTGGCGCCAACAGACTCGAGATCTGCGGCGCAAGCTGCCGGTAACACGCGTATCCGTCAGCCCCGCCGGCAAGCGCCGTTCGCGGCTCGTGGGAGGCGATCTCCGGCGCAAGCGATGCCAGTTCCTTCGCCGCCACATAGGGCGGATTGCTCACCACGATATCGAAGCGAGCGGCGAGCGGCGCGCCCCAGTCGGCAACGGCAAAGAAAGCCCGCCCGCCGAGGCCGTGCCGCGCCGCATTGGCCCGCGCCAGCGAGACGGCCGCGGCGCCGATATCGACGCCGACGCCGACCGCGCCGGGGAGCTCGCTCAGCAACGCCACAAGCAGGCAGCCCGTGCCGGTGCCGAGATCGAGCAGGCGGGGGCGGGGCGGAAGGTGCGCCGCGCGTGCCAGCACCGCTTCGACGACCGTCTCGGTCTCAGGCCGCGGCACCAACGCAGAGCGGTCGACGGCGAACTCAAGGCTCCAGAATTCGCGAACGCCCGTGAGGTAGGCGAGCGGCTCGCGCCGAGCGCGGCGGCCGACGAGAGCCGCGAG
>JAPPHR010000126.1 GCA_028820995.1 Rhodospirillales bacterium
ACCAGGTGGTTTTCGGCGGCAGGATCGCGCTGGCGTCGGCGACCGCCATGAGATCCTCGACGGAGGTCGGATAGAGCGAGAAGGCGACCGTCGCCTCGCCTCCATCGACCGCTGCCGCGAGTGCGTCGATCCCGCGCCCGCCGCCCACGAAGTCTATCCGCGCATCGAGCCTGGGATCACGCACGCCGAGGATCGGCCCGAGAACCAGGCGGGCGAGAAGCGAGACGTCGAGACGGTTGACCACTGCGCCGCCGGCGGGCGCCGGGTCATCGGCCGCAAGGCGGTACCAGCGGCCCTCCAGGTACATGCCGAATTGCGCCGGCCTCGCGGGCTCCACCGGCCCCGCCGCCGGCTCGCAGCCGAGCGCCTTGCCGACTTCGCGGAGGAACGCCTCCGACGTGAGGCCGTTCAGGCCTCGCACGATCCGGTGATAGCCGAGGATGCGAACCTCGTCGGCGGGGAAGCTCACCGTCAACAGGCGGCCGGCAGCCTCTCCCGTCCCGGCGCCCATCGCCTGGGCCGCCATCTGCGCGGCGGCGGCACGGTGGTGGCCGTCGGCAATGTAGAGTGCGCCGATCCGGTCGAACCCTTCGGTGAGCGCGCCGATCTCGTCCGCGCCGTCGATGGCCCAGAGCGTATGAGTCACGGCACCGTCCAGCACGGAGCGGCAAAGCGGCGGTCCGGCGCAGGCCGCTGCGATCAGGCGGCGGACTTCCGCGTCCGGCCGGTGGATCAGGAGCAGGGGGCCGGTCTGCGCCCCGAGTGCCGCGATGTGCCGTGCGCGGTCCTCCACCTTCGCCGGCCGGGTCAATTCGTGGCGCTTGATCGCCCCCTCCTCGTAGGCCGCAAGCGAAGCCGCAGCCACGAGCCCCGTCTGCGCGCGGCCCTGCGCCTCCATGCGCCAGGCGTAGAAGCGGGGCGCCGGGTCGCGGATCAGGACTCCGTCCAGGGTCATGCGCGCGAACGCCGCCGTCGCGCCTTCGTAGAGCGCGGGCGCGCCGGCCGGCGTTTCGTCCGGCAGGTCGATCTCCGGCCGGGAGACGTGGAGGAAGCTCTTGGGCCTCCCCTGCGCGGCGGCACGCGCCTCGGCCGCCGACAGCACATCGTAGGGCGGTGCCAGCACGGCCTCCGCGTGCTGCGGGGCGACGCGGAGCCCTGCGAAGGGCGCGAGGAGCCGCTCGCTCATGTGCGCCGTCCCCGCCTCGTCACGACTGCCTCCGCTAGTTGGCGAGCCAGACCATCAGGAGCCCGACCAGTGCTGCGCTCATGCCGATGGTACGCAGCCGGCCCGTCGGCTGGGCGAGCACGCGCTGGATGCTGCGCCGCATCGCTTCCGGGAACAGCGCGTAGAGACCGCCTTCGATGACGAAGATGAGCCCGATCGCGGTCAGGAAGGCGGTGAGCCCATCGCTCATGGTCGGATCGTCGAGGGTGGCCGTGGGGCGGCCTTGCACCGGCCCGCGGCCGGGGCGCGTCACTCAGGCGCCGCCGCGCCGGGTGCCTGGGGATGCACGATATCGTCGAAGAAGCGGAAGAACTCGCTGTCGGGCGACAGCACCATGCTCGTGTCGCCATCGCCGAGGGCTACGCGATAGGCCTGCATGGCCCGGTAGAAGGCGTAGAACTCGGAATCGCGGCCATATGCGTCGCGCGAGATGCGCAAGGCTTCTTCGTCGCCCTCACCGCGCAGGGTCTGGGACTCGCGCTCCGCCTCGGCGAGGAGGACCACGCGTTCACGGTCGGCGCGCGAGCGGATGCGCTGCGACTCTTCCTCGCCCTGCGCCCTGAACTCCTTCGCCTCGCGCTCGCGTTCCGTCTGCATGCGCTGATAGACGGCCTGGCTGTTCTCCTCCGGCAGGTCGGCGCGGCGGATGCGCACATCGATCACGTCGACGCCGAAGCCGGTGGACTGGCGATTCACCTGGTCTCTGATCTCGGTCATGAGCTGCGCGCGCTCGCCCGAGAGCACGGTGATCAGTTCGACCGTGCCGAGCACCTGCCGCGTGCTGGCGTTGAGGATGGCGCCAAGCCTGGCCCGGGCGATCGCCTCGTTGCCGACGGACTGGAAGAAGCGCAGGGGATCGATGATCCGGTAGCGGATGAAGGCGTCCACGACCAGCCGCTTCTGGTCGCCCAGGATCATCTCCTCCGCCGGTGCGTTGAAGTCCAGCACGCGCTTCTCGAAATACTCGACGTTCTGCACGAACGGTGTCTTGAAGCGCAGCCCCGGCTCGTCCGAGCCCCATTGGTTGACCACCTTGATGGGCTCACCCAGCTGGAGGAGGATCGCCTGTTGATCTTCGCGCACCTTGTAGGTGGAGATCAGAAGCAGGACGATCGCCACGAGGATGACCGCGATGCCGATGATGAACTTGGTTCGGGTACTCATGATCTATTGTGTGCCCGTCGTGCCCTGCCGGCGCTGCAGCTCGGGCAGCGGCAGGTAGGGGATGACGCCGCTGCCACCCTGCGCCGGAGAATCGATGATAATCTTGTCGATTCCGCCGAGCACCTCCTCCATCGTCTCCAGGAACATGCGCCGGCGGACGACATCCCTGTTCTGCGCATACTCGCCGTAGACCGAGAGGAAGCGCGCCGCCTCACCCTGGGCCTTGGCGACCACTTCCTCCTTGTAGGCCGTGCCCTCCTGCACGAGCCGCTCGGCGGCGCCGCGCGCGCGGGGGATGATGTCGTTGCGGTAGGCCTCGGCCTCGTTCTTCGCCCGCTCCTGGTCGGCACGCGCCGCCTGCACGTCGCGGAAGGACGCGATCACGGCCTCCGGCGGCGCGATGTCCTGCGGCTCGACCTGGGTGATCTCGATGCCGGCGCCGTAATACTCGAGGATCGACTGCGTGAGCTCGTGCGTCTGCTGGGCGAGCAGCAGGCGTTCCTCGGCGAGCGCGGACTGCAGGCGGGTCTTGCCGATCACCTCGCGCATCGCGCTCTCGGCCGCGTCCTTCACCGTGCGCTCCGGCGCCTGGATATTGAACAGGAACTGCCCGGCGTCGCGGATTCGCCAGAAGACGGTGAACTTCACGTCGATGATGTTCTCGTCGCCGGTGAGCATCAGGCTCTCGTCCGGCACCGGCCGCGTGTACGCGCCCCGCTGGGAATCGACCAGGGTCCGGTAGCCGATCTCGGCCCTGTTGATCTTCGTCACCTTGGGCCGGATGACGGTCTCGAACGGCCAGGGCAGGTGGTAGTTGAGGCCCGGCTGAGTGGTCTTGGTCCACTCGCCCCAGCGCAGTACGACGCCCTGCTCGTCGGGCTCGACCCGATAGAAGCCGGTCAACAACCAGATGCCGATCACCACGAGGAGAAGCAGGATCAGCCCGCGGCCCCCGCGCAGCCCGGGCATCCACCGGCGGAACCGGTCCTGGCTGCGCCGGAGCATCTCCTCAAGGTCGGGCGGCGGGGGTTGCCCGCCACCGCCACGGCCGCCACGCCGGCCGCCGCCGCCCGGCGAACGCCCCCAAGGGCCGTTTCCGCCGTCGCCGCTAGACCAGGTCATGGATAGGCCTTCCCGCCAAGGCTTTGCTAGCTGTCATCGGCGCCTTATAAGTCATGCGGTTGCCGCGCGCAACGGCGCGCATGGATGTGCTTGCCCAGCCGCGGCACGGCCCCGGGTCGGAGTGGAACGATGGCGTCGGTCACCAAGGATCAGGTTCTGGCGGCGCTGGCCGACGTGCTCGACCCGGACAGCGGGCAGAACGTCGTCGCCGGCGGGCTGATCAGCGGAGTCGTGGTGCGGGACGGCAACGTCGGCTTTGCCCTGGAGGTCGACCCGGACCACGGCGCGGCGAAGGAGCCGCTGCGCAAGGCCTGCGAGACCGCGGTGGAAAGGCTCTCCGGCGTGCTATCGGTGACGGCCGTGATGACCGCCGAGAGGCAGGCCTCCGGCCAGGCGCAAGGGCACGCACACGGCCCCGGCCACGCACACGGCCCCGGTCACGCCCGCGGCGGGCAGGCTCAAGCGGGGGCGCAGCAGACCCCCCAGCTCCTGCCGGGCGTGAAGAGCCTGATCGCCATCGCGTCCGGCAAGGGCGGCGTCGGCAAGTCGACCACCGCCGTCAACATCGCCACCGCCATGGCGGCGCAGAACGTCCGAGTCGGCCTGCTCGACTGCGACATCTACGGCCCCTCGATCCCGCGCATGCTCAACCTGAGCGGCCAGCCCGAGATGGTGGGGGAGCGCACGCTGCGCCCCATGGCGAACTACGGGATCAAGTGCATGTCCATCGGCTTCCTCGTCGCCGAGGACACGGCGATGATCTGGCGCGGGCCCATGGTCATGCAGGCGCTCGAGCAGATGATGCGGGACGTCGACTGGGGCGAGCTCGACGTGCTGCTCTGCGACCTGCCGCCCGGCACCGGCGATGCCCAGCTCACCATGGCGCAGCGGGTGCCGCTTACCGGCGCGGTGATCGTCTCCACCCCGCAGGACATCGCGCTGCTCGACGTGACCCGGGGCATCAACATGTTCCAGCAGGTCAACGTGCCGATCTTCGGGGTCGTGGAGAACATGAGCTACTACGTGTGCCCCCAATGCGGCCACCGGGCCGACATCTTTCACCACGGCGGCGCGCGCGAGACCGCCCACCGGCTCGGAGTCGATTTCCTGGGCGAGATTCCGCTCGATCTGGACATCAGGACGACCTCGGATTCAGGCCGCCCCATCGTGGTCACCCAGCCCGGCAGCCCCCACGCCGCGTCCTACCGGCATATCGCCGCGGGCCTCATCGACAAGGCGAGCGCGGCGGTTGGCGGCGCGGGCCGGCCGCAGCCCCGAATTGTCATGATGTAACGGGAGCCGCCGGTGGTGCCGGGAAAGTTCGACGACGCGGTTCGGGTCCTGTCGTTTCGATCGGGCCGCAGGCGTTGGGTCGGCGCGGGCCTCCTGGCCGTTCTCCTCGCTCTGCTCGTGGCAGGGTGCGCACCATCTGTTCCGGATCGCCAGCAGGACCTCTGCGCGATCTTTCAGCAGCATCCGGACTGGTACGACTATGCCCGGGACGCGGAGGACGAATGGGGCGTGCCGGCTCCCATACTCATGGCCTTCGTCCACCAGGAATCGAGCTTCCGCAGCAATGCGCGGCCGCCCCGCAAGTACGTCCTCTGGGTCATTCCGTGGGGCCGCGTGTCGTCCGCCAAGGGATACGCGCAGGCGCAGGACCCGGCCTGGAGCGACTACACCGCCGAGCGCGGCTCGTTCTTCCGCAGCCGTTCGGACATGGAAGACGCCCTCGATTTCATCGGCTGGTACAACCACGGGACGTCGCGCCAGCTGGGGATCGCCAAGACCGACGCGCGCAATCTCTATCTCGCCTACCACGAGGGGCGCGGCGGCTACCGGAGCGGCAGCTGGAAGGGCAAGCCCAAACTGCAGAGCATCGCCAACCGGGTGGCCGAGACCGCGCGGCAATACGAGGTGCAGCTCCAGCGCTGCGAATCGGAGTTCCGCTGCGATTCCTGGTGGCAGGTCTGGCCTTTGTGTAGCTGATCCGAATTTCTCGCCGGGGGTTCGAACCACCCCTCCACCTCTCCGGACCATGGTGCTATGTCTGGTGGCGCGCCCAGCACCGAATTAGTCAAGAACGTGTACTAATAATCTGTTGTGTATAAATGGGTTATAGAATTTCTTCAGAACGTCCTCATTTTGGCACAAATTCCAGGTACCACATAGGCGCCACTTGATTTCGCATCCCTGCGTACACGATTCGCCTATTCAGCAAGATTCTGGCTCAGACTTTCCGAATATCGAAATTCACAACCGACCTCAACACTGGGCTCGGGCATCCGCAATAACTCCAGCATGCAGGCGGCAGCCGTCGACTTGGTGGAGAAACGAGCGCTCCGGGACGTAAGGGTTGTTCCCACGCATTCGTACCCTGGGGCCCACTTCGCCACCTTCCCGCCCGCTCTTGTTGAGCCGTGCATCAAGGCCGGTTGCCCGGAAGGTGGCACCGTACTGGACCCTTTTGGGGGCTCGGGCACCGTCGGGCTTGTCGCCGATCGGCTGAAGCGCGCCGCAATCCTCATCGAAATCTCGCCCGACTACGCCGAGATGGCGCGTCAGCGGATTGACGACGATGCGCCACTGTTCTCGCCTACGAAGACCGCGTGAGCCCCCAGAATTCCTTGAGAGCGCTAAGGGGTACGGCTGTAGTTTGACGCCCGATATTCGCCGCAAGTCCCACTCCACTTGTAGGTATGGAGTGGCACCCGTTCTTCAATAGCCCCCACCAGCTCGTCGTATGTCAATGGTGCTGGCGTCACTGATGGCTCGGATGGTTCTGCAGTTGGCTCCGAGCATTCCTCTTCGAGCACGCTCAGTACGGCTGCCCTAATCTCCTCATAACCGTGGAACGGCCAAGAACCCTTCGCGGCTACCGAGACGATCCGGTCAGAGCCAAGGTGCGTTACGTCAGTTCCCCGCTCAACCGAGCACCCCGCAATCATCGGAGCGATGGCGAGAGCAGCAATCATCCGCTTCATGGTTTGTCTCCCTTAGTCACCCGCCGCAGCATGGCCACGGACGCGCGCTGGGGCAAGGGGAGCAGTCACCATGCGGCGGAATCAGAAGGGGCGCCCTCAGCGTCTCAGTATCTGCGGCCACTACCGCACCGAGCAGGTCAGCATTGACCCTATCATCTGCGAAAGTCGACCGTCCACCTGCATGAAGATTGCAACGGAGTCGAGAAGTTCCAACAACCGATTGTTGTCCGCAGCAGAGGTGATCCGGGTTGCTAAACTGGACTTCTGCTCGACGGTCTCCTCGAGGTTGGCAGGAATGCAGTGCGCCGGAATGTGTGCCGTCGCCGGCAGTATCTGCGCGAACAGCGCCGCAAGAAATACCGCCACTACAAGTCGCTTCATGTCATGCTCCGCGAGATCGCACCGAGTTCTGGAATCTACATCACGCGTCCAGCGGCTCGGTGTCGGCGACCCGCGCGTAGCGGTGGCTGGCGTAGTGGGCCACGCGGACCGTCGCCTGCCTGCCCACGGCGTCGCCGGGCTTTACCGTCTGCCCGCCGAGCCCCAGATCGACCAGCGTCTCGAGGAAGCCCGCCTGATCGCAGAGCTGCGGGAGCTCCCAGTCCGTCTCGTCGTGGGTGAACGCCCAGGTCACCACGTACTGCTGCGCGTTTTCAGGGGCCGGCTCTTCGACGGCCCGGACCGTGCCCGTGTAGCGGCCTTGAGGGGCGATCGGCGCACGGGGCGTCTTGGCAGACGGTACGGCGAGGGACATGGGCTCTCTCCTACATCACCTTGAGACGGGGCTCAATCAGCGGGACGCGCCGAAAGCGGCGGTAAGGTCGCTCCGCTCCAGCGTCCCGGCCGCGCCTTGGTGGGACCGGCCAGTGAAGATGCCGGTGAGCCGGCCATGATCTCCGCCAGTCTCACGGAACGTGTTGCCGCTCACGGCAATCAAGTAGCCGAGGTCGCCGTCGAGCCATTGGGTGCCGGTGCCGGCCGCGCCTGGCGCTACGTTCGGCGCCCAGGTTTCCAGACTGGTGAAATCGGCGCGCCCGGTCAGGGACGCTAGGTTGACGCCGATCTCCGCATCGCCCGCGACGGCAGCGGCGCTCGGCGTGAGCCCGAGCAGCGTACCTTCCCACGTCGCGGCGCCGGAGAGCGCGCGGTTGCCGGCGAGCGGGGTGCTCGGCATAGGACCGTGCGCCCAGGGCTCGGCGTAGCCGTTCCTAAGCGCCACGCCGAAGTTGGCGTGCTCGCCGTTGCCGGCGAGGTGCAGTGACGTGCTCGACCACGGGCCGAAGTCTGTCGGGTCGTCACCTGGGTCGAGGCGGCCGTAGAGCGCCCTGAGCGCCTCGCGGTCGAGCGGTGCCAGGAACGAGTTCGACGCGAACGCATAGTGATTGCCCGCCTGCATGATCGAGTCGAAGCGCTCGCTCACGTGGTTGTCCACGCCGAGCGCATGCAGGAGCTCGTGAGCCATGAGAATTCGTGCGAACCTGTCGTTCCCGTGCGAGAACGTGCCGCGGGCAAACGCTGTCTGCGCCCTGCGAGCCGTCTGTTCGCCCTGCGCGTCCCTGCTGATGTTCACAGCCGTGCTCGCGGGCGCTCGTCCGCAGCGGGCGTAATCCGCACACTCCAGAAACTGAACCTCGATCACGCCGGGGGCATTCTCCAAGGCATCGAGCGGAGGGCCGATCCGCATCCGCAGGTGCACCGGCAAGGACAGATTTATCGCCTCGACGGCATCGGCGACTATCGCTCTCTCGCGGGATGTGGCGGTGTCGACTACGCGAACCGTGGGAGCAACCGGGAATCTGCTGACCACATCATTGATGCTGGCCTCAGAGAGATAGGCCGCGACGGTATCGCGGCCCGAACCATCCGCAAGCCGGCCATAGCGGATCCGCGTATCGCCGCGCCTACCAGCATCACGTAGCCGGTCGAGGCGCGATGCCGCCTGATCGAGTCCGGCGTACTCCACGTTCCCCGTGGCCAGCGGAAACGGCAGGGGATTGACCTCCGGCGGTTGACCACCGGAAACGGGTGTGTTTCCGCCCCCGCCGCCCCCGCAAGCGGCAAGGGCCAGGACAGTCGCCACGATAGCCGTGATGAAGATGGATCGCTTCATGGTGGTCTTACAGAGAGCCCGTCGCATTCACGCTCCACCGATCGAAGTCGCCGGCCGGCAACTCAAGACCGTGCTGCAAGAATGGGCATCCTGTCGCACCCCACCAGACTGCCGCGCCCCATGAGACCGCCGGTCCATGCGTGTCTGTTAGAAACGTGGGTCAGCGCCGCTCTAGTCCGGTGCCAGGCAGTCCTTGAACGCTGTTGCCATGTTGCGGAGCATAGTGAAGTAGAGTTCCGGCCCGTCCTCGATGGCGACCCCCAGAGGATCGACGGTGCCAGACCTCACGTCGCTGCCTTCGATGACGGTGCGGACGAGCCGCTCGTCGAACTGGGGCTCGTCGAACACGCAGACCACCTCAAGCTCACGCACCTTGTCGCGTATCTCGGAAATGCGCCGGACGCCGGGCGCGCGATCGGGACTGACGACCACCGAGCCTGTGGCGGCAAGCCCGAAGCGGTCCTCGAAATAGCGATAGCCGTCGTGGAAGACGATGAACGGCACGCCGCGAACCGGCGCGACCTCTTGGGCGATCTCTCCGGTCAGCCGATCGAGGCGATAAAGCAGAGCGTCGATGTTAGCCTTGTAGGTGGCGGCGTTGGCAGGGTCGATTTCGGCCAGGGCGCCAGCGATCGCACGCGCCATGGACCATCCGTTGATCGGGTCGAGCCAGACGTGCATGTCGAAGGGAGCGTGGTCGTCCGTATCGTCGGCACGGTCGTCGTGGTCGTCATGGTCGTGATCGTCGTGGTGATCCATGCCATCGTCGCCATGGCTGTCGTGGTCGTGCTCCTCGAAGGTGCCGCCCTCGCGTATCGGCCTGCGTACCAGGCCCGGGGCATGGACGAGCCTGACCACGCGGGCATCTCCTGCGAGCGCGTCCACCGGCCCGGCGAGTGTAGTCTCCATCGTGTCGCCGATCATGAAGACGATATGGGCATCCTCCAGCGCCTCCGCGTCCGACGGGCGCATGGTGAAGGTGTGCGGCGATGAGTGGCCCCGGACAATCAGGTGAGGCTCGCCCACACCGGCCATCACGGCGCTCACCAGAGAATGGACCGGCTTGATCGAGGCGACGACCCGCAGTTTGTCGTCCGCCGTCGCGAGGCCTGCGGTGCTCCAGCCAAGGAGCGCCGCCGCTGCAAGCATAGGAGGGAGATATCGTGGTACGATGCGTGGACGGTCCATGGTCGTGCTTCCGTTGTTCAGGTGGGTATGGCACAACAAGTGTCGTCACATGCACATAGCTTGTACACCGGCTCGCGCGTTGCGGCGACAGGAGGCAAGCGTCCACTCTGGCAGACGACATGACGATCGGGAACATGTCGCCCGCCGGGCCGGAGGCGCTCGTGAGCGCCCGTGACATCGGCGTCCGGCGAAGCGAGCGCTGGATCATCCGGCATGTCGACGTTCAGGTACTGCGCGGGGCGTTGGTCTACGTGATCGGCGCCAACGGTGCGGGGAAGTCGACCTGCGCCAAGGCGGTGCTCGGCCTGATCGAGATCGATGAGGGCGCAGTCGAGCGCGCGTCCGGCGTGGCGGTCGGCTATGTGCCGCAACGCCTCGCCATAAGCCCGACGCTGCCGCTCAGGCTCCACCGCCTGATGACCTTGACTCGGCGCTACCCGCGCCGGGAGATCGAGGCCGCGCTCGCCGCCGTCGGCCTGGAGCGGCTCGGTAATCCGCCCATCTCGACGCTCTCCGGTGGCGAGTTCCAGCGGCTGCTGCTGGCGCGGGCGCTGATCGAGAAGCCCGACTTGCTGGTCCTCGACGAGCCGGCCCAGGGTGTCGACGTGAGCGGGGCGGACATCTTCCACGAGCTGATCGAGGAGGTTCGCCGCAGCCTCGGCTGCGGCATCCTGATCGTCTCCCACGACATCGAGCTTGCGGCCAGGACCGGCGACGATGTGGTCGTTCTGGTGCCCCACGAGCATGACGAAGAGACTTTGGCGCGATGGGCGTCCTTTTCGTCGGGGGGCGGGGACCACGATGGTGACGACGCCCAGGCAGTCTGAGCGATGCTCGACGACTTCTTCATGCGCGCCCTCATCGCCGGAATCGGGCTTGCGCTCGTCACCGGTCCGGCGGGGTGCTTCGTCGTCTGGCGCAGACTGGCCTACTTCGGCGAGACGATCGCGCACTCCTCCCTGCTCGGCGTTGCCTTCGCCATCGTGATCAGCATCGATCTGGTGATCGGTATTCTGGCCAGCGCCGCGCTGGTGGCCTTCATCATGTTTTATCTGGACCGGCGCGGCGCGCTGCCGACCGACACCCTGCTCGGGCTGCTCGCCCACGGCGGGCTCGCCCTCGGCCTGGTGATCTTGTCGTTCTTCCCGGCCATGCGGATCGACCTGCACGCGCTGCTCTTCGGCGACATCCTCGCCGTCCAGCGGATCGACCTGGCGGTGATCTGGGGCGGCGGCGCGGTCGTGCTGGCCGTGCTTGCCTGGCTCTGGCGCCCGCTGCTGGCGACGACCGTCAACCCCGACCTCGCTGCCGTGGCGGGCCTCAAGCCGGAGCGCGCGCGGCTGATCTTCGGGCTGCTGGTGGCTGCGATCATCGCCGTCGCCATCAAGATCGTTGGAATCCTGCTGATCGTGGCGCTTCTGATCATTCCGGCGGCGACGGCCAGGCGCTTCGCGCCGAGCCCCGAGTGGATGGCCGCCGGAGCTGCGGCGGTGGGTGCCGGCGCGACCGTGGGCGGGCTCTACGCGTCCGCGACCTGGGATACGCCCTCTGGCCCCTCCATCGTCGTCACGGCGCTCGCAATTTCATCGTGACCCGCATCGACGGTCTTCCGAAGTTGGGTCAAGCGGTGCTCAGCCGGAGACGGTGACGGCCTCGTCGGCGCAGCCGTTCAACTCGATCTGCACCGTGACGTGGCGGATGTCGAAACGATCCGCGAGGCACGCCAGAATTGCGGTGGAGATTGGCTAGTGGATGGACGATTCGGGCATGTGCGCCAAATGAACCTCACCGGGTAGCGAGACGACGCACCGACATCGTGGTCACGGCCTGCACACCTTCCGGGCTGGGTCTTCGGAGAGTCGAAAGCCCTCCGCCGTCCGTCACCGCGCGCGTGGTCCGGCGGTGCTGGAGGACGACATGATAGATTCGCCGCGACGCCCCTTAGCGCCTGCTATCCTGGGAGAACTGCTCCGATGGACGATGCAATAAAGCGTGTTCCGCCGCTCGAGAAGGTGCGGCTTCGCAAGCTTACCGCCACCGATGGTGCGATGTATGTCGGGGTGGAGATCGAATACCGCGTTGGCACGGAGCAGCCGACGCGCCTTCAGTTCGGGCTCGCTCCCGAGGATGCCGTGCAGCTGGGAGAGCAGCTCACGCAGCTTGGCGAGAAGCTGCAATCGACTGAACATTGATCCGACCGGCCTCGCCGGGACAAATGGAGCGTCTCGGAGTCGGTCAACTGGCGGATCACCTTCGAGGAACGATCGACGGCGTGACCGAGCGGCTGGACCTTGAGGGCTACCACTGATGACCAGCGGCGGCATCAAGACCGGGATCACCCCTTCGCACACCGACAGCTTCATCCGGCAGGAAGTGATTGCAGAACTGGATTTGAGCGTTGCGGCGGCGATATGGGCGATCTGCTATAGTCTGAGGGCAACAGAAGCCGTCCCACGCTTGGAGGAGCAGGCCCGCATGACTGCAATCCAGATCGACGAGTCCACGTTGGCCAAAGGGCAGTCGAGGAAGCTTCGTGCGCTTCGGAGTTCCGTCGGCGACGAGATTGCAGACCGCGCCTTCCTCGACTGGCTGGTGTCTCGGCCGGCAGCAGGGACCCTGCCGGACGGCAACGCCACCACCATCGTGGATACCCTCTGGCCGCTGGTGCAACAAGGTACGCTCTCGATCCCGCGCGGCGGATACCTGATCCGGCGCGGACGCGGCCGGCTCATCGTCGAGCGGCATCTCCTTCGATGTCACGCTGGCGGTCGACGAGCTGGTGACCAACACGATCGGCTACGGCTACGACGATGACGGGGAGCACCGGATCGATCTCGCACTTCGCATCGATAGCGGCACGCTGACCGTGGAGGTCGCGGACGACGGCAGGGCGTTCGATCCGTTGCAAACGCCGGAGCTGGATATGTCCGCTCCAATGGAGGAGCGCGCCAGGGGCGGGCTCGGCATCTATCTCGTTCGCAAGACGATGGACGCGGTGGCGTACCGGCGGGAGGACGGCCGCAACGTGGTGACGCTGACGAAGAGCACCATGCCGGACGAAGCCTCGTGATGCAGCGAGGCCACCTGACCGGAGCCACCGGCCGTTCGGACGGGGTGCGGTCGAGCCCAGGCGGCCTGAGCACGCGGCCACGACCGTGAGCGATCGCGGGCCGCACTCGATACCGCCCACCGGCATGCTGCTCGCCTTCGAGAGCGCTGCGCGTCACGGCAACTTCTCGCAGGCTGCACGGGAGCTGGAAACCTCGCAGTCTGCGATCAGCCGGCACATGGCGCGCCTTGAGACGCAGCTCGGCGCACGGCTGTTCGAGCGCTCCCGGACAGGCGTGAGGCTGACCGAAGCGGGCCGGCGATTTCGCGACGCCGTAGCGGTCGGGTTCGGCGCCCTTCGGGCGGGGGCGGCAGAGGTGACAACGCTCTCCGACGAAGCCCGGCCGGAGGTGGCGATCGCCTGCGCCGACGAGGTGTCCCATCTATTCCTGATGCCGCACTACCAGGCGCTCATGGAGGCGCTGGAGGAGCATGTCCGGATCCGCATCCAGGTCCACTCCTCCGCCATGGGCCATGTTCCGGCCCGACCGCCGGCCGACATGGTCCTGGCCTGGGACGCGGGGATTTCTACACCCGGTGACCGCGTTGTCGTCGCCCGCGAGGCATTGAGACCTTTCTGCTCTCCGGGTTACGCGGTCGAGCATGCAGGGGCCCTGAAAGGGCCGGTAGCGGGCTGGGGCACGCTGACCTTTCTCGCCTTCGCGGTGCCCGGGGAGGGGGCTGAGTCGTGGAAACGATGGTTCACCGCGGCCGGCCGTCCCGCCACGCGGCTTCGCATTGAAGAGTTCGACGTCTACATGTATGCGCTCGAAGCCGCCGTTGCCGGCCGCGGCCTGGTGCTGGGCTGGCGACATTTGATTGGGCGGTACGTCGAGAACGGGGCTCTGGTGGCGCTGGGCGACGGCTTTGTCGAGACCGCCCGCTGCTTCACTGCCGCGCTCACACCGGAGGGACGGCAGAGGCCGCTGGCGCGCGCGTGCCTCGACTTCTTCGGCGGAGCGCCTTAGCGCGTCCCGCCGAAAGAGTGCTTCGGCTCCACTGACGGCGCCATTTCAAACAGCGACGCTGCGCGACGACCCGACAATGCTATTCTTCCCCCGTGAACGAGGATCGGGTGAACGAGCGGATAGACGAGGCCTTGCTGGCGCTCCTCTATCTTGAGCAGACCCTTGATCGTGTTGGACAGCGATGTCCGTTCCTTGACCAAGCGATGACGCTCGCGGAGCAGACGCTTGCGATCCTCTTGCTCAACGCTAGGAATGCGAACCTGGCTCAGCACTGCGGCATCGCCCCGATCATGCGCCAGCAGCGCCCGCACCATCTTCCTCGCGTCGATCCGATCCGTCTTGCGTTGCTTCGCCTTGCGGTTCACCAGAAGGCTCGCGGGATCGAGCACGACCGTCTCCAGCGACATGAACTCGTCCAGCCAGCGCGCCAGCCAGAACCCTTCGTAGCCGGCCTCGTAACAGCACAGGACCCGCGCCTCGCTGCCCAAAGCCTGCTCGGCCTTGGCCTGGTGATTCTCGATCAACGTCTTGACGCCCACGACATCCGCCGCGCCGAGCGAATGAAGACCGATCCGTTCACTTGCCGGGTTCTTGATTCCGACTACCCAGCCCTTCCGGCTGATCTCGACTGCGACGTACAGCGTGCTACGTTCCGCACTGGCTGGCGCGACGGTTTCGTTCCATGGGGACATGTCCAGTCTCCTATGAGAGTTGCAAAAACGGCACCGTAGCGCCGGTCACCGAACGCCTCATAGGATCTTGGGATATTCGAGCACGGTCCGTTGGGAGGTGCGCGGACGTGGAAGTCGTTCGACTGGGACGCGATGGACCGGCTTCATCGGAAGGGGCTCATTTCCGATCCCGTCAGCAAGGCCAAGTCCGTCGTCTTCACCGATGAAGGGCAGGACCGGACCGAAGCGGCCTACCGCCGGCTCTTCGAAGCCGAGGACGGCGCCGCAGGCGCCGCCGACGCGACGGACGCCGCAGGGCCGGACGTAGCTCGCCGATAGTGGGGGGCCAGGCACCCGTTCCGGCCGGACGCCGCCTATTCCGCCGGCATCCGGAATCGACGCCATTGCGCGCTGTCTGGCGGCATACGTATAGCCGGCCCGCCGACCGACCGACACGCCAGAGCCTTCGCCAGCCGGCCACCTGACAGCCACGCGACCGCCACGCCGCTGTAGCGCCACCTGGAGGTAAAGGTCGGCCGTGACGCGGGCGGCGGGCGGGCGTCCTGGCGAGGGCGCGTCGTTCCTTGCAGTTTGGGACGATCGCACGCGGTTGGCGCTGCGGAGAATAGCCCCTACATTCGCCGCCAATCATGCGGAGTATGGACCATGTACATATGGCAGCGCCCGGAGTGGCCGCGCTTCCAACAGGATCGGGCCCGCTTCGCGGATGCTCTCGCCGAAACGCGCCACGCCCAGGGCAAGCTGCTCGGCCGCATGGAGGCCCTCGGTTTCGAGATGCGCAGCGAGGCCACCCTGCGCACGCTGACCGAGGACGTGGTGAAGACGAGCGAGATCGAGGGCGAGGTCCTCGCCCCGGACCGGGTGCGCTCGTCCATCGCAAGCCGGCTCGGCCTCGATGCCGGCGGCCTGCCGGTGCCCGACCGCGCCATCGACGGGGTGGTCGAGATGACGCTCGACGCCACCCGGAACTACGCCGAGACCCTGACCGAGGAGCGCCTGTTCTCCTGGCACGCGGCGCTGTTCCCCACCGGGCGCAGCGGCATGCGTCGCATCCGCGTCGGCCGCTGGCGCGACGACGCGGACGGGCCCATGCAGGTCGTCTCGGGTCCGCTCGGGCGGCAGCGGGTCCATTACGCCGCACCGCCCGCCGAGCGTCTCGGGCAGGAGGTATCCGCGTTCCTGGCCTGGTTCAAGGACATGGGCTCCATAGACCCTGTGCTCGCCGCCGGGGTAGCCCATCTTTGGTTCGTCTCGGTCCATCCGTTCGAAGACGGCAACGGCCGTATCGCGCGGGCCATCGCGGACATGGCGCTGGCTCGCTCCGAGCAGAGCCCCGAGCGCTTCTACAGCATGTCGGCCCAGATACGCCTGGAGCGCAACGCCTACTACGACATCCTGGAGGAGACCCAGAAGGGCGGGCTGGACATCACCGCCTGGCAGCTCTGGTTTCTGGGCTGTCTCGGGCGCGCGATCGGCAGCGCGCGCCGCACCCTCGCCTCGGTCCTGGCCAAGGCCGATTTCTGGGAGGCCCATGCCTCCGAGGTCCTGAATGCGCGCCAGATGAAGGTGATTAACCGTCTTCTTGACGGCTTCGAGGGCAAGCTCACCTCGTCGCGGTGGGCGAGGATGAACCACTGTTCCCAGGACACGGCGAACCGGGACATCCGCGATCTCGTCGAGCGCGGCATTCTGGCGCGCAGCCGGGCCGGCGGCCGCAGCACCAGCTACGAGCTGGCCGGAACGCGGGGCTGACAGAGCCTCGGCTGCGCACGGCAGCGTGGCCGGGCCGGAGACGCATGTTCGTGCTCGCCGATCCCGATGCCATGGGCGTCTTCGCCGGCACGCCGCCGGGAGGGAGAGGCCGGCCGTAACGGGCCGACGGGACGGGCGGTCGGGCGCGAGGGTGCGCCGGCCGCTCGCGAGCGCGAACCGCGGAGGTCCGACGATGAGCACGGCGAGAACGATCCAGCGTACTGCCAGCACCTACCTGGTGCACTTCTTCGGCGGCGGCCTTCAGGAGCAGGGCCGCTATGTGGTCGAGAGGTACGAGACCGCGGCCTCGGGCGAGATCCGCCCGCTCGGCGCCGACAACGAGGGCGGGGGACGGCGCCGACGACGCACAACCATGTCGTGCCGCGCCGTCCGGCGTCTGCGGCCGGTGACCAACGAGATCATCGTCGCCACCGACATCAGCCGCGACGCGGGCATGCAGCTCTTCGGCAGCTCGGCTGCCGGCATCGCGTTGCGCGGCAAGTGGCGCTGCTGATCGGCTGACCGGCCGGGGCGTCACCGCAGACGCCGCTGGTCGCCCGACCCTCGGCTACATCCACGCTTTCGAGGTTGCCATGTCCAGCAGCGAGGAGCGAACGCGGGAGCGCCGGCGCAAGCGGCATGCCGATCGAGTCGCCCGGGGCGCGTGCTCGCGTTGCGGCAAGTCTCCGCCCGAGACCGGCCTGAAGGTGTGCCGGGATTGCGCCGACAAGCGCCGCGCCGCCGAGCGGGCCCGGCGCTCCAAGGCCAGGCAGCAGAACCTGCCCTATGGTGGCCGCGATCCGGAACAGTGCCGTCGCGCCGACCGCGCCGGGGACAGGCGGCGGCGGAGGGAGCGGCGCGACGCAGGGCTTTGCTCGTCATGCGGCCGCCGCCGACCCGAGAACAACCGCTCCGTCTGCGAGCCATGCCGCGAGGCAAGGCGCGCACTCGATCGCCGGCGCTATGCCGCGCGCCGCGCTGCCGGCCGCTGCGTACGTTGCAGCCGACCCACAGTCGGCGGGCTGTCGCGCTGCGGCCGATGCCTCGGGCTGGAGAAGGAGCGCGTCTCCCCTGAGCGGGAGAGCGCCGTCAGCAAGAGGCGATATGCCGCCCGGCGCGCCCAAGGCATCTGTGTAGATTGCAAGGCGCCTACAGATGGCGCCGCGCGCTGTCCGCGCTGCGCATATCGCTCCAACTCCCGCGCGCCAGAGCGCCACATGGTGGCGCTCTGGCCGCCGCAGATCGCCGTGATCGAACTGGAGACCGGCGACGAGATGGGAGTCTTCGAGACCGAGGCCGAGGCAGCTGCCTGCGTCGCCTTCGCTCGCCTGCGGCCCGACCAAGTGGAGATACGCTCCAACGTGCCGCTGATGGCTTTGTTGCCGCGATAAGCGCGACCTGGCTGCAGGCAGCAGACTTCGCGCAGGTGTGACCGCGGGCGGTCTCTGAGACCCGACGCCGCCGTGACCCGCGCCTACGGCGGACAGGCCGCCCGTGCGGTCCGCCAGGCCGTCGACCTCCCAGCGGGCGCCGGAGCGGGCCGCAGGCGAGAGGTGGTGGAGAGCTTGGAGGTGGTGAACGGAGGAGGTCGCGAGAGAGCGGGCCGATCCGTTCGTCACCCATCGTCAGAACTCGCACGTGAAGGAGCACGATCATGAGTTTC
>JAPPHR010000085.1 GCA_028820995.1 Rhodospirillales bacterium
GCCACGACGTGATCGCCTTCCTCACCAACCTCGCGAACCACGTGGGGCCGGAGGCCCGCTTCATCCACCAGGGGCTCACCTCGTCCGACGTTCTCGACACCTGCCTCGCGGTGCAACTCGACAGGGCGGGAGCCTTGCTCGCCGGCGGCGTCGCTGCCGTGTCCGCCGCGCTCAGGCGCCGCGCGTTCGAGCACCGGAGCACGCTTTGCGTCGGCCGCAGCCACGGCGTGCACGCCGAGCCCACCAGCTTTGGCCTCAAGCTCGCCGGCCACTACGCCGAGTTCGCCCGCGCCGCAGAGCGGCTGAAGGCGGCGCGGCGCGAGATCGCGACCTGCGCCATATCGGGGCCGGTCGGCACCTTCGCGAGTGTCGACCCGGCGGTCGAGGCCCATGTCGCGGCGAAGATGGGGCTCACTCCCGAGCCGGTCTCGACCCAGGTCATCCCGCGCGACCGCCACGCCATGTATTTCGCCGTGCTCGGCGTCGTCGCCGGCGCGATCGAGCGGCTGGCGGTGGAGATCCGGCACCTCCAGCGCAGCGAGGTGGGGGAGGCGGCGGAAGCCTTCGGCAAGGGCCAAAAAGGCTCGTCCGCCATGCCCCACAAGAAGAACCCCATCCTGAGCGAGAATCTGACCGGCCTCGCCCGCATCGTCCGCGCGTCCGTGACGCCCGCGCTGGAGAACATCGCGCTCTGGCACGAGCGCGACATCAGCCATTCCGCCGTGGAACGCGTGTTCGCGCCGGATGCGACCATCGCGCTCGACTTCGCGTTGACGCGGCTCGCGGGCGTCGTCGACGGCCTCGTGGTGGACGAGGCCGCGATGCGCCGCAACCTCGACAGCCGGGGCGGGCTCGTCTACAGCCAGCGCGTCCTGCTGGCGCTGATCGAGCGCGGCATGTCCCGCGAGGACGCCTACGCCACGGTGCAGAAGATCGCGCTCGAGGTCTGGGAAGGCGGCGGCGATTTCGAAGCGTCGCTCGCGGCCGACACGAAGGTGGCGGCCCTGATCGACCGCGCCGGGCTCGCCGTGCTATTCGCGCCCGAGCCTTATCTGAAGCACATCGATACCGTGTTCGCCCGCGTGTTCGGGCAAGTCGATGAAACGACCGACAATGAAGGGAGTGGACGTTCATGATCGAGATGCAGGACCACATCGCCGTAATCACAGGTGCCGGCAGCGGCTTCGGGGAGGCCACGGCGCTCAGGCTCGCGCGGGAGGGGATGCCGATCTTCTGCCAGGACATCAACGAGGAGAACGCGCAGCGCACGGCCGCCAAGGTGCGCGAGGGCAACGGCCGGGCCGACGCAATCGGCGGCGATGTCTCCAGCGAAGCCGACGTGAAGGCGATGTTCGAAGCCTGCCGCAACGCCTTCGGCGACTGCACGCTGCTCTTCGCCAATGCCGGCTATGCCCGGCTCTCGCCGTTCGTCGAGATGAGCGTCGAGGAGTTCGACCGCATGATGGCGGTGCTGCTGCGCGGGGTCTTCCTCTGCGATCGCGAGGCGCTCGGCCCGATGCTGGAGAAGGGCGAGGGCGTCATCATCAACACCGCCTCCCAGCTTGGCCACAAGGGGGCCGTCGAGATGGCCCACTATGCAGCGGCGAAGGCCGGAGTCATCGGGCTCACCAAGTCGCTGGCGCTGGAAGTCTCGAGCCGCGGCGTGCGCGTCAACGCCGTCGCCCCGGGCCCCTGCAACACGCCGATCCTCGAAGACATCTCTGACGAGTGGAAAGAGAGAAAGGCCGCGGAGCTGCCGCTCGGCCGCTTCGGCGAGGCGTGGGAGATCGCCGAGACCGTGGCGTTTCTCGCCGGTCCCGGCGCCGCCATCTACGTTGGCCAGACGCTTGGGCCCAACTCCGGCGACGTGATGCTGTGAGGGCGGGGCTTCCGCTCTCGCACCTGCCTTACGTGCCGTCGCCGTCCCGATCCGGCGGCGGCGCGGAGGCCTTGCGTTCGCTCTTCTGGCGCTTGCGACGGCGCAGGTTCTCTCGCAGCGCGGCGGCAAGCCGCGCCTCGCGCTCAGGCCGCTTGCCGGGGCCGGGTGGAGGCGATTCGCCCTTTCGACGCTCCGTCGTCATGGCGGTTGCGATGGTAACACGGATGGCGGAGCCTCACCGCGCGGGGCGGCCTGCCAAGCGCAGGCACGCCGGGGAGACAAGCGATGGCTGACCCACTGGCCTTCAAGCGCGACACGCTGAGCCTGCACGCGGGCCAGAAGCCGGACCCGACGACCGGCGCGCGCGCGGTGCCGATCTACCAGACCACCTCCTACGTCTTCGACGACACCGAGCAGGCCGCCTCGCTCTTCAACCTGGAGCGCGCCGGCCACATCTACACGCGCATCTCGAACCCGACGGTCGCGGTGCTGGAGGAGCGGATCGCCGCCCTGGAAGGGGGCGTCGGCGCGGTCTGCACGGCGAGCGGGCAGGCGGCGCTCCACCTCGCCGTGGCGACCCTGATGGACGCCGGCGGGCACATCGTCTCGTCGGCCTCGATCTACGGCGGCAGCCACAACCTCTTCACCCACACCCTGCCGCGATTCGGGATCGAGACGACGTTCGTCCATCCCCGCGACACCGAGGGGTTCCGCAAGGCGGTCCGGCCGGAGACGCGCCTCGTTTTCGGCGAGACGCTGGGCAATCCCGGCCTGGAAATTATGGACATGCCGGCGGTTGCCGCCATCGCCCATGAGGCCGGCATTCCGCTGATGATCGACAGCACCTTCGCCACGCCCTGCCTCTGCCGCCCGATCGAGCACGGCTGCGACATCGTCATGCACTCGGCGACGAAGTTCCTAGGCGGTCACGGGGTCGCCATCGGCGGCGTCATCGTCGACGCCGGCACCTTGGACTGGGAGGCGTCCGTCAAGTTCCCGACGCTCACCGAGCCCTATCTCGGCTATCACGGCATCGACTTCGCCGAGGAGTTCGGGCCCGCCGCCTTCATCGCGCGCGCAAGGGCGGAGGGCCTGCGGGATTTCGGGGCCTGCATGAGCCCTACCAACGCCTTCCACATCCTCCAGGGCGTGGAGAGCCTGCCGGTCCGCATGGCGCGCCATGTCGAGAACGCGCGCAGGATCGTCGCCTTCCTCGACGATCACGACGCCGTCTCCTGGGTCAGCTACCCGGAGCTTCCCTCGCATCCCGATCACGAGCGGGCGAAGACGCTGCTGCCGCAGGGCTCCGGCGCGATCTTCTGCTTCGGCGTGAAGGGCGGCCGCGAGGCCGGCCGGGCCTTCATCGAGGCGGTGGAGCTGCTCTCGCACCTCGCCAACGTGGGCGACGCCAAGAGCCTGGTGATACACCCCGCCAGCACGACCCATCAGCAGATGGACGCCGCTGCGCTCGAAGCCGCAGGCGTCGGCGAGGACATGGTGCGGCTCTCCATCGGGCTCGAGGATCCGGACGATCTGATCGCCGACCTCGAACGCGGCCTGCGGGCGGCAGCGCGGGCTGGGGCGGGCCGCTAGCCATGGACATACAGGTCAACGGCGCACGCGCCTTCGCCGCCACCGGCGGCCGCCCCTTCGATCCCGGCCTGCCGGTGACCGTCTTCGTGCACGGCGCCGCCTTCGATCACACGGTCTGGAAGCTGCAAGCGCGCTATTTCGCCTGGCACGGCGGCAGCGTGCTGGCGGTCGATTTGCCCGCCCACGGCCTCTCCGAAGGGCCGCCCGCAGCCTCGATCCCGGAGATGGCGGACTGGCTCGTGGCGCTGTTGGATGCGGCAGGGGTCGGCGAGGCCAACCTCGTGGGCCACAGCATGGGCGCCCTGGTGGTGCTGGAGGCGGCGGCGCGCCACCGCACGCGGGTTCGCAAGCTCGCGCTGCTGGGCGCGGCACCCGCGATTCCGGTCAACGACCTGCTGCTCGACAAGTCGGCCGAGGACGATCACCACGCGCTCGAGCTGCTCACCGGCTGGGGCTACGGGCGGCGGGCGCACTATGGCGTTCACAAGATGCCGGGGATCTGGATGACGGGCGGCGGCTTGCGCACCCTCGAACGCGCGGCCCCCGGTGTCCTCCATACCGATCTGGTCGCGACCAACGGCTATGAGGGCGGCGAGGCGGCTGCCGCAACGGTCGCCTGCCCGGCGCTGGTGGTCATCGGCGCGCGCGACCTGATGACTCCGGCGAAGCGGGGCCACGCGCTGGCCGGGATGTTTGCCGATTCGACCACGGTGGTGATCCCGGGCGCAGGCCACATCATGCTCGACGAAGAGCCCGACCGGACACTCGACGCGCTCAAGGATTTCCTAGTCGACGCGGGGTAGCCGCCACCGCCGGCGGCCACGCTTCTACGACATCAGCCGGTAACCGCCGCCCTCGGTGATCAGCAGGCGCGGGGCAGAGGGTTCCGGCTCGATCTTCTGCCGCAGCCGATAGATGTGCGTTTCCAGCGTGTGGGTCGCGACGTTGGCGTTGTAGCCCCACACCTCGCTCAGCAGCACCTCGCGGGAGATCACCCGGTCGCGCGCGCGATAGAGATACTTGAGGATCGCGGCTTCCTTCTCCGTCAGGCGAATCTTGCCCGTGCCGTCGGGCCGGACCAGGAGCTTCGACGCGGGCTTGAACGTGTATTCGCCGATGGTGAACGTCGCGTCCTCGCTGTGCTCGTGCTGTCGCAGCTGGGCGCGGATGCGCGCGAGCAGCGAGCCCAGGCGGAAGGGCTTGGTGACGTAGTCGTTGGCGCCCGAATCGAGGCCGAGGATGGTGTCCGCTTCGCTGTCGGCGGCGGTCAGCATGATGATCGGCACCGCGATCCCGCCCCGCCGCATGAGCTTGCAGACCTCCCGGCCGTCCATGTCGGGCAGTCCGATGTCCAGCATGATGAGGTCGAAGCGGCCGGTCTTGACCGCATCGAGGGCCGCGCGCCCGGTCGCCGCCTCGCTCGCCGCGAATTCCTCGTACATGTGCAGCTGCTCGGCGAGGGACTGCCGCAGCGCCTGGTCGTCGTCGACGATCAGGATGTTCTTTTGCGCACTCACGGTTGCGCCACCTCTGCGGCCGGAATGGTGGAGCCAGGGTCTACCAACATGATCTCATAACTGATTGTAACATATTCATAATCTCGACCTTCAAATTGGTAATCCCCACATCTATCCCCTCACGGCGAGCACGCTCTCGCGAATCCTGACAGAGATCATGGCCTCGATCCACTCATTCGTCCACCGTGCGGCAACAGAGTTGCCGTCGGGCCTTGGAGCCGAACGTATTGCGGAGTCGCGACCGTCGTCGCAACTCGGCTGCCGTCGCCGCCGTGAACGGAGCGGACACGGTGACCGCCGCCAGATTGCTTGGTCATGCTCCGGTCGAGACGAGGGCCGGTCGTGCGTGTCTGGCCGATGACCGCCTCATCGAGGCCGCCGAAGCGATGGCGCACGCAGCTGCTGCACCCGCCCTCCCGCGGCGCCACGAAAGCGCTGACACACTCCGGAAAGCGCGCAGCGAAGCCACCAGGCCGATAAGGCAGCGATGTCAGGCTAAGTCTTAGCCTTTACACCATAGAGATAGAACGTGACCTCGCTGATCCCGAGCTGACGGATCGCGTCCGCCATCGACATGCCTTGGCCGTGCAACACCTCAGCCTGCCTCAGCAGATTCACGATCTCCTCAGGCTTGTACCGCTTCCTCGCCATCGTTGGCCCTCCTCGTTCCATAACCCAACGATGGACCACTTCGATGGGGGAGGATCAGGGGCGCGTGGCGCTGACCCGGTCAAGATGGTGGCGCTGGAGTTTCCGGCCCGGCAGAAAGATCGGGTCGAACCCCCGAGCGACCAGCGGTTCGCCTTCGCCAAGCTTGGCAGCGGAACTCCAACGGCTGGCGATAACCGCATCGAGATCGGGGCTTCCTTCCACCAGCAAGCCCTCCGGATCGATCCGGTCGTGGTAGCCGTTATAAGGGTAGGTCCAGATCGTGCCCGCCATCAGATGCGCGTGCCCTTCGACAGGACCCGGCATCAGCACAGAATCGGCGAGACGCTCGTCACGCAAGAAATGGGCCCAGAGGCCCCTGCGCACTCCTTGTCGCAGTCGGCCAGGATTCGCCCCCTCGCACCGCGACATGAGTCCCGACCGGGCGGCGCGGATCCACGGTGATGATCTTCTTCACCTTGAAATCAGTGATTTCGGTCATCCTGCAGCCTGATCGAGCAGGTCTGAAGATATCTCTGGCTTGAACAACGATAAAAATTGATTAATTATTGATTTCATACGCAAAAACGGTGTGTTTGGGATGCAATTCACCTTGAAGCAGCTTCGTTATTTCGATGCCGCACTGCGTACAGGCTCTATCGCGCGCGCCGCGGTGGAGCTGAACATCTCCCAATCCTCGATCACGGCGGCGATAGACATCATTGAACAAGTGGCAAGAGCAGAGCTGTTCCGGCGCATGCCCGCCAAGGGAATCGTCCCGACAGATATCGGCATCAGCGTTGGCGAACGGATAAGGGAATTTCTTGAGCAGGCGCGAGTATTTGAATCCGACATACTAACACTCGCCGGCAATCCCGCCGGCACACTGCGGCTCGGCTGCTACGCACCGTGCGCACCCTACGTGCTGCCGCCGATTCTCAAGCGGATTTCCAGCCATTTTCCGGAAATGGGGATCGAACTCAAGGAAGGCGACATGCACACGATCTCCGATCTGCTAAGCAGCGGCAGGATCGACTTGGCGCTCACCTACCGGCGCGAAATAAAAAAATCGTTGCCCTTCGTTGCGCTGTTCCAGGCCACACCGATTGCGTTTATTCCCACTGCCTGGCCATTGGCTAAGCAGAATGAAGTGAATCTTGCAGAACTCGTAGAGCGGCCGATGGTCCTTCTCGACTTGCCTGGGGCACGCCCCTATTTTAGCGGTTTATTCGAAGCTCAAGGCCTTCGTCCAAGGATTGCCCACACCACCAAGAGTTCCTCGGTTCTGCGATGCTTGGTGGCAGCAAATTTCGGCTATGCGTTGATGAATATCTGCGGTCCAAACGATCGGGCCGGGCAAGACGGCTACGTCGTGCGCCATATTCGCGGCGACCATGATTCTCCGCAATTTGGTGTTGCCTTCAGCCGCGCATCGCGCCGCTCCGCGCTGGCGAAGGCCATGCTCGTGACCTGCCGCGACATCTCATCGCGCGGCGGCTTCAAGCATATTGTCGATCCGGTGTGTAGCGGAGCCAACTGATAACCTATTTTTTGCAATATAAACTCCTAAAAAGGGCTGTTTTCCGACGTTGATCTCCGACCTACAGTGAAAGCTGTGGCAAGTCGGGGAAGGAAGCGAGCCATGAAAGTCGTGTCTGCTCTGTTGGGTACACTGGTTCTGACTGTAATGTGCGCGCTGACGTCGCCCGTGTATGCCGCAGGAGGTACGCTGGTCATCGCATCCACCCAGGTGCCGCGCCACCTGAACGGGGCCGTGCAGTCAGGTATCGCCACTGCCATACCCTCAACCCAGATCTTCGCTTCACCGCTGCGCTATGACGACAGCTGGGAGCCGCAGCCCTACCTGGCCGAGAGCTGGAGCGTCAGCGAGGATGGTCTCAGTGTCACCCTGAATCTGGTGAAGGGCGCGACTTTCCACGACGGCACACCGGTAACCTCCGAGGATGTTGCCTTCTCGATCGTGACGACGAGGGACAACCATCCCTTCAAGTCGATGTTCGCGCCGGTCGCGGCAATCGAGACACCGGATGCACACACCGCCATAATCCGGCTGACCCAACCTCACCCGGCCCTGATGCTGGCACTATCACCGGCGTTGGCGCCCGTTCTGCCCAAGCACATCTATGGCGACGGGCAGGATCCGAAATCGCACCCTGCCAATAGCGCCCCGGTGGGATCGGGCCCGTTCATGCTGGAGGAATTCAAGGCAGGCGAGGTGATCGTCCTGAAGAAGAACCCAAACTTCTTCATGGAGGGACGTCCGGTGCTAGATGAGATCATCATCAGGATCATCAAGGACCCGTCCGCTCTGCTGATCGCCATGGAGAACGGCGAGGCCGATCTCTACCCCTTCATGGCAGGCAGCCAGCAAATCAGGCGTCTCCAGGAGGTCGAGCATCTGGGTGTGACCACCGATGGTTACGCCGCCGTCGGTCCGATCAACTGGCTGGCTTTCAACACCGCATCGGAAAAACTCAGCGACAAGCGCGTGCGCCAGGCGATCGCCTATGCGATCGACCGGGATTTCATAATCAATGCGCTGCATCGGGGCGTGTCGGTGCCACAGCGTGGTCCGATCATCGAGGGCTCTCCGTTCTTCGATGAATCGATTCCGGCCTACGACCTCGACCTCGACAAGGCAAAGGCGCTGCTCGCCGAAGCCGGCTATGCGGACGGCGTGGAACTGACCGTCGACTATATTCCGGGCTTCAAGGAACAGCAGCAGTCTCTGGCCGAATACTTGAAGTCGCAGCTCAAGAAGATCGGTATCGATGTCACGGTGCGGGCGGCACCGGACTTCCCCACCTGGGCCGGCCGTGTCGGCGGGCATGACTTCGAACTGTCGATGGATGTGGTGTTCAACTGGGGCGACCCGGTGATCGGTGTCCACCGCACCTATCTTTCGTCGAATATTCGCAAGGGCGTCATCTGGTCGAACACCCAACAGTATGCAAACCCGAAGGTGGATGAACTGCTGAACGCGGCGGCGGTGGAGCTCGACCCGGAGGAGCGTAAGGCGCTCTACAGCACGTTCCAGCAAATCGTGGCAGAGGAACTACCGATCTACTGGATCAACTCGCTGCCATACCATACCGCCTACGACAGGCGGTTGCGAAACCTGCCGAGCGGCATATGGGGCACCATGCATCCCATGGACATGGTCGGCTGGTCTGAATGAACAACGCGCCGGCACACCGGGATGACCTGCCCAACTTCAACAGCTCGATTCCAAAGAGTCCTCTGATTCAATGGGTTGCGTCTGTGTTGCCGGATGTTTCCAACATATTTCAAGGGTAGAGAGGGTCCGGTGCGCTGATCGCCGGCCCTCCGGTGCTCACCCGCAGCGCCCCGTTTAAGGCGTTCTGCCGGCGCATCGGCCGGAGCAACCGTCGCGGCTCGAAGGATCGGGGCAGCACGTGAATTGTGCTATCGCCGCACATCGATCGCAGGCGTAATCTTCTTCATCGTGAAGCTTGCCTTCGGGCAGGTTCCCCACGCCGTCTGCTCGAATTCCCGAGGCATGCAGGCTCCATGAGCGCGCCCTACATCCTGAACCGTCTTTTCTACGGACTGCTGTTGATGCTCGGTGTGGTGGTGCTGAATTTCCTGCTGATTCGCCTCGCACCCGGCGACCCGGCGCTCGCCATCGCGGGCGAAATGGGCGGCGCCACCGAAGAGGTCTTGGCGAGCATACGCAAGGAATACGGTCTGGATCGACCGCTCCTGACACAGCTCGGCATCTATGTCGGCAATGTCGTACGCCTCGATCTCGGCAAGAGCTTCTTTTTCAATCAGCCCGTGACGCAGCTCATCGCTGAGCGCATCGGCCCCACCATCCTCCTGGTCGTCACGGCGCAGGCCATATCGATCGTACTCGGCGTGTTCCTCGGGGTGATTGCCGCGCGCAAGCCGCACGGTGTCGCCAGCGCCTTTATCACCGTCTTTGCCACCATCGGCTATGCGGTGCCGGTGTTCTGGACCGGGATCATGCTGATCATTTTCTTCGCCAGCTGGCTGCCCGTCTTCCCGGTCGAAGGGATGCGGTCCGTGCGGCTGCGCGACGCAGACTTCCTGCTCCAGATCGTCGATGTCGTGCACCATCTGATTTTGCCCGCCTTTACGCTGGCGATGATCTATCTGGCGCAATACTCACGGCTGAGTCGCGCGTCGATGCTCGAAGTGCTCGGCTCCGACTACATCCGCACGGCCAGGGCAAAGGGGGCCACCGAACGCTCGGTCCTGTTCAGACATGCGCTGCGCAACGCGGCGCTGCCCATATTGACCGTTGCGGGGTTGCAGTTCGGCAATCTGATTTCCGGCGCGCTTCTGGTCGAGACGGTATTCAACTGGCCCGGCATGGGGCGGCTGGCGTTCGATTCGGTCCTGCGCCGTGACTATCCGACCATCCTGGGCGTCCTTTTCTTCGCCTCCCTCCTGGTGGTGATCGTGAACATTCTGACGGATTTCAGCTATCGCCTCGCCGATCCGCGCTTGCGAGACCGACAATGAACGGCCGAGCCGAAAGCCCGACGCTCGAGGCCTGGCGGATTTTTCGCCGCAACATCCCCGGCCTCGCCGGCTTGGCAATTCTGGCCGTGATCGCCGGAGTGACGCTCTGGGGCACATTCTTCTACGCCGGCGACCCGTTCGAAATCGTCTGGGCACCCCATGAGCCGCCGAGCGCCGCGCTCGGGTTGCCGCTTGGCACCGACTATCTCGGCCGCAACATTCTGGCTGGAATGGTTCTGGGTGGTGGCCCGACCCTTGCGGTGGGGCTGGCCGCGGCAGCGATCACCATGGTCATTGGAATCGGTTTCGGCTCGCTTGCAGGATACTACGGCGGATGGATCGACAACCTGCTTATGCGGGTTACAGAGTTCTTTCAGGTCCTGCCGGCACTTCTCTTTGCGATGGTGCTCGTCACCATGTTCTCGCCCTCGCTCGTCACCATCGCCGTCGCCATCGGCGTGGTGAGCTGGCCCCAGACCGCGCGCCTGACCCGAGCGGAGTTCCTCAGGATCCGCGAGTTGGAATACGTGACCTCGGCACGCGCAATCGGCGCGCGCGACGTGCGTATCCTCTGGAAATGCATTCTCCCCAACGCGCTGCCACCGTTACTTGTTTCAGCGACGCTCACCATCGGCATTGCCATTCTCTTCGAAGCAGGGCTCTCCTTCCTCGGCCTCGGTGATCCCAATGTCATGAGCTGGGGCCTGATCATCGGCGCGAACCGGGAATACATTCTCGACGCCTGGTGGCCGGTAACCTTTCCGGGACTCGCGATCTTCCTGACGGTCTTCGCTGTTTCCCTGGTCGGGGACGCCCTCAACGATGCCCTCAACCCCAGGCTCAGAGAACGATGACGCGGCTTCTCGAGATCGATGATCTGCGGGTGACCTTCCGCACGCGATTCGGTGAGGTGACGGCGCTGGACTCGATTTTCCTCCATGTCGAGGAGGGCGAGACCCTCGGCATCGTGGGTGAATCCGGCTGCGGCAAGTCGATCACCGCCCTTGCGATCATGGGGCTCCTTCCCCAGCCACCAAGCAGGATTGCGAGTGGATCGATCAGGCTGCAGGGTCAAGAACTCGTCGGTGCCGATCCGGCACGCATGCGCAGGTTTCGCGGGGCCGAGGCAGCGATGATCTTTCAGGAACCCATGACATCGCTCAACCCGGTCTTCACCGTGGGCAACCAGATCGCCGAAGCCATCGTGCTGCATCGCAAGGTGAGCACCGGCCAGGCAATGAGTCAGGCGATCGATCTCCTGGGACGGGTCGGTATTCCGCGTCCCGAGATCCGGGCCAGGGATTACCCGCATCAGCTTTCCGGCGGGATGCGCCAGCGCGTGATGATCGCCATGGCCGTGAGTTGCCGACCAAGAGTTCTGATCGCCGACGAGCCCACCACGGCACTCGACGTCACCGTCCAGGCACAGATTTTCGATCTCCTCAATGAGATCCAGCGCGAGTTCGGCATCTCCATCATACTGATTACTCACGACATGGGCGTGATCAGCGAAATGGCAGACCGAGTGGCCGTGATGTATGCCGGACGCGTCATCGAAGAGGCCTCTGCCGACGATGTGCTGGATCATCCCCAGCACCCGTATACGCGTGCGCTGATCGACTGCATTCCGACGCTGGAGGGCGAAAATCTCCAGCTGGCCGAAATTCCCGGCGTCGTGCCGCCGCTCCACATGCTGGGTGAGAGCTGCGCCTTTGCCGAGCGATGTGGCTACCGCAGAGAGCGCTGTGGGCGGGAGAAGCCCCGGCTTCAACCGCAAGTCCGTCACCCCGTAGCGTGCCACGGGAAAGAGGAGGGCTGGATATGAGCCTTCTGATGGATGTGCGCGATCTGCGGGTGCGGTATGCGATGCCCAGGACCGCGCTTTTCGCCAAGCGTATCGGGCTTGAGGCTGTGCGCGGAGTCTCCTTTGCAATCGAACGCGGCCAGGCACTCGGCATCGTCGGCGAGAGTGGATCAGGAAAGACCACAGCGGCAATGGCTTCGATCCGGTTGACGAAAGCCGAGGGCGGCGAGGTTCTGTTCGAGGGGGATGATCTGCTGCAGCTCGACGCCGCCGCGATGCGCCAGCGCCGTCGCGACATACAGCTAATCTTTCAGGATCCCTATTCCTCGCTAAACCCGCGCTCTCGGGTCGCTGACATCGTACGCGAACCGCTCGATCTTATGGGTATCGGCCCGCCGGCCGAACGCGTGGAGCGCGTGCAGGAGCTGTTTGCTCTCGTGGGATTGCGGCAGGACCAGTTGAACCTGTTTCCGCACCAGTTTTCGGGCGGGCAGCGACAGCGAGTCTCGATCGCACGAGCCCTCGCCACGAAGCCGATGCTTCTGGTCTGCGATGAGCCCGTCTCGGCGCTGGACGTCGCCATTCAGGCGCAGATCCTGAACCTGCTTGCCGAGCTGAAGGGGCAGCAGGGACTCAGCTACCTCTTCATCAGTCACGATCTTGGCGTCGTGCGTCACATCTGCGACGAGGTGGCAGTGATGTATCTGGGAAAGATCGTGGAGAGCGGACCCACAGCCGAGCTCTTCAGGCAGCCGCGCCATCCCTATACGCAGGCTATCCTCGCAGCCGCTCCATCGCTGACACGCCGCAGGTCCAGGGGCAACGTGCGGCCTCTGAAGATCGCCGGCGATCCGCCCAGCCCCATCGATCCCCCAGCCGGCTGCGCATTCACCGATCGATGCCCAAAGGCAATGGAAAGATGTCGCCTCGAAGCACCGGCGCGCGTAGCCGATGGCTCCCGAACGCTCGCCTGTCACTTTCCGTGAAATCAACTCCGCGTTCGTGTCTCTGCGGGAACGCCTGCAGGAGGTGCGGACATTGCGACTGTCGGATGAGCGGCCGTCGGTGATCTCATGCAGGTAGATCGCCTCGTACTTGAGCGAGCGCCACAGCCGCTCGATGAAGATGTTGTCCATGCACCGGCCCCGCCCGTCCATCGAGATGCGGATGCCGGCCTCCTGAAGGCGGCCCGTGAAGACCATGCTGGTGAACTGGCTGCCCTGGTCGGTGTGAACACCTGTCGACGATGTGAACACCTGTCGACGATGTAGGTGAGTTCGCCGATCAGATCAAGGTGGCTTATCCTCCTACGTAAGTATCTATTATGTTGTAATTTCTGCTATACGTAAGGACAATCGGAAGAGGTGTAGAGAGTGTCTTAGCGTGTCAATGTGGGGTATTAATAGTTGCATTCGGGGAAGTAGGATGCGTATCCACTGATTGACATACAAGGGGCTGTAAGCGGATCGCTCACGGGTTGCAAGCGATCCGGGATCAGGTGGCGAGAGAATTCATTCGGTTTAATGTAGGATTGCTGATCAATTTTGCACAGGCTTCTGATAACTTATGTATCCAGCTTCGAGGATCGTCCGGAGGAGATCTGCGATGAGCGGGGATGCGAGCGGGCACCGCCAGCGTGTTGTTAAGCATCGGCATTTGACCCCCCAGCATCCAAGAGAATCAACACGTTGCCGCGCCGATCGGCGTCCAATGTGGGCGCTGAACAACAGGCAGGTCAGGGATTGGACCGGAATCCTGATCAGACGCCGGTTTCGGAGTTAGCGAGCCCCCGCTGCCAAGTCCTCCAGGGAATTGGCGCGAGACAGCAACCTTGTTGCCAGGCTGTGGCTGCTGGCCTCGGCCTGAACGGGCGGGCGAAAGCGATACGCGACTCAGCCGGCGAAGCGGGGCTCGGGAACGCCCGTAATGCCGAGATCGTGGACCGCAAAGAGGCTGCCGCGCAGGACGCCGTCGCCGGGGAAGCGCGGTAGCGGCGGCTTGGCCATCGAGGTGACGAACAGCACGTCGAGATTGCGCCCGCCGAACATGACGCTGGTCACCTTCTTGACCGGCATGTCGATGACCCGCTCGATCTCGCCGTCCGGCATATAGCGCACCAGCTTGGAATCGTAGACCAGGGCGCTCCAGACGCAGCCCTCGGAATCGACGGTCGCGCCGTCGGCCGCGCCGCCGCGGCTGGTGTCCACGGCGGTAAAGGCTCGGCGATTGCGGGCGGCGCCGGTCTCCTGGTCGTAGTCGTAGGCCCAGATCTCACCGGACCAGCTGTCGGCGAAATAGAAGGTTTCGCCGTCCGGGCTCCAGCATGGGCCGTTGGAGACGATGATGCCGGTATCGAGGGTGTGCAGGGAGAGGTCGGGGTCAAGACTGTTGATCGGCGCACGGGTTCGGTGCCGATCGGCGCGGTAACCCTTTGATCTAGCGGGATTGTAGGGGGTCAACCAAGCCTGCTTAACAACAGCCCACGACCTGATCACCAGCCCGGCTTTCGTCGTCATCAGGGCGGCCGACGAGTTCCGGGACAAGACCACCGCGCCCAACCAGCTGTGGCAGACCGACTTCGCCTATCTCAAGGTGATCGGCTGGGGCTGGTTCTATCTGTCGACGATCCTGGACGATTTCTCCCGCTACGTCGTCGCCTGGAAGCTGTGCACGACGATGAAGGCCAGCGATGTCACCGACACACTGACACTGGCCCTGCAGGTCTCAGGCTGTGACCGGATCAGGGTCGTGCATCGGCCAAGGTTGCTCAGCGACAACGGCTCCTCCTACATCGCCGGCGATCTGGCCGAATGGCTCGAGGACCAGGGCATGGACCACGTTCGCGGCGCACCGAACCATCCCCAGACCCAGGGCAAGATCGAGCGCTGACACCAGACCCTGAAGAACCGTGTCCTGCTGGAGAACTACTACCTGCCGGGCGATCTCGAGACGCAGATCGGCGCCTTCGTCGAGCACTACAACCACCGGCGCTACCACGAAAGCCTCGGCAACCTCACCCCCGCCGACGTCTACTCCGGGCGTCATCGCGCCATCATCGAGAGTAGGAGAAAGATCAAGCAGCGGACCAGCCGCAAACGCCGCTTGGCCCATCGCCAACAAGCGGCATAACATCAACCGGAATGAGCCAGAGCCTCCTTTGGAAATCCGCTCAAGGCGGCCCATTCATTCTGACGACGGACATGATCCGGCCCGCGCTCGTAACGTGATGGAGCGGCACCTCAGACGCGTGATGGTGCAGATCGAAGAGCTGATGGCCAACTACCCGGAGTATTTTGAGGACTCGGCCGACGCGGAAAACGAGGCGCTGTGATGGCTGGTCCGCCGCAAATCGACCTTGCCGGAAAGTATGCCTTTGTGACCGGCGGATCGAAGGGCATGGGCTTCGGAATCGCTCGGGCGTTCCTCGCTTGCAAGGCGAGAGTTGCGATCTGTTCCAACGAGCCGGAGTCCCTGGCGCAGGCGCAGATCGAGTTAGACGCCGGTGACAATCTGCTCGCTATCGAGGCCGACGTTTCGCTGGGCGTTAACGTAAAGAACGCCATTGAGCAGACGGTTGACCGGTTTGGCGGCCTGAATGTCCTGGTGAATTCGGCCGGTATTCAGCGGTACGGCACCATCACCGACACCCCCGAAGAGACGTGGGACGAAGTGATGGCTGTCAATCTCAAGGGAGTCTACTGGGCGTCTCGCTGTGCCATCCCTCACATCGAGAAGGCGGGCGGTGGAGCCGTGATCAACCTCGCCTCGGTACAGGCGTTCGCGTCTCAGTCCAATGTTGCGGCCTACACGGCGTCGAAGGGCGCAATTCTCGCTTTGACTCGTGCCATGGCGCTCGATCACGCCGATGCCGGAGTTCGCGTGAACGCGATCTGCCCGGCCGCAATCGACACACCGATGTTGCGATGGGCGGCGGAGCTCTGGAAGGGCGACAACACTGCCGAAGCGACGATCGCCAGTTGGGGCAAGGGACATCCCGCCGGTCGCGTGGGGTCCATCGAGGAGGTGGCTGCGGTTGCGGCATTCCTCGCCAGCGATCTCTGTCCATTCATGACGGGCGCGGACATCAAGGTCGATGGCGGCGTTCTGTCGAAACTCGGCATTATTCTTCCGGAGTAGACGGAATGTCGGACCGACCGCATTTCCGCAGCCCCGCCTTTCTCGAACGGCACATCGCGGACATCATCGGGTTCTACCATCCCCGGTGCATCGATGAAGAATTCGGCGGTTTCATCAATCAGTTGCTCGACGACGGCACCGTCTTCGACCGGATGACCAAGCACCTCGTCGGGACCTGCCGCTTCACGTACAACTATGCACTCGCGCATGTCGTCCTGGGTGCCGGCGAGTATCGCCTGGTGGCCGCTCACGGACTCAGGTTCCTGCGCGAGCATCACAAACGCGAAGACGGCGGCTATGCTTGGGTGCTTTCCGGGCAGGAGGTCGTGGACGGCACATACCACTGCTACGGCCATGCATTCGTGCTCCTCGCCGCCGCCGGGGCCCGCAAGGCGGGTGCTGAGGGCGCCACCGCCCTGATGGATGACATCTGGGGGCTACTGGAATCGCGCTTCTGGGACCCGGACGCATCGCTCTACGTGGACGAGATTGCGGCAGGGGACTGGACGAAGGTCGATGCCTATCGGGGCCAGAACGCCAACATGCACATGTGCGAGGCCATGCTGGCCGCATGGGAGGCGAGCGGAGAGGCACGGTATCTCGACCGCGCGGCCTTGCTGGCGCGGCGGATTTGCCAGGAACTGGCGGCGTCGGCCGACGGCCTGGTTTGGGAACATTACAGGACCGACTGGACGCACGACTGGAACTACAACAAGGACGACCCGAAGCATCTTTTCCGGCCCTACGGCTATCTTCCCGGCCATTTTACCGAGTGGTCGAAGCTGCTCCTGATACTCAACCGGCACCGCCCCTCCGACTGGCTGGTCCCCAAAGCCGAGATGCTTTTCGACGCCGCAATGAAGCGGGCGCATGTGCCGGACACCGGGGCGATCAACTACACGTTTGCGCCCGACGGCACGATTCTCGACAGCGATCAGTACTATTGGGTCTTTTCCGAAACTTTTGCCGCGTCAGCACTTCTGGCCAACGTAACCGGTCGCGGCAAGTACTGGGACTGGTACGACCGTGTTTGGAGCTATGCCGACCAGCACTTCGTGGATCATGAGTACGGCGGCTGGTATCGCATTCTGAATCGCGATGGCCAAAAATACAGCAACGAAAAGAGCCCGGCGGCCAAGGCGGACTACCATCCGTTGGCTGCATGCTTCGAGGTTCTACAGAGCATCAAACTCGACACTTGAACAACACAGGGGAGATCCATCAGTACTTTCAAGAGCGACCGTTACCCGTTGGCTCTCATGGCCCAGCCAGGCGGATACTTTGCTGATGTCTCCCTTTGTCGCTTTCAGCGTGTGCATGGCACAGCTATGTCTCAGAACATGAGGCGAGATACTCTTTTCGGCCATCGAAGGCACGCGTTGCCGAGCAATCTCGGCATGCACTTGAAGGCGATGTGCGAAGCCGTGCCGCGTCATGCCTGTCCCCCGCGCGTTGAGAAAGAGATGCTCGGCTCCCTTGTCGGGCCGGATTGCGAGCCATTCCTGGACCAGGGTACGAGTCTCCTTCCAGAGTGGCAGCACGCGCTCGCGGCGACCCTTTCCCATGACACGTACCGTGTTTAGGTCAGGCTGTTCGATGTCTCTGCAACGAAGGCCGGTGAGTTCTGACAGACAATGTTCGGCTGTTGACTGGGAACGGTGGCGTTTGCGGCCTCAGTCATTGAGCGGCTTGGCGCTCGTTTGAATGTAAGGCGATCTACCTGCGCGAGATTGCCGGCGAGGTCAGCGCCAGCGGTCGATCCAGGGGCCCTCCACGCTGATATCGAACGAGTTCTCG
>JAPPHR010000096.1 GCA_028820995.1 Rhodospirillales bacterium
AAAACTACATCCGAAACGTCGGATACGGTTCCGTCTAAAACGGATACGCTCTAGTTCCGCTGGCTGAACAGGGCGGAGAGCGTGCCTTCGTTGACCGAGATTTCGTGCCGGCCGTAGAGCGCCGCCCGGTAGGCCTCGGCGAGATTGGCGCCCCACGCGCGCGACAGTTGGTCGCGAATCCGGTCGCGCTCTTCGCCCGTGGCGCCCCGGCCGGCCTCGTTGACCCCGGTGAGCACCGCGACACCCCATCCGCCTGCCGTTGGCGCGACGATGGGCTCGCGGGCGCCTTCGTCCGCCTCGAATAGCGCCTGAATCAGCGCGAACGACGCGTCCGGCCCGGCGCCCTGACCGTCGCGCCGCACGCTGTCCACCGTCGTCACGGCAAGGCCCGCATCGCGGGCGGCGGCGCGGAGGTTTTCGCCTTCCCTGATTCGGTCGGCCAGCGTGGCCGCCACGCGCTCGGCCGCCTCCCGCTCCGCCTCGCGCATGAGCGCCGTCCGCACCTCGACCCGGACCTCCTCCAGCGGGCGCGGGGCGGACTCGGCCACCTCATCCACCCGCAGGATGACGAAGCTGCCGTCGTTGAGCTCGGTGAGGTGCGATTCCCGGCCCTCCGCCGTCTCGTACAGGAGCGAGACGATGTCGTCCCGCTCGCTTAACTCGCTGAGCACCGGAGCCCCGCCCCGGTCGAGTCCGTTGCGGGTGACGCCGCTGAGGACGATCGGCTCGACGCCGACCACGGCGGCGCCCTGTTCCAGCGAGGCGCCGCCGCCGAGCTCGTCCTCGAGCACGGTGGAAAGCCTGAAGAGCCCGGCACCCGCCAGGTCCAGCGCCATCTCGTCGTGCAGCGCCTGCTTCACTTCCTCGAAGCTCTGGCGCCGCGCCGGCAGCACCTTGTCGACCTTGAAGAGATGCCAGCCGAACGGGGTCTGGAGCGGGTCGCTGACCGAGCCCTCGGTGAGTCTGAAGACCGCCTCGCTCACGCTCTGCAGCGGACCGTCGGCCCTGAACTGCGGGAGGGTCAGGACGCTCGCGCCGCGGCTTTCCAGATCGTCGGCCACGACGTCGAACAGCTCGCCTTCCGCGAGCCTCAGCGCGCCCTCCCGGATCAGCGCCTCGTCCTGGGCATTGATCTGGACGACCGAGCGCTGTTCCGGCAGGTCGAACTCGTCGATCCGTGCTTCGTACTCGGCATAGACGTCTTCGTCGCTCAGCTCGATTTCCGAGACCATGTCCTGGGCGGTGAGCTGCACGATCACCGCGCTGCGCCGCTCGGGCGCCATGAACGACGCCGTGTTCGCCTCGTAATACGCCGTGAGCGCAGCCTCGCCCGGCTCCGTCAGGCCGGTCATGCCGCGGGCGGGGACCAGCGCGAGTTCGGCGCTGCGCTCCTCGGCGCGGTAGCGGTGGACGGCTTCGATCAGCGCCTCCGGGACCTTGCGCTCGCTGCCGACGGTATTCAGGAGCTGGCTGCGGATCAGGTCGACGCGGATCAGGTCCTCGTACTCGGCCCGGGTCATGTTGTTGCGTTCGAGAACCAGATCGTAAAGCTCGGGGTCGAACGCGCCCTGCTCGTTGCTGAAGGCCGGTGAAGTCTGGAGCTCCTGCATGACGCTGGCGTCGGCCGCGCGCAGTCCGAGCTTGCTGGCTTCGGCATCCAGCAGATACTCGCGGACCAGGAGGTTGAGCACCTGGCCCGTAAGCCCGGCCCGGTGGGCCTCGTCGCGGGTGAGATCGGGGCGGCCGGAGCGCTCCCTCTCGCGCTGCAGGGCACGCTGGAACTGGCGGTCGAACAGCACCGTCGGCACGTCGACATCGCCCACCGTCGCCACGGCAGAGCGGCTTCCGCCGGTGAACACGTCATTGATGCCGAAGGCTCCGAAACTCAGCGCCAGGATGATGATGACGCCGCGGGCCGCCCATGACTTGGTGGCGTGGCGGATGGATTGCAGCATCGCGGGTCCTGCCGGGTGGTGAAGACGCGCCCTGGCCGCTCCGGGGTGGGCGTTGCGGCGGATAATAGGTGCGGCCGTGCGCACCGGGCAACATGCAACCTTCGGTTGGGATCGTGGCCCCGGCCCGTCGCCGAACGCCCGCCGGACCGGTACTGCTGGCTCAGGGCCGCGGGCCGTGGTAGAGCTTGGGTGCTCGCCCGCAGCGGGTGTCTGTGCGCGAGGATTGAGACGCGACCGCCCACGACCCACATTGTTATCATGCAGCCTGAGTCTCCGCCCCGCCGGCCGCTCCTGGTCGCCAATTGGAAAATGAACGGCCTGCACGGCGACGGGCTCGCGCGTGCGAGCGCGCTCGCGCACCACGCGGCATCCGGCGATTGCGCGGGCGATATCGTCGTCTGCCCGCCGGCCACGCTGCTCTTCGCGCTCCGGGCCGTGTTCGCAGGCACGCGGATCGCGCTCGGCGGGCAGGATTGCCACGTCTCGGCCGAGGGCGCCCACACCGGCGACGTGAGCGCGGCGATGCTCGCCGACGCCGGCTGCGCCTACGTCATCGTCGGTCATTCCGAGCGCCGCGCGAGCCACGGCGAGAGCAACGCGTGGGTCGCGGGCAAGTCCGCCGCCGCCCATGCGGCGGGGCTCACGGCCATCGTCTGCGTCGGCGAGAGCGCGGCCGAGAGAGATGCGGGCCGCGCGCTCGCCGTGATCGGCCGCCAGGTCGAGGACTCGCTGCCCGCCGGCGCCACGCCCGGCAACACCGCGATCGCCTACGAGCCGGTCTGGGCCATCGGCAGCGGCCGCACGCCGGGCCCGGCCGATATCGAGGCGGCGCACGCGGAGGTGCGGTCGGGCTGGGAGCGGCAATTTTCAGGGAGCGGAGCGGCGCTCCGCGTGCTATATGGCGGCTCCGTCACGGCGCGGAACGCAGGCGACATCCTGGACGCGCCGGGTGTCGACGGCGTGCTGGTCGGCGGAGCCAGCCTTTCTGCGGACGCGTTCTGGCAGATTTGCCAGGCGTGCCGCTGAACCCGTCCGGAAAGAGCGGCAAGGAGCGGCGGTGGAAACGATCCTGCTCGTGGTCCTGATCATCATCGCCATCGCGATGATCGGTCTCGTGCTGCTGCAGCGCAGCGAGGGTGGCGCGCTCGGCATCGGCGGTCCGGGCGCGATGTTTTCTGCGCGCGGCACGGCCAACCTGCTGACGCGGGCGACGGCAGGGCTGGCAGCGGCGTTCATGATCCTGAGCCTGGTGCTCGCCATTCTGTCGGGCAGCTGGTCCGACCGGGAATCGGTGCTGGATACCGCGGAGGAAGAGCCGCTCGCCGTCGAGGCCGAGCCGCTGGTGCTGCCGGGCGAGCTCGACCTGCCCACGGACATCGAGCCGCTGGAACTCCCCGGCGACGACGGACCCACCGTCCCCCGCGCCGAGTGAACCGCAGCGCCGTTCCGTCGGCGCTCTATGTTCGAAGGCCGAGGCTCCTGGCGCAGGCGCCAAGGGCGACCCAAATAATCTGTGGACGGGTGGTGGCGACTCGGGTGCGTTTGATAAGGTAGGGGTCCATGACGCGGTACATCTTCGTCACCGGCGGCGTGGTGTCCTCCCTCGGCAAGGGCTTGGCTTCCGCGGCGCTGGGCGCGCTCCTGCAGGCGCGGGGCTATCGGGTTCGGCTCCGCAAGTTCGACCCCTACCTCAACGTCGATCCGGGCACGATGAGCCCGTTCCAGCACGGCGAGGTCTACGTCACCGACGACGGCGCCGAGACCGACCTCGACCTCGGCCACTACGAGCGCTTCACCGGCGTGCCGGCGCGGCGCTCGGACAGCGTCACCGCGGGCCAGATCTACCAGACCGTGATCGCGAAGGAGCGGCGGGGCGACTACCTCGGCGGCACCGTGCAGGTGATCCCCCACGTCACCGACGCGATCAAGGAGGCGATCGTCCGCGACAGCGACGGCGCGGACTTCGTGCTGGTGGAGATCGGCGGCACGGTCGGCGACATCGAGGGCCTGCCCTTCTTCGAATCGATCCGCCAGTTCGCCTACGAGCAGGGCCGCGACCGGGTGATGTTCGTCCACCTGACGCTTGCGCCCTACATCGAGACCGCCGGCGAGCTGAAGACCAAGCCCACCCAGCATTCGGTGAAGGAGCTGCGCAGCATCGGCATCGGGCCCGATCTCCTCCTCTGCCGCGCCGACCGCCCGATCCCCGAGTCCGAACGCCGCAAGATCGCGCTCTTCTGCAACGTGCGCGAGGACTGCGTGATCCCGGCGACGGACGTGGAGACCATCTACGAGGTGCCGCTCAGCTATCACGCCCAGGGTTTCGACGCGCAGGTGATGCGCTACTTCGGCATCCCGGACGCACCAGCGCCCGACCTTTCCAGGTGGGAGGAGATCGTCAAGCGAACGCACTCGCCCGAAGGCGAGGTGGCGATCGCCGTCGTCGGCAAGTACACAGGCCTCCGCGACGCCTACAAGTCGCTCTTCGAGGCGCTCACGCACGGCGGGGTCGCGAACAGCGTCCGCGTCGATACCCGTTGGATCGAGGCCGACGACCTTGAGACCAACGGCTCCGCCAATGCTCTCGAATCCGTGCACGGCGTCCTGGTGCCCGGCGGCTTCGGCGAGCGCGGCGTGCCGGGCAAGATCGCGGCCGTCAAGTACGCGCGCACCCGCCGCGTCCCCTATTTCGGCATCTGCTTCGGGATGCAGCTCGCGGTGATCGAGACCGCCCGCAGCGTCGCCGGGATCGGCGGCGCCGGCTCCACGGAGTTCGGCCCCTGCGACGATCCAGTGATCGGGCTCATGACCGAGTGGAACCGGGACGGCGCGGTGGAGCGCCGCAACGCAGGCGACAACCTGGGCGGCACCATGCGGCTCGGCGCCTACGAGGCGGTGCTCGAGGAAGGTAGCCGCGTGCGCTCGGTCTACGGCCGGGAGCGGATATTCGAGCGCCACCGCCACCGCTACGAGATGAACATCCGCTACCGCGAGCGGCTGGACGAGGCTGGCATGCGGGTGGCGGGCCTCTCGCCGGACGGCGCGCTGACGGAGATCGTCGAGCGCCCCGATCACCCCTGGTTCGTGGGCGTGCAGTTCCACCCCGAGCTCACCTCGCGCCCGTTCCAGCCGCATCCCTTGTTCGCCTCCTTCATCGAGGCGGCGGTCAAGCAGGCGCGGCTGGTTTAAGGACGTAGTGAGGCCGATGTGAGCGAGGCACCCGCCTCAGGCCGGGTGGCGATCGGCGCCTTCGAGGTGGGCAACGCGCTGCCGCTTGCGCTCATCGCGGGTCCCTGCGCGATCGAAGGGCGCGATCACGCGCTCCGCGTGTCGGAAGCGCTCGTCGCCATGACGACGGCTCGCGGTATGCCCCTCGTCTACAAGAGCTCCTTCGACAAGGCCAATCGCACTTCGGCCGGGAGCCCACGCGGGATCGGCATGGACGAGGGCCTCGCGATCCTGGAGGCGGTGCGTGGTGCCCACGGCTGCCCGGTTCTGACCGACGTGCATCTGCCGGAGCAGTGCGCGGCGGTGGGGCAAGCGGTGGACGTGCTGCAGATTCCGGCGTTCCTCTGCCGTCAGACCGATCTGCTGCTGGCGGCGGCGGCCACCGGCAAGGCCATCAACGTGAAGAAGGGCCAGTTCCTCGCGCCCTGGGACATGCGCCACGTGGTGGCGAAGGTCATCGACGCCGGCAACCGCCGGGTGCTGGTGTGCGAGCGCGGCGCGAGCTTCGGCTACAATACGCTGGTCTCCGACATGCGAAGCCTGCCGCTGCTGGCGGAGACCGGCTGCCCCGTGGTGTTCGATGCGACCCATTCGGTGCAGCAGCCGGGCGGGCAAGGGGCGGTGAGCGGCGGGCAGCGCGAGTTCGTGCCCGTACTGGCGCGTGCGGCCGTGGCGGTCGGCGTCGCGGCAGTCTTCATGGAGACACATCCGGCGCCGGACGAGGCGCCCTCCGACGGCCCCAACATGGTGCCGCTGGATGAAATGCCGGCGCTGCTCGACCGCCTGCAGGCGTTCGACGCGCTGGCCAAGAACCCTGAGGGAGGGAGAGAGCAATGAGCGAGGGATGCGTATTCATCGGCGGCGAGTACGTCTCGCCCGAGGACGCCAAGATGTCGATTTTCGATGCCGGTTTCGTCTGGGGAGACACCGTCTACGACGTGACGTCGACCTGGGCCGGCTGGTTCTTCATGCTGGACGAGCATCTCGAGCGCTTTGCCCGCTCCTGCGAAGGCTTCCGACTGGAGAACCCTTACAACGCCGACGACATGCGCAGCATCCTGGCCGAGTGCGTGGGGCGGACGGGGCTCGACGATTGCTACGTGAAGATCCAGCTCACCCGCGGCGTCATCCAGAGCCAAACCCGGGACCCGCGCCTCGGCGCGCCCGAGTTCGTGGCCTACGCCACGCCCTACGCCTGGATCTGGGGCGAGGAGAAGTGCCGCAACGGGGCTGCGCTCTATCTCAGCGGCGTCGAACGGGTCTCGTCCAGGGCCATCGACGCCCGCTACAAGAACTACAACCGGGCGGACTTCGTGCGGGCCCGCTTCGAAGCCTACGATAACGGCTGCGACGACGCGCTGCTGGTCGGCGCCGACGGCTCGCTGACCGAGGGGCCCGGCTACAACATCTTTGTCGTACGGGACGGCAAGGTCGCGACGCCGGACGCCAACGTGCTGGAGGGGATCACGCGGCGCTCCGTGGCCGAGCTCTGCGACGAGGAAGGCATTCCCTTCTCCTACCGCCGCGTCGAGCCAGAGGAGCTCGGCGAGGCGGACGAGTTGTTCGCGAGCACCACGGCCGGCGGCGTGATGCCGGTTGTGCGCTTGGGCGAGAAGCCCATCGGCAACGGCCACGCCGGCCTCGTCACCAGCCGCATCCAGTCCCGCTACTGGAGCAAGCGGGAGGAAGGTTGGCACGGCACGCGGGTGGAGGACATTCGCGCCGCCGCTTAGCCAGATGTTCGCGCCGGTCGCACGGCCTGCGTGCATCCGGCCCAGCACCCGATCGGGAGAGTCTTTTCGGACAGGGGGCCTCTCATGAAATTCCGCAATATCACCGTTTTGGCGGCCGCCGCAGGGTTGCTGTTCCTCGGTGCGTGCGTAGGCGACGAAGAATCAAGATCGGTTCCAGCACTCGACCCCGACAGCGTCAGAGACCTGACTGGCCTCTCGGCGCCGACCGAGACACCTGCGGCGCAGACGGCACGCGCACCGGCCATCGTCTCTCGTTCGGACTCGCTGATCGTATCCACGATACACGGCGACACGGACCACCCCGACCTTCCCACGTTTCGTCTCAGGGCACGTTGTTCCGGGACTCAATGCTCGATTTCGGAACCCACGACCGGACTCACCCAGACCATTCGACTGGCCGACCTTGAGTTCGGAACCGGCGAAACCGTGGCGGTTGGAACCAGGCATGGCATCACCCTGGTGTCGGGGATCAGGGAGAGCGCAGATGAACACGTCATAGGGCTTGGCGCGTGGATGGAACATGGCTCGTTCACGGTCCAGATCGAGCGTCTGAGGGAAGGGGATGTCACAGTAGACGGTCGATACGGTTTGGCCGGTGGCGATCTCACGGGCACGCGGCCGACCGGGGGCGCAACGTGGCTCGGCCTCATGGTCGGAACGCCGGCCACCGGAACCCATCGCGGCAATCGGCTGCTAGGGGACGCAGCCCTGAACTACGACTTGAGCTCCGATACGCTCGACGTCGCCTTCAGCAGCATCAAGAACATCGACCTGGGCGCAGCGCACTCGACGGAGACGGTGATGTTCCAGAACCTTCAGATTGGCATGACGGGGACGTTCGAAGCCGGTCTGGCCGGCAACCGCATCCAGGGCGGCTTCTACGGTCCCGGCCACGTTGAGGCGGCGGGCATCTTCGAGCAGTCGAACATCGTCGGCGCGTTCGGAGCCAGGCGTCAGTAGGTGGGTTATCCGTCCACGTAGTCCTCGATGTATTGGCTCACCACCTCGTCGAGGGGCGGGTTCCGGGGCAGGCCGAGGGCCGCGGCGCGGTCCGCCTTGGCGTAGGCCGGCCAGGAGCCGACGAGCCGCTGCACCGCCGGGTCGGGCGCATCGATGACGGCGCCGAGCGTGCGGCCCGCGCCCACGCGCCCCAGCGCCGCCACCATCTCCCCTGCAGTCGACGAGAAGGACGGCAGGTTGATGGTGCGGTCGTCGCCGAGGGCGGCACTCGGCACTTCGTGCAGCGCCACGAGGCTGTCCACGATCGTGCGGTAGCCGCCGAGGACGATGCGCGTGTCCCGGCTCACGGGGAGTTCGTGGTCTACGCCGGCAAGCGGCTCGCGAAAGAGCCCGCTGGCGAAGCCGGAGGCCGCTTTGTTGGGCTTGCCCGGCCGCACGATGACCGTGGGCGGCCTGCCGCCGCGGCCGTCGAGCCAGCCCTTGCGGGTGTAGTCGGCCACCAGGTGCTCGTTGATCACCTTGGTCACGCCGTAAGTGCCCTGCGGCGTGATCTTGGTCTCGTCGGAGATGGTGTCGGGCAGGGCGTCGCCGCCGTAGACCGCGATGCTGCTGGTGAAGACCAGCCGCGGCAGCCCCGGCGCCGCCCGGCAGGCTTCGAGCACGTTGAGGCCGCCGGTGAGGTTGACGCTGAGCGCCAGGTCGAAGTCCTGCTCGGCGCCGGCGCTCACCACCGAGGCGAAGTGGAAGACCGAGAGCGAGTCGCCCGCGATCAGCGCGCGCACCGTCTCTCCGTCGGAGACATCGCCCGCGACCAGCGAGACCCGCTCGTCGTCGAGACCCGCCGGCGGCCGGTCCGGCACGACGGCGTCGAACAGGATCAACGCGTCGATCCGCTCCTGCCCGCCCGATGCGCCGGTCAGCGTTTCCCGCTGAAGCAGCGTCCGCGCGAGCCTCTGCCCGAGGAAGCCCAGTCCCCCCGTGATCACCACCTTCATGCGTGCTCTCCCACCGCTCGGTCTGCGTTCGTGCCCAACATATCCTATTGGCATGGCACGCCGGTATGCGGATGATGTGCGCGCCGCCTCTGCTGCGCCCGGCGTGGGCGGAGCGGGACCGGCGCTGCGATGGGGGCGAGAATGACGGCATCGGAGGCCCTTGGGCCGAACGAATCTCTGATCGACGGGCCTGAATCGCGGGCGCGGCTCATCACGCCAGCGCTGGTTCTCGATCTCGATGCGATGGAGCGCAACATCGCCACGATGGCGGCCTACGCGGCGGAGCAGGGTGTCGCCATCCGCCCCCACGCCAAGACCCACAAGAGCGTGCAGATCGCCCGGCGTCAGCTCGATGCCGGCGCGCTTGGCATCTGCTGCGCCACGCTGGGCGAGGCCGAGGCGCTGGCGGCGGGCGGGATCGAGGGCCTTCTGATCACCTCGCCGGTCGTGGCGCCCGCCAAGATCGACCGTCTCATGGCGCTTCGCCGGGACAACGAGTCTCTCATGGTGTCGGCGGACGACATGGACAACCTGCGCGCGCTGGAGGGCGCCGCCGCAGCCTCGGGCCTGGTGCTCGACATGGTGATCGATGTGGATGTCGGGCTGCATCGCACCGGCACCCGCGACGCGAAGACGGCGGTGGCGATGGCGGAGGCGGCTGACGCAAGCGACAGCCTGCGCTTCCGCGGGCTTCAGGGCTACGCCGGGCACGTCCAGCACATCGAGGATTTCGGCGACCGGCGCACGACTTCCCACGGCGATCTCACGCCGCTGCGCGAGGCTCGCGACAGCTTGGTCGAGCGGGGCGTCGAGGTGCCGATCGTCACCGGCGCCGGCACCGGAACCCACGACATCGACATCGAGATCGGGCTGATGACCGAGCTCCAGGTCGGCTCCTACGTGGTGATGGACGTCGAGTACCTCGACGTGCAGACGCAGGGCGGCGGCGACTGGCGCTTCGAGCCGGCGCTCTTCGTCCGCTCCACGGTGGTCTCGGCCAGCCACGACGGCAGCGCCACCATGGACGCCGGCCTCAAGTGCTTCGCCACCGACGGGCCGACGCCGCGCTTCCACACCGGCGTGCCCATCGGCGCTCACTACAAGTATTTCGGCGACGAGCACGGGTGCATCGTCTTCGCCAGCGCCAACGAGCGGCTGGCCATCGGCGCGGCCCTCGAATGCATCGTGCCGCACTGCGACCCCACGGTGAACCTCTACGACCATTATCATTGCGTGCGCGGCGAGACCCTGGTCGACATCTGGCCCATCGAGGCCCGCGGGCGCCACTAGGGACGGGTCATGGCGTCAATCTCGCTTGCCGGCCTGACCAAGCGCTTCGGCGACCTCACTGCGGTCAACGCCCTCGATCTCGAGATCAGGGACAAGGAGTTCGTGGCGCTGCTGGGGCCGTCGGGCTGCGGCAAGACCACGACCATGAACATGATCGCCGGCATCGAGACGCCGTCGGAAGGGCAGATCCTGTTCGACGGCCGCGACATGCGCCAGGTGCCGCCCAACCGGCGCAAGGTCGGCTTCGTGTTCCAGAACTATGCCATCTTCACCCACCTCACTGTGCGCAAGAACCTGGCATTCGGCCTGCAGGTTCGCGGCCTGCCCAGGGAAGAGGTCGAGCGCCGCGTCGCCGCCATGGCGGCGCTGATGCGCCTCGAAGACAGGCTCGACTGGCCCACCGCGAAGCTCAGCGTCAACGAGCTGCAGAAGGTCGCGATCGGCCGCTCGGCCATCACCGAGCCGGAAATCTTTCTTCTCGACGAGCCGCTGAGCAATCTTGACGCCGCGTTCCGCGCCTTCATGCGCACCGAGCTCAAGCATCTGCAGCACCAGTTCCAGCAGACCATGGTCTACGTCACCCACGACCAGATCGAGGCGATGAGCCTGGCCGACCGGATCGCGGTGATGGACCTCGGCGTGCTGCAGCAGTACGGCTCGCCCATCGAGGTCTACAACGAGCCGCGCAACGTCTTCGTCGCCAACTTCATGGGCAGCCCCAGCATGAACCTGGTGCCGTGCACGCTCGCCGGCGGGGACGGACGCTACGCGCTGGACTTCGGCGAAGGCGGCACCGCGGCCGTCGAGGACGGCGAGCTGAAGCGGCGCTGCGGCGCGGCGCGGGATGCAGCGCTGATCTTCGGCGCCCGGCCCGAGGATCTCGACATCGAGCCGCCGGGCCACACCGGCCCCGGCATCGAGGCGACCGTCACCTTCGTCGAGCCCATCGGCCCGCGCACCATCGTCCACCTCTCCGCCGGCGAGCGCCGGATGAAGATCGCCAAGGGCAAGCACTACGGCATCGCGCTCGGCGCTCCGGTCAAGGCGGTGCTGCCGCCCGGCAAGTGCCACCTGTTCGACGCGGAGACGGGCGTGGCGCTCGGCCTCGCCTAGCCCGGACCCCGCACCGATGGCACGGCTCGAACTCAGGAACGCGAGCAAGTTCTACGGCAAGACGGTCGCCGTGAAGGACATCGATCTCGTCGTGGACGACAACGAGTTCTTCTGCATCTTCGGCCCGCCGAGCTCGGGCAAGACCACGATCCTCCGCCTGCTGCTCGGCCTGGTGGCGCCGGACGAGGGCGAGGTCACCATCGGCGGCGTGGCCGTGGGCGAGCAGGGGCCGAAGGAGCGCAACCTCGCCATGGTGTTCCAGAACCTGGCGCTCTTCCCGCACATGACCGCAGGCCAGAACCTCGCCTTCCCGCTGGTGGAACGGAAGCTCGAGAAAGCCGCGGTCATGGCGCGCGTGGCCGAGGTGGCGGAAACGCTGCACATCACGCCGCTGCTCGACAAGCTGCCGGCGCACCTGAGCGGGGGCGAGCGCCAGCGTGTCGCCATCGGCCGGGCGCTGGTGCGCGATCCTGCGGCCTTCCTCATGGACGAGCCGATCGCAGCCCTCGATGCGCGCCTGCGCGAGGAGATGCGCGTCGAGCTGAAGCGCCTCCAGCGCGAGCTTCACCACACCATCGTCTACGTCACCCACGACCAGGAGGAGGCGATGTCGATCGCCGATCGCATCGCCGTGATGGAAGCGGGCGAGATCCGCCAGGTCGGCACGCCGGCGGAAATCTACAACCTGCCCAACAGCCGCTATGTCGCCGAGCTGATCGGCTCGCCACCCATGAACTTCATCGACGGCACCCTGGCTGAGGGCGGCCGATTCGAAGGGGGCGACGTGCCGCTCGCGATGGCGCTGGATGGCGCCGAAGGCGCGGGGCCGGCAGCCCTTGCCGTCCGGCCCGAGGACATCGGAATCGATTCCGCCGGTGCCAACGGCGGGGTCGAGGCCTCCATCTACGAGGTCGAGCCGCTCGGCGCCTTCACCATCGTCGATGTCAGCGCCGGCGAGCAGATCCTCAAGGTGCAGGCGCCGGGGCAGCCGCGCTTCACCCTGGGCGAGCCGGTGCGGCTCGCGCTCGATCCCGACCGCTGCCACCTCTTCCACGGTGAGACCGGGGATCTGATCCGCTCGGCCCGCTGAAGCGCGTGCGTTTGTTGCCGGCAGCCGCCCTCCCGCGTTAGGGTAGAAAGAAGAGTTGCGTTTCTACCCTGGGGGCAGCGATGAGCCTCAACATCAAGAACGACGAGACCTGCCGGCTCGCCCGCGAGCTGGCAGACCTCACCGGCGAGAGCATGACCGGCGCGATCACCACAGCCCTCCGCGAGCGGCTGGAGCGCGAGACGCATGCGCGCAGCGTCGAGGCGCGCGTGAAGGAAATTCGTGCCATCGCGGAGCGCTGCGCGGCGAAGCTGGGTCCGGGACCCTCCGCCGTGGAGCACGGCGACTACCTGTACGACGAGCGGGGCTTGCCCAAGTGATCGTCGACAGTTCGGCCCTCCTGGCCGTTCTGTTTCGCGAGCCGGATGCCGGACGATACGAGCGGGCACTTGGCGCGGCACCCGCGTGCCGCATGTCGCTCGCGAACGTCCTCGAATCGTCCATCGTGTGGGAGGGTCGGGTGGGCGCGACTGCGGGCCAACGCTTTGACCTGTTCATGGAACAGGTCGGGATCGAACACGTGGCAGTGACGGCCGAGCACGTTGCCGAAGCGCGTCAGGCCTGGCGGCGCTACGGCAAGGGCAATCATCCGGCAGCGCTGAACTTCGGAGACTGCTTCGCCTACGCCCTCGCGGCCGTGACCGGCGAGCCGCTGCTCTTCAAGGGTGAGGACTTCGCCCTCACCGATATCGAGGCGGCGTAGCCGCCGCACCCGAGAGCGCACGCCCCAACTCACCGCTTCGCGGGGCCGCTCGACTGGCTGCTTGATGGCCGTCTATACAGATGGTATACGGCCGATTGATAATGGGCGGCGCCCATCGGCCGGAGGAGCATCCCATGCCCCAGGTGAATTTCCGCTTGTCGGAGGAACGTCTGGCGCTGATCGACCGCGCGGCGGCGGCCCGCGGCGTGACCCGCACCGAATTCGTGCTCCGATCGAGCGAGGCGGCGGCCATCGAGGCGCTGAGCGAGCGTCCCGTCATCACGCTCGACGACGAGGCATACGACGCCTTTATCGCCATGCTCGATGCGCCGGTGAAGCCGAACCCTGACCTGAAGGCTCTCTTTGCGCGCCGCCTGCCGTGGGACTAAGCACTGCGCCAGAGCCTCTTGGCCGAAGGCACGACATTTCACAGTTCAATTCCGGCGTTTCCAGCATCGACACATGGCTGCGGAGCAAGGCCCACCTCAACGAAGCGAAGGGCGGCGCGCGGACCTACGTGATCTGCGATGGCGAGCGCGTGGTCGGGTTCTACAGCCTCGCCGCAAGCGGGGTGGAGAGGCGGCGTCTCTCGTCCCGTGTAAGCAGAAACATGCCTGAACCGGTCCCAGTCATTTTGCTGGGGCAACTCGCGGTGGACACACGACACCAAGGGATGGGTCTGGGCGTGGGCCTGCTTGCCGATGCAGTGAGGCGGTCGCTGGTAGCGGCAAGCCTCATCGGCGCGCGGGCGGTCGTCACGCAAGCTGTCAACGAGAGGGCGAAGAGCTTCTACGAGCGATTCGGATTTCGACCGTTTTCGGACCGCGAAGCGTTCATGCTGGCCGTTCGGATGTCCGAAGTCCGGGCGCTTCTTGCAGCCTGAAACGAGTTCGTACGACCGAGCCTTGAAAACCTACATATTCTGCAGCAGGTGGATCAGGCTGGATGTGTCCCAGCGGTTGCCACCGCGCTGCTGGACGTGGGCGTAGAACTGGTCCACCAGCATCGACATCGGCAGCAGCGCGCCGTTCTTCTTGCCCTCCTCGAAACAGAGGCCGAGATCCTTGCGCATCCAGTCGACGGCGAAGCCGAACTCGAACTCGCCCCGGAGCATGGTCGAGCCGCGGTTCTCCATCTGCCAGGACTGCGCCGCGCCCTTGGAGATGACCTCCAGCACGGTCTCGCCGTCGAGGCCTGCGCGCTGGGCGAAATTTATGGCTTCCGCCAGGCCCTGAACCACGCCCGCGATGCAGATCTGGTTCACCATCTTGGTGAGCTGGCCGTTCCCCGCCGGCCCCATGTGGGTCACGTTGCGCGCGAAGGCGTCGATCACCGGCTGGGCGCGGCCGAAGTCTCCTTCGTCGCCGCCCACCATCACCGTCAGCACGCCGTTCTCGGCCCCGGCCTGCCCGCCGGAGACCGGCGCATCGAGGAAGCCCACGCCGCGCTCCTTGGCGGCGGCATAGACCTCGCGGGCGACGACGGCGGAATCGGTCGTGTGGTCGATGAAGATGGCGCCTTCCGCCATGCCGGCGAGCGCGCCGTCCTCGCCGTAGACCACTTGGCGCAGATCGTCGTCGGCGCCGACGCAGGCGAAGACCATCTCCGCGCCCTGGGCGGCGGCGGCAGGAGTCGGGGCGGCGCGGCCCTGGTTGGCCTCGGTCCACTGCGCGGCCTTGGACTCGGTCCGGTTGTAGACGGTGACATCGTGGCCCGCCTTCGCGAGATGCCCCGCCATGGGGAACCCCATCACGCCGAGCCCGAGAAACGCCACCTTGGTGCCACCGTTACCCATACCCGTGTCCTCCCCGCCGGCTTCCCGCGCCAAAGCGCGGCATCCTAGCGACGCCGAAACAGGCGGGCAATGACGGCGCCGGCAACCGTCTATTGACGCAGATCATGGCGCTGGCGTATGCGCGCTTCAGACTAGAGTGGCTCGAGTCCGACGGCGTATCCATGGAGGTCGCGCGCTCATTCGTCATGACGCCCGTGCCGTGACAGCGGTTTCCGTCCCAGGGGCCGCCCACCGCAACGTGTCGGCGCGCGCTACCCGTATGGTCTTCGCCGTCGCCTTGCTGCCGCTGTTCCTGTTGCTCCTCGCCGTTGGCGCTCCTGGCGCACGCGCCGCCGTCGAACTCGGCAGCGCGCTGGCCACGGTCGAGCCCGGCGACCTCGTGCCGGGCGCGGATCGCTTCGGCCCGGTCGAGGGCGCCCCGCCCCGGGCGCAGGCGCTCGAAGGCTCCACGCTCAGGGGCTACGTCTTCCTCAACACCGATGTCGTGGGCGCGGTGGGCTATTCGGGCAAGCCCATCCACCTCCTCATCGGGCTCGATCCTGAGGGCACGATCACCGGTGCCGTGCTGCACGAGCACCACGAGCCCATCGTCCTGATCGGAATCCCCGAGCGGAAGATCGAGGGCTTCATCGGCAGCTACGTCGGGCGCAACGTGCGCGAGTTTCTCGAGGAGCGCGACGCCGGCGACCGCTCGCTCGACATCATCGCCGGCGCCACGGTCACGATCCTGGTGATCGACGATGCGATCCGCCGCACCACGGTGAAGATGGCGCGCACGCTGGGCCTCGCCGGCCTCGGCACGGGGCAGGCAACGGAGGCGCCCGGCCGGGGAGAGATCGACACCGCGCAGGAAGGCGTGGACGACTGGATGACGCTGATCGGCGACGGCTCCGTGCGCCGGCTCAGCCTCAGCGTCGGCGAGGTCACCGCCGACTTCGCGGCGGCCGGCAAGGAGAAGGCCGCCGCGCGGCCCGAGAGCGACGATCCGGAAGAGCGCTTCATCGATCTCTATGCGGGTCTGGTCAGTCTCCCCGTCATCGGCCGCAGCCTGCTGGGCGATGCCGAGTACGAAAACCTCCGCGCGCGGCTGGAGCCCGGACAGCACGCGTTGCTGATCGCCGCCAACGGCCTCTATTCCTTCAAGGGCTCGGGCTTCGTCCGGGGCGGCATCTTCGACCGCATCCAGCTCGCCCAGGGGGAAGGCACCGTTCGCTTCCGCGACCGCCAGTACAAGCACCTGGGCGAGGTCGCGGCGGACCTGGCGCAGCCCTTCGCCGAGGTGGGTCTCTTCATCGTGCCGGCCGACTTCGGGTTCGACCCGGTCGAGCGATGGACGCTCCAGCTCCTGGTGCAGCGCGCGTTCGGCGCGCTCGACAAGGATTTTCTGCTCTACGAGCTCTCCTACACCCTGCCCGCGCGGTACTTGAAGCCGTTGCCGGGCCCGGCGCCGGCGGCAGATACCGACTCGACCGCCGCCGGCGCCATCTCGGCCGAGCCGGAGGCGGCGCCAGAGCTCTGGAAGCGCATCTGGGAAGACCGCATCGTCGACGTGGCGGTGCTGGGCGCGGCCATGATCGCGCTGACCCTGATCTTCTTCTTCCAGGACTGGTTCGCACGCCGGCCGAAGCTCGCGACATCCGTGCGGGTGGGCTTCCTGCTCTTCATCGTCGCCTGGCTCGGCGGCTTCGCCCAGGCCCAGCTCTCGGTGGTCAACATCCTGACCTTCGGCAACGCGCTGATCACCGAATTCCGCTGGTCTTACTTCCTGATGGACCCGCTGATCTTCCTGCTCTGGTGCGGCACCGCGCTCGCGCTGATTTTCTGGGGCCGGGGCGTGTTCTGCGGCTGGCTCTGCCCCTTCGGCGCGCTGCAGGAGCTGCTCAACAAGGCGGCGCGGCTCGCGCGGGTGCCGCAGGTGACGCTTCCCTGGAGCCTGCACGAGCGGCTCTGGCCGGTGAAGTACGTGATCTTCATCGGCCTGGCCGGAGTCTCGCTTTACGATCTCGCCTTCGCCGAGCGCTTGGCGGAAGTCGAGCCCTTCAAGACCACGGTGATCCTGCGCTTCGCCCACGACTGGCCGTTCGTGGCCTGGGCCGGCGTGCTGCTCGGCACCGGGCTCTTCATCGAGCGCTTCTTCTGCCGCTACCTCTGCCCACTGGGGGCGGCGCTCGCGATCCCCGGCAAGATCAGGATCATGGAGTGGCTGCGCCGCCACAAGGAATGCGGCGCGCCCTGCCATCGCTGCGCCCAGGAATGCATGGTGCAGGCGATCCACCCGGACGGGCACATCAACCCGAACGAGTGCCTCTACTGCCTGCATTGCCAGCAGGTCTACCACGACGAACACCGCTGCCCGCCGATGATCCAGCGCCGCCTCAGGCGAGAGCGCCGGCGGGCCCGCGCCTCCGCCAACATCACCGTTCCAACCGCGACAACCGTAGGCCCATCCGGCACAGCAACGAGTCCCTGATGCCAAGCAAAGAGGAGAGAGTCATGTCGAAGAAGAAACACGATGCACCGGAGAAAACCGGCGTCACCCGCCGCGATCTGATCGGCAGCACGGCGAAGATCGCCACCGTCGGCGGGGTGGTCGCCGCCGGGGTGGCAGGCGTGACCCCGGCGGCTCCGCCCCGCAAGGCGCAAGCCGCGACCGAAGCAGGCTCGGCCCACGTGGGCCCCGGCCAGCTCGACGAGTATTACGGCTTCTGGTCCAGCGGTCAGGCGGGCGAGGTGCGCGTCTTCGGCGTCCCCTCCATGCGCGAGCTCCTGCGCATCCCGGTGTTCAACCGCTGCAGCGCCACCGGCTGGGGGATCACCAACGAGAGCCGCAGGATCATGACCGAAGGGCTCACGGACGAGACCAAGGCGTTCCTCGAATCCCGCGGCGGCATCTACACCAACGGCGATGCGCACCACCCGCACATGTCGTTCA